>NZ_JAKKSC010000002.1:0-320628 GCF_025653705.1 Shewanella sp. SM87
GCGGGAAATCTGTTATTCCAAGGCGCCGCTATAAGAATACACCTCAAGAAAGAGTCGATTGGTGCTTATATCGGTATCGACATTTAGTGGAGAATGCTTTTGGAAGAATTAAGCACTATCGAGCAATATCAACAAGATATGACAAGCTAGCAAGAAATTACGCCAGTATGGTGTCACTGGCGTTTATGTTAATGTGGCTGCCGATATATTGCTGAACAACATTTGTACAGCAAAGATCAACAGACCCTAATAAGCTATATCTGGTGGATGATATTTATTTAAGTGATGACGCGCCATTACATTTATTAACAAGAACAAACTAAGTGATTGGTAAAATAACCATTTTTACTTAGCCTGAATAAAGCGCACTTAAATTAGGCTTATATCGGTCAATTTAATCAAGGGCATCTGCATTACCCTATATCCCAATTTTAAACTTTACCTTTTTGCTGGTAATTGTCTTCAAGGTCTTGAGTTAACTATTAGGATAAAAGGATAAGCAGTGCCTGATGTTCGATATTAATGTTTACCTTTCTGTAATCGCATAACTTCCATCTGTGTTATAGCGGATGGTAAACCCCTTTTTCTCACCATCGTGGTAATACTTCAGGGACAGTAATCGCTCCTTGTTATCGATTTCATATGTCCAGCCACGTTGCTCATTGTCGCTGTAGTTGGACAGTGAATAACCGCCATCCTTCTTATAGCGGATGCTGATTTGACTGTCTTGCCCCTGTTCATTATTTTGCAACTTTTGGACATGCCCCTCTTCATCGAATTCATATTCTTTGATGAGGTTGCCATGATGGTAGTCAGAAAATTTGTATAATTTTCCTTTACTATCATAATAATATTGTTCCCCATGCTTAATCGATGGCGTATTTCTAAAGGGGGGATTTAGTATGTCCTTACAGTCATTGCTATAGGGATTTTCTCGCATTATGCACTCGTCCTGAGAGGGCTTGACGGGCAAGGTTTCGTCATATTCATAATGACTTAACTCCATAAGCCGGTGATTATGGTTAGGATCCAATATCGCCTGCATGCCATGGTATTCACCTTTGCGATAGTGTCTAATGCCGCTAACTACATCTTGTGCTGAGTACCAAATACTCTGACCATCGAGCAGGCCCTGCTTATAATGCTTATTGGCAAAGAGTACATTTTCATCGCTGATTAGTTTTTCTTCACCTTCGCGTAATCCATTGAGATAAGTCACTTCGATCCGTGATTTCTTGTCAGTTTTAAATACCCAAGGGCCAGTGCGCTTGCCATCAAGGTAAGCCCCGTTACCCACATAGTTGCGGTATTCGCCAAGCGAGACTTTATCTACCCAATGGCCTTGTTTAATGCCGTTTTGATAGTGACCTTTATTGCCATTGCTCTCAAGCCATTCACCGTCTTTGACGCCGTTGCGATAAATGCCTTTTTCAGACAATCGCTTATCCCCTGTGTCTGCGCCATATTCGGGCTCATAGATTTCATAGGGGCCATCGAGTACTCCTTGGTTGTAATGGGCAAAACCGTAGTTATCTACCTCATCGAACATGGACTGTGCAATCCATTTACCTTGCTTTTTACTGTCAAGATATTCACCTTCCCAATAGCTTGTTTGGCCGTCAGCCTCCATCCATTTACCGACTTTTTTGCCTTGTTTGTACTGACCATTCAACATGATATTGGCATTACGGTTATCGTAGGCGATATAGGGGCCATCGAGCACACCTTGGGCATAATGACTTTCAAGCGCAAGTCCAGCCCAAGATCCACCGAGATTCATATAATCATAAGCTGGGCCCGTTTTTGGGATCTCACCCTCACCGCTGTTTAGCCAGTCCACATCATCGGCTTCAAAGACAACGCTCACCAACACAAAACTGCCCTGTTGTTCGCGATAATCATTGCGATAAAAGTGGGTCACTAAACTGTATTGATGCTCGCGGCCTTGGGCATCTTTATCTTTGCGGGTGAGGGGATAACGTAATTTATATTCGTCCGCGGTTTTCACATCGGCGGGTAAACCTTTAGCATTGCGATAGCCGATTAAGGTTGGTTTGAGCTTGGTTGAACCATCGATAATCGCTTTAATGGCGGGATCTTCAATCGCCTCAACATCATAGGTCATGCGATATTGCTGTGGCGGAATTTGGTTTAACACTTTGCGGGTGTCGCTGACGGTAAATGACGATAACGTCGGGGCGACTTCATCCAGCATAACTTGAAGGTGTGGTAGCTTAGTGAGCTTTGAATCCTCAAAACCATAACCCCGTAAATGCTGACCATCAGTATCTTTAAGCATGACCACGACTTCTTTGTCGCCACCCTTATCAAAGTCATAGTAAAAAACGGCCACAATTTCAGCCGCACCATAATCATCAAGATGTACCCCGGGCGCATCGCCGTCGGACATTTCGCTCCACACTTGATTGTCTTTTTGGTGAAAATTAAGCCATTGGCCATTCGGTAAATCGACAGTGGGATGGACGGCTTTGCCCGCAGCGCTTGCCGCAGGAATAACCGTTAAAGAGGATAACAACATCATGCCCGCTGCAGTGAATAAACTGCGAATCGAAAGTTCCATTTAACTACACCTTTTACACCGATAACTTGCGCCTCATGCGCACCAGTAAACGGGCCGAATTTTATGCGAAGACAAGCACTTCAGGAAGTAGCTGATACAAAAAAGGCCGCAATAGCGGCCTGTTAAGATCTAATGTTTAACAATCAGCGATGCGATATAGCATTTATTTCACGGGTGTCTTTTAGGGTAATCATTTAGATTTCTTTGAAAACGGGTTTTAAAAGAAAATGAGCTAAAAATATTACAATAACAGCTGCTTAAATTTAATAGAGCACTGAAGCAGTGCTTCAATTTTGCTTTGTTTCGCTTGTTCTGAATCTACATTCCCAGTGGTGTAAAACGTTATTTCTGGATCGAGTATCGGGCTACACGTTTGGTGTTCGATTTTTAATAATGAGTGCGTTCGATTAGCAATGGCTAATCCAGAATCAATGACGGTAAAGTGGTGGGGAAGGGCATTTTTGATTTCTGCATTGATAAGTGGAAAGTGAGTACAAGCCAGCACTAATACATCGGTATTAAACGCATCGGGTTTGCTAAAAATACGCTGAATTTCCTGGGTTACAATGTCGGGATCAAACCCATTGCCGAGAAGTTTTTGCTCTGAGGCGAGAACCAGCACTTCAGAGTCTTCTACTAAAACCTTACATTCTGTGGCGAAATTAGTGATCAGCATCTTCACATAAGCTGAGTTCACTGTGGTGTGAGTGCCAAGTACCACCACTACCTTTGATTTTGATAACGAAGCGGCAGGTTTTATCGCAGGGACAACGCCGACAATAGGTATATTGAGTTCAGCACGAAGTAAGTCTAGCGCAATGGTACTCGCTGTATTGCAGGCGATAACGATGATATCGGGTTGAGTCAGTGAGCTTGCTTTGGATATAACATCTAAAATTCGCTTTTTAAGTATATCGTGCGGCTTTTTTCCGTACGGGAAAAAGCCAGCGTCAGAGACGTAACTCAGCCGTATGTTGGGGATTCTCTTTTTTATTTCGGCCGCGACAGTCAGTCCACCTGAACCTGAATCAAAAACTAATATTGAGCTATCCATTGCACCTACCTTCACATAATCAACACATTTAATTTTGCCATAGACACAGGAGCGTTAGTCGAATTGGCATACAGCTTCAAGAGGCGCATTTTGCTCTTTCAGCCTATTTTGATCAATGAGGATATGTTTGGTTAAGACTTTTTCGTAAACAAAAAATCTTTTGGTGAGTTAATGCTATCTACCGCAGCGTGAGATCATGAATACTCAGTTTTGTCCGCAGTTTAGTTTGGATGCCAACTTAATCCTTTGTGTGTTTGTAAATATTGCTGGAGCTTTAATTCCCATATCCATTAAGCACTATCATTCCAGTGACACGCAGCAAGCCCGTCCCTGGATGCTCGAACGTGGCATCTGCTATATAGGACATACTAATCTCGCGATCACATGTATGTGAATAAGCGACCATGCCACGGACTGTCACTTCCATGATGGTGCTTAATTTGGGTTAATCCCTTTGTATGTCAGATGGTTGATTCTTAAAAAATTCATGGCTGTCCGCTTTTTTTACTGCCATGCGTGGTAATACGCAGTTCAAGGCCGATCTGAGTTGGGCAATAGAATTTATTACCACCAAATGTTATCGCAGCAAGCAGTCAAAAACAAAGCACGACAATAGCTTAGAGGTGATATGGGCACATTTAGATGCTTAAGGTACAGGCTATGAACAATGGATGTCTTGATAATATTGATAATAAAGCAGAAAAGAGTTATGGGAGTCCTGACTTTCGCTTATATGCTCAATGCATAGCCGAGCAAGTCGAGTCTAGTGACCAAAAGAAATCGAGCTTGGATGAAAACCGCATTTCTTGAAAAGATATTAATGGCTGGGCTTGCCAAGGCGGACAAAATATGAACATTTACGCGATTACCCTGGGAACCAGACGAGATAAGTCTGGTTCAGTGAATTGCAGATTTAAATTTTATTTATTTTTTACCATGATTAATTGACCATCTTTATAAATCTCTTCAGATGCTAATTGCCCATCGTCACAATAGCTTTTAAGGACTCCTTCTAATAAGTCATTTTTATAAGTCCCTTCCTCCATCAATTGACCACTTTCATAATATCGCTTATATGGACCTTCTTTTAGATTATTTTCAATAATTGCATCACAATTGACCTTTCCATTTTCATAATAATGTATAGAGTGGCCATTTTCCAAACCACTTTTATACGTCATCTCCCACCACAACTGACCACTTTCATAATAATATCTAGAAAGGCCTTCCTGCTTACCATCCTTACAGAAAACCACTCCCCACAATTGACCATTTTCATAATATGATTCACAAATTCCTTCTGGAAGTCCATTTTTCTTAGTTCCTTTTCTCAATATCCTCCCACTTTCATAATATCTATTATAAGGACCATCTTCTAATCCATTATTATAATTCCCTACAAGCCTTACAGCGCCATTTTTATAAAATATCTTGTAAGGGCCTTCTTCTAATCCATTTCTATAACTTCCTTCCTTCTCCACTCCGCCATTTTCATAATATTTTTTGTAAGGGCCTTCTTCCAACCCATTTTTATAAGATCCTTCGAACAATAGCAAACCATCTTCATCATATGTTTTAAAAGAACCGTCTTCTAGACCATTTCTATAAGTTATTTCCCTATATCCGTCACAATCATCACTTTTATAATACCTTTTACTTTTCCCAGTAAAAGGTATTTGTGTATCTATTTCATAATAGATCCCATTTATATTTTGCAATTGATTAAAATCTATTTCCTTCATCGATAACTCCTTTTTTATCTATAATTCTCAATGCTCTCACACCTACCATCGGTGTTTTTCAAGGTAGTAGGCACTCCTTGCTCAAATATTATGCTTCAAGCTGAGCTTGCACTAAGGCTTCGGGTGTCGCTATTTTTGCGGTTAAATTGCTCAAAGATGATTCCTTACTGAAATGAATTATCTCGAAATGCATTGCTGTGTAGGGAGGGAAAGAGCGCTTGTCGTCGCGCTACTATCATCGCCATGACTGCTTTCTTTCCCTCTAATATTTTCTCAGTTAAGTACACTATTCCAATAGCTTAAGCTGTATTTTCCCCCATTGGGTGGCATAGGGCATGGCTTCTTGCGGGCTGAGGATAAACTCATTTTCACAGCCATCGCCGCGGGGCGTTTCCCAGAATTTGATCCCCTTTGGCTCAAGGGTGAGCTGGTAATATCCCGAGCCGTCTGATGTGGGGCATTCTGCGTCCGGTGCTTTGCCAGTAAACAATTTGTCTCTTAATGCTGGGGGTAAAGGATGACTCATACCCACGAGCATACTTCGTGGTTGCGTATCGGCGAGAAACCACTGCCACGGGTGGAAAGGTTTGCCGTCGGTAAGGGAGAAACTCACAAATTCTTGGCTGATACCATTGGCGCCATAACCTGCAGCCCAGCGATATAGGCGCACACTGAGCCAATGCTGATTAATAAAAATCGGTTCGGCAAAGGTTTCGTCAGTTACAAAACTGCCCATTTGTGCCAGCATTCTGCGGCGAGTGTCAAAGGTTTGTGCTAGTTGGACTTCATCGGTGAGCTTATGTTCAAGCCATTGATTAATTGCCAATATACCCGTTTGTGGGCCTTTAAATTCGATACCTACATCTGTGCCAAAAGTCAGCGGGCGATACTCAATATTTTCGTAGCTTTGCCATTTACCTCGGCTGAGTTTTGGCGTGGTTTCTAGCGGTAGATTGTAAGCATCGGCACCACAATCCTCGACCTTATCTGGGCTGATTTCTCGCTCAAGTTGCACTGGTAACGATTTACTCGCGGTATCTTTAAACCAATGGCCGCTCAGTTTTTGTGGCGTGACACTATCAAACTGCCAATTTCCTGTATTGCCTTCTTCTTTCCACAGTTCATCTTGCTGCTCGAGTCTTATCGGCGTTAAGTAGCGTTGATAGTAATAACTGCCGGTTCCATATTGATTAAAACAAATTCTGACCTTGCTTTTACCTAACTGTCCCTGCCAGATCCCTGTGAGTTCATTGGCCGCAAAGGTCGGCAAAGAGATCGTGGCGGTCAGCAACAGGCTTGAAGATAAAACGGAGAATAACATCCTTGTGGGCATACTGATTTTCTCTTAAAAGGTGATAAGTAAGGGCCGTATTCTAAGCGCAGGATACTGACCGATTGTTGATTAAAAATCAAAATCTGATAAAAAAGTCGCCCGTAGGCGACTTGATGTTAAAGACTTAAGGCTTACTCAACTTGCCAATCAATGGCTTCTCCAGCACGAATAGGCACTACGTTAGTATCGCCAAGCGGGTAAGTGGCGGGGACATCCCATGACTTTTTGACCAGCGTGATGGTATCGGTATTACGTGGTAGATGGTAAAAGTCTGGGCCGTTAAAGCTTGCGAACGCTTCGAGTTTATCCAGCGCATTGACCGACTCGAAGGCTTCGGCATACAGCTCTATGGCAGCATGAGCAGTGTAGGAACCCGCGCAGCCACAGGCCGCTTCTTTCTTATCCTTGGCGTGTGGCGCTGAATCTGTACCGAGGAAAAACTTCTTGCTGCCGCTTGCCGCTGCACCTAACAACGCCTGCTGGTGGGTGTTGCGTTTTAAAATTGGCAGGCAGTAAAAATGCGGACGAATACCGCCAGCCAACATGTGGTTACGGTTATACAGCAAATGGTGGGCCGTGATAGTCGCGGCCACATTGTCTGAGGCTTGAGTGACAAAATCGACTGCATCTTTGGTGGTGATATGCTCAAGCACGATTTTAAGCGCTGGGAAATCGGCGACAATTTTACTGAGGATATTTTCAATAAAGACACGCTCGCGGTCGAAAATATCAATAGCTGAATCTGTGACTTCACCGTGGACTAAAAACAGCATACCGACTTCTTGCATGGCTTGGAGTACGGGATAGATGTTTTTAACATCGGTTACGCCGGAATCTGAGTTAGTCGTCGCGCCCGCTGGGTAGAGTTTAGCGGCAACAATTTTACCCGAAGCTTTAGCCTTGCGGATTTCATCTGGGCTGGTTTTGTCGGTTAAATACAACACCATCAAAGGTTCGAATTGTGAGCCCGCGGGCACCTGCGCTTTAATGCGATCGTAATAGGCCAGTGCGGTTTCAGTATCGATAGCGGGGGGCACTAAGTTTGGCATGACGATGGCGCGGCCCATATAGCGGCTGATATCGCGCACTGTATCTTTAAGCTGGGCGCCGTCTCTTAAATGAATATGCCAGTCGTCTGGGCGAGTGATTGTTATTGTAGTCATAGGGTTTGGTCTTTTGATCGTTTTTGCTGCGAGGGTGGCAGGATCTTATGTGGCAAGGATTTTACTGTAAAGGGAAACTCGGTAGTTTCGGCCAATAAATCTGTTAGGACATGTAATTGAAACGCTTAGCAGCATGGCTCGCGCTATATCGCTGTTTTTAGCATCGGACACTTTTGATTAATCTGCTGCGGACACTTTTCGATTTAAACCCCAGTGTCCGCGGACACTTCTATCAATAATTTTAATTTAAAGTTTTGAATAATAATGTGTTTAACTATTTGGCATAGGCTTTGCTATCTCTGTGGTATAGATTTCCAATAGTGTCCGTTGATTGCGTTCCGGCACTGATGATTCCAACAGGGAAGCGAGTAAAGCCATGATTAAAGATACTAGCGGCCAAGATACAGTACTTGTGCCATCTACCTCTAAACGTCTTAAGTTACCGCTGATCATTGGCGGTTGCGCCTTATTAGTCAGCGCCTTAGTTTGGGCGAGCTTGGGCACTGATAGCGTGAGCAAATCCTTAAGCCGCAGCGACATCACTACCGCAAAACTCTTCGTTGGAACGTTAACCCGCGATGTGGCGACCACAGGTAAAATCGTGGCGGCCAATGCGCCTATTTTGTATAGCACAGAGGAAGGTACTGTGACTCTGCTCAGCAATCCTGGCGATACTGTTAATAAGGGCGATGTGGTCGCCAAACTCGATAGTCCAAGACTCACTAATCAGCTAGCGCAAGCCAAGTCCGTATTAGCGGGCATGGAGAGTGCATTAGAGCGCGCTAAGTTGGATGCACGACGCGATCAATTACAAGCTTATCAAACCTTAGATATCGCAACGGTCGATCTTGAAGCGGCGGATAGGGAAAGCCGACGCGGAGAGGAGCTGATTCAAAGTCAGCTTATTGGCCAGATTGATTATGAAAAGGGCAAAGATGATTTACACAAAGCCAAGCTGAAGTTTAAGCATGCCGAGCAAGAAGTGGCGTTAACGAAAGATACGTTAACCTTTGAAATTAAAAACAAAGCCCTAGAAGTTGAGCGTCAAACTCTCGCGGTGCGTGAATTAGAACGTCAAGTCGATGCCTTGAATATTATTGCACCTGTTAACGGCATTATCGGTAACTGGATTACCGAGCAGAAAACCCGTCTTAGCGCTAACCAACCGATTTTAACTGTTGTGGATTTAAGCGCCTATGAGGCTGAGTTAGCCGTGCCTGAATCCTATGCGGATGATCTGGGTTTAGGCATGGAAGTCGAGTTGAGTTTTGGCAGTATTAAGTTAATGGGCAAGTTATCGTCAATTTCCCCAGAAGTGCGTAACCGTGAAGTGACCGCAAGAGTGCAATTTGACCAAAGCGACAGCCTAACACTGCGCCAGAATCAACGCATCTCGGCCCGAGTGTTATTAGAGCACAGACCTAATGTTCTTATGGTAAAACGCGGCGCCTTTATGACCAGCGGTGGGGGTAATGTGGCTTATCAAATCGAGGGCGATTTAGCCAGTCGTCGTGAGGTTAAGCTCGGCAGTACTAGCCTGAGCCAAGTCGAAGTGCTTGATGGTGGCAAAGCCGGAGATGAGTGGGTTATTTCAAGTGTTGATCCCTTTAATCACGCCGAACAGGTCAGAATTCATTGATGACCGATATTCGTAAATTATTAAACAACCAATCTGATGAATTTAACAGCGCAGTGATCAAGGTGAATGACGAAACCTGCTGCGACATGGATAAGAATAGGAGCCGGATATGCGTGATAAACAATTTGATATCAGCGTGTTGATGTCATCCAAAATGTTTGGAGTACTAGCCTTATTATTACTGGTGGTTGCGGTGGAACTAAGTATCGGTGAGGCCAATAGCTGGTTTTTCCTCGGACTCAATTTGTTGGAATGGAGCAATCCTTTGGATGAGTTTCGCCAAGTGGGTGAGGTTTCTACCGAAACTGCCAACCTTATGCTGGGCGCTTTTATGTGGTTTTTAGAGTGTGTCGTTGAGCCATTCTTTGGCTGATAAAGGTGTGCTGATTACGGTCGTACATGAGTCGATGCCTAAGGTGTAGACGCAGAGTCTGGGCGCAAAATAGATTTGATTATTTAAAGGAAATTAACATGTTATCAATGAAGAATGTGAGCAAGGTTTTTAAAACGGATTTAGTAGAAACCCACGCCCTGCGCGATTTTAACCTCGAGGTGAACGAAGGCGAATTTGTCGCAGTCACAGGTCCTTCTGGCTCGGGTAAAACCACCTTTTTAAATATTGCAGGTTTACTCGAAGGTTTTACCCACGGCGACTATTTTCTCGATGGGATTAACGTGTCTAACTTGAGCGATAACAAGAGCGCCACTATCCGAAATGAAAAAATTGGCTTTATTTTCCAAGGTTTTAACTTAATTCCCGATCTTAACTTAGCAGAGAATATCGAAGTGCCGCTGCGCTATCGTGGTTTTAATGCCAAGGAGCGTCAACGTCGTGTACAAGAGGCATTAGAACAAGTGGGCTTAGCTTCACGGCTTAAACATTTACCTACTCAGTTGTCGGGTGGACAACAACAAAGGGTGGCGATTGCTCGTGCTTTGGCGGGGGAGCCACGTTTCCTACTCGCCGACGAACCTACGGGAAACCTCGACAGCCTAATGGCACGTCAAGTGATGGAATTACTCGAAAATATCAATCAAGCGGGCACGACCATTATCATGGTGACGCACGATCCTGAACTCGCTCGACGCGCCCAACGCAACATTCAAATTGTCGATGGTCAAGTGTGTGACTTTACTATGTATCATCAAGGTCATCGACATGTCAGTGACATCACTGCTGCGACTGATATCGACAAACTTGTCGCCAACGCCGACCGTTAAGGATATGCATTATGTTCTTTTATTATGTTGATTTAGCTTGGCGCAGCATTAAGAAAACCCCAGTGCTGTCGCTGTTGATGGTGTTGGCGATTTCGATTGGTATTGGTATCACGATTACTACGTTAAACGTATACAAGATGATGTCATTTAATCCTGCGGGTGAACGCTCTGATGAGTTAAATGCGGTACAGCTTTGGAGCCAAGGTCCTGATTCTTGGGATGAGTTAAACTCGTTAGTGACTTACCAAGACGCGATGAATCTGCGCAACAATTCCTTACCTAAACGCCAAGCTGCGATGTTTCGCACTGGGATGGCAGTGCAAACGGAGGATGCCAATTTTGCGCCTATTTTAGAAAGCATTCGGGTGACGGACAGTGACTTTTTTAAGCTGTTTGACGTGCCATTTTTGTACGGTAATGCGTGGGATAAATCCGTCGACACTGAACCTGCTTATCAAGTGGTGATTAACGATAAACTCAATCAAAAGTTGTTTGCGGGTCAAAACAGTGTTGGCAAAGTTATCTATCTTAATCGTAAACCTTATCAAGTGGTTGGGGTGATTGATGCTTGGGATCCTAAGCCTAAATATTATGATCCCACTAACGGTGCCTTTAACGACACGGAACAAATTTTTGTACCGTTTTCGCTGACACCTATCGAAGAGTTTGATGTATGGGGTAACACGTCGGGTTGGAAGTTTGAGACGATGAATAGTTACAGTGATCGCCTTAACTCTGAAAAAGTGTGGCTGCTGTATTGGGTTGAGTTACCAAATAAAGACGCAGTAGCCAGTTACCGTTCTTGGCTCAGCAATTATGTAGCGGAGCAAAAAGCCCTGGGCCGTTTTACGGATAATAAATCTGCCGCTGACTCAGTCAAAGTATCCGATGTGGCAACTTGGCTTGAATACAATCATGTGGTGCCCGAAGACAATAAAATCTTGGTTGGCTTGAGTGCGCTGTTTTTAAGTGTTTGTTTAGTCAATATATTAGGTTTAATGCTGACAAAGTTCCTCAAGCGCGCACCCGAAGTGGGAGTGCGCCGTGCAATCGGCGCTAGCCGTGGCCAAATCTTCGCTCAATATATGGTGGAAGTGGGCATGATTGGCTTATTCGGTGGTTTGCTGGGACTCGCTTGGGCCTACGCTTCGCTTTATGGGTTATCGGCCCAGTTTGAGGTCGCGAAGGGGTTAACCCATTTATCGGCGAGTATGTGGATTATCACCCCAAGTATTGCGGTAGGCACAGCCTTGTTGGCTGGCTTGTATCCCGCATGGGTGGTGTGTCGCACTAAACCTAGCGTTTATCTAAAAAGCCAGTAAGGGACTCATTATGTTGCATATTAAACCTATTCTCAGCAGTTTATTGCGCAGTAAAAGCGGTCCAGTCTTACTGCTTATTCAGATTATCTTGTCTGTGGCAATTGTGGCGAATGCGAGCTTTATTATTCAAGAGCGTTTAGCCCTGATGCAGCGTGATTCAGGGATTAAAGAGTCAGAAGTCTTGACCTTTAGCTTGTTCAACTTCGATCCATTGATTGATAAAACCGCGCAAAACAAAATTGATCAGCAAATTTTGCGGGGGCTACCCAATGTGATTGATGCGACCTCAACCAATATGTTGCCGTTAAGCGGTGGCGGCTGGTCGAGCACGTTAAATCTGGGCCCCGACCCCGATAGCGCTAAATCGACACCGCAATTTGCCATGTATTTAGGGACAGATCACACCATTGAGACCTTAGGCATTAAGCTGATTGAGGGACGTAACTTTTACCCCCATGAACTTAAGGATAACCTCGATAGCCCTAGCCGATTAGCGATCATCTCCAGTGTGTTAGCCAAAGCCATTTGGCCTGATGAATCCGCACTTGGCAAAGTGTTGTATGAAGGTAAGGATGCGCAGATCACTGTGATTGGCGTAGTCGAAAAACTACAAGGCGCGTGGATTGACAGTTCTAGCCTTGAAAATAGTGTGATTCAAAATGTGGATTATGGCAGCAGTTCTTACATGGTACGGGCCAAACCTGAGTTTCACGCCGAGCTTAAAGACGCGATAAAAAAAGCGCTGCTGGCCGAGAATCCAAACCGAGTGCTCGATGGCTTTAAGTCAATCGAGGCCTTAAAAGATAGCTCATACCGAGATCATAAATTGATGATTACTGTGTTAACTATGATGGTGGTGTTGTTATTGCTTATCACCTCGCTCGGTTTAACGGGCATGGTGATGTTTAATATCCAGCGCCGCACTAAGCAGATAGGTACCCGCCGTGCATTGGGGGCTAAAAAGCGCGATATTATCAGTTACTTCCTCGTGGAGAACTATTTGATTTGCTTAGCGGGAGGCGTGCTGGGCGGCTTGTTAGCGATACAGTTAGGCCAACAGTTGATGAAAATCTATAGCTTGCCTATGTTGGACTTAAGCTACCCACTAATTACTGTGGCAGGTTTGTTTATTGTCACCACGTTAGCGGTTTACTTGCCAGCGCGTAAGGCGGCAAATATTTCGCCAGCAACCGCAACTCGCAGCGTATAGCGGAATATTTGATGTTACTCAAGGTACGATAAAAGCTCGACAAAAGTGCGATAACAATAGGATGTTATTGCACTTTTTGTTACTTTACGGTTAACAGTTTTACTTAGGACAACACTCACACTTATGGATACTATCCTTATCGTCGATGACAATCATGCCATCTGCCAAGCCCTAGGTTTGATGCTAGAACTCAATGATTATCGGGTGCTGACTTGCCATAGCCCAGAGGACGCCCTTGGGTTATTGGCGACTCAAGATGTGGATTTAGTGATCCAAGATATGAACTTTACCCGAGATACCACCTCGGGTGAGGAAGGTCGGCAGCTGTTTTACGCCCTGCGCGAACGCCAAGGGGATTTGCCGATTATTTTGATGACGGCGTGGACGCAACTCGAAACGGCAGTTGAATTAGTCAAAGCGGGCGCTGCCGATTATATGGGCAAACCTTGGGATGACGCTAAGCTACTCAATAGCATCACTAATCTGATTGCGCTTTATAAACTCTCCCGTGCTAACCACCGCTTGGAGCGGGTGAATCATCAACGCCAAGTGGCGATCGCCGATGCGGATCTCTGCGGTATTGTCTTTGGTAGCGGTGCTATGCAGCGTTGCATTGATTTAGCCTTGCAACTGGCGCGCTCCGATGTGTCGGTCTTGATCACTGGCCCCAATGGCGCGGGTAAAGACAAGCTTGCCGATATTCTCCACGCCAATTCACCCTTAAAAAACAAACCTTTTATTAAGGTTAATGTCGGCGCCTTGCCGATGGATTTATTAGAGGCCGAGCTGTTTGGTGCCGAGGCGGGCGCTTTTACTGGCGCGACTAAAGCGCGTATTGGCCGTTTCGAAGCGGCAGACGGCGGCACGCTGTTTTTAGATGAAATTGGTAATTTGCCGTTATCTGGGCAAGTGAAATTATTGCGGGTGCTACAAACTGGCGAATTTGAACGCTTAGGAAGCCATAAAACCCAGAAAGTAAAAGTGCGGGTGATCAGTGCGACCAATGCGGATCTGGCCCAAGATATCGCTGAAGGGCGATTCCGTGAGGATTTGTTTTACCGCTTAAATGTTATCGAACTGGCGTTGCCACCGCTGAATCAACGCACCGATGACATTTTACCTTTAGTGCAGCATTTTATTGGCAGCGATTTTAGCTTGAGTAAACCTGCGTTGCAGGCGTTATTACAGCACCGCTGGCCGGGAAATGTGCGCGAGCTTGAAAACGCCTGTAAGCGAGCGGTATTGTTGGCGCAAAGCCATGTGCTGACTGAGGCTGACTTTGGTTTGGCACCTGTTGCGAGTGTCATCAAATCTGCTTCCAGTGTTTCGGCTGTATCTGAGTCGCGGCTATCTGGCTTGAGACTGTCTGATCCTCTGCCTGTTTATTCGCCCGCTTCCATCCCCGTAAATACCGCATTTTATCATGAGTCTGTTCGTGCCCAAGTGTCAGATGCCAATGAGGCGATAGACGTGAGCCGAGAAGATATCGAAGCGGCGTTAAAACAGCATCATGGCGTAATTGCTCGGGTGGCAAAAGCGCTTGGACTCAGTCGCCAAGCGTTGTATCGGCGGATGGACAAGTTTGGTTTAGATAAGTCATAGGCTAAGTGCAGATGCTAGGGTAAAGGCTATCGATTAAGGAATCTGAGTGTTAATTCGAACTAAACTTATCATTTTTTCAATGGCTTGCTGCGCCTTTGGCGTCTTGCTGAGTTTTGCTTTGGTGAAGTATATCTCACCCGATGCTTCGTCTGTTGCCACGTCTAACACGATTGAAATCCCTGATGTGAATGTGCAACTGGATTTTGCAGAGCTTGAGAAAACGGTCGCCTCCATCGAACTCGCCCTTAACAATAGTGAGCAATTGCAGGAGGCTGCGGCGATGCAAGCGCACCAGAGGGCCGAGCAGATTAAGGCCGAGCTGCAAAAGCTTGAACAACTTAAACAAGAGCAGTTACAAATAAAACTCTTCAAGTTAGAACAACTTAAAGAAGGGCTGTTTAATTCTATTCCTCATGTGGTTGAGCCTTTACGTGTAGAACCGCTATCCATTTTACCGCCCAAAGCACCTGTATCTCCTGCGATATCCGCTGAGATAGCGAAGGGAGATCGTGTATCGAGTTTGACCTTAGGTGAAGGTTTGTTCGTGTTGTTTCTCGCTTGTACTGTCTGTGGTTTAGGTATTGCTTGGTTGACTCGACATCTCAGGCGCAGTTTAGATTCCCTTGAAGTCGGCTTGCTAAATTTTAGTGATAATGACTTTAGTGTGAGTATTCCTGAACATGGCGAAGGTCAGCTCAAAACCTTAGCGCAGTTATTTAACCATTCGGCGGCAAAATTGCGCCAAGAAAGGCAGTACATTTACCAGCGGGAGTTATTACTGGATAAGGTGATTCAAAGTTCTCCCAATGTGATGTTGTTACTGGACGATCATCAGCGGCTCATTTATGCCAACGATGCGGCGCGTCACCTATTTCATAAAAAGGGCAGAATGGAAGGCTTGAGCCTAGATGAATTGCTGGTGGATTTGCCCGAAGTATTGGCCTTGGTGCTTAAACATGAAAAGAACGGACTCTTCGCCATGGGTGAAGATGATGTGGAAACTTGGTATTTAAGTCGCGGCCAATTTTTATTGAATAACCAACAGCATAACTTGATTTTGCTCAAGCAGATGACCCGCGAGCTCAATCGTCAAGAGGTGGCAGTATGGAAAAAAGTCATCCGTATTATTAGCCATGAACTCAATAACTCAGTCGCGCCCATCGCCTCTATGGTGAACTCCGGCCGACTGCTCACCAAAGATATTGATAATCCGAAGTTAACTTTGATTTTCGATACTATCGAGAATCGTACCAGTCATCTAAGCCAGTTTATCTTCAACTATGCCCGTTTTGCTAAGTTGCCGCTCCCACAACGGCGTCAGGTGAATTGGGGGCAATTTACTGCCCAGTTAACTCAGCATTATCCCTTTAAACTCATTCATGATTTACCTGAGGTTGATGGTTTTTTCGATCAAGGACAGATGGAGCAAGTGCTCCTCAATTTACTTAAAAACGCCCATGAATCTGGCTCAAACCCCGAGGATGTCACTCTATCGATTCGGTATCAAACCTTAGTGGATGGTGGAGGTTTTAGTATTGTGATTGAGGATCGCGGCGCAGGTATGTCTGGTGAAGTATTAGAGCAGGCGCTACTGCCGTTTTACTCAACAAAACAATCGGGTACAGGCTTAGGTTTACCTTTGTGCCGTGAAATTATCGAAGCCCACGATGGCAGTATTAGCATGCATAATCGCAGTGACGGTGGCCTGTTGGTTCGACTATGGTTGCCACAATAATGCTCGCGTTTTGAATTAACACCGTAATGCGACTCTTAAGTCGCATTTTTATTGCTTATCTTATCCGCTTGTTTAATGCATAACTCCTATCCTCAACAGCCTCTTGGTGTATTAGTCAAATGGGCTATTTTTGCATTTTTACCTTAGCTCTTCGGGCTAATTTGCCCCTCAGCGTAATGACGGGAGATCTTTAACCCTGTTAACCTGTTTTATCGAAAATTTGCGTTAAAACTCACCTTGTTCTAACAGAGGTTAGCGCGGTTTTTAAGGTTCGATTAAAAAGGTTAAGGAGGGATAAGTGAAACAGTTAAAACAGCGTCTGCTTACTTACGTTTTATGTCCATTCCTGCTGCTGGCTTCCCCTATCACTATTGCCGATAACGACATTGAAATTAGTGGTTTAGTAATAGATAGAACCTTGACTCGGTTTGGTAAGGACTTTGGCTTTTACTACTCAAGCTATTGGCGCGAACTGCCCTTTACCCAAGGCTTTAACGTCACTCTGTATGAGACAGTGTTTCCACAGGCTGGAACCGTTTTAACCTTAGAGGTAAACGGGACTCGGATTTACACCACCCATTTTGGTCGTCGTGCAAATCCGATTAAAGAGAGCGCAGAGCTGGCGATTTTGCTTACGATTGATTATTTAGCGCAAGTCAGAGCCAATGCAATAACAGGTGATTTTTCAGGAACATCGGACGACTTTTAGGATAATAATAATGACATACAGGACGTTACTTGCTCTTGTCACGCTATGTGTGGCAAGCAGTGGCCAAGCCACTGAATTGATTTATACGCCAGTGAATCCCAGCTTTGGCGGCAATCCACAAAATGGGGCTTTTCTATTAAATAAAGCCCAAGCCCAGAATGACAATAAATCCAACTCGTCCGAGAAGGACTTTATTACTCGCTTTAAAGAATCCCTAGAGCGTAATCTTATCAATTCTATTACCCGAGGGATTGCTGATGGTGAAATCACCGACGGTGACTATAATACTGGCGATTTTCGTATAGAAATTAACTCTATAGGGGATAAAGTTATACTGACTATCACTAATATTGCCACGAATGAAGTGACAATAATTGAAATGTCAGCATTTGGAGGTGGCAACTAATGGCCCGTCTAGTGTTAGTGAGTTTATTACTGTTAAGTGTGTCGGCCTGTAGCCTGATCTCCAAACCCGATTTAAATATCACGGCTGCCGAGGTTAACCCCTTGAGTGAGGTGATGCGTGGGTTGCAAACTCAGCCTGGACCTAAGTTTCCTATCCCTGTGGCCGTGTATTCCTTTCGCGATCAAACTGGCCAATATAAGCCGCAGGCTAACGTGAGTTCGTTTTCGACCGCGGTTACTCAGGGCGCAACATCGATGTTGATGCAGACTTTGCTCGACTCTAAATGGTTTACACCTGTTGAGCGTGAAGGGCTACAAAATTTGCTTACCGAGCGTAAGATCAGCAACAAACAGAGCGGTACTAAGGGCGATGAAGTGCCCGTATTATCCACCGCCAGATTGTTACTCGAAGGTGGGGTGATTAGTTATGAGACCAACACTAGCACTGGTGGTAGCGGTGTCGAATACTACGGCATTGGCGCCTCTGAAATGTACCGTGAAGATCTGGTGACCATTTATCTACGCGCCGTGGATGTACACACAGGTAAGGTCATGATGTCGGTCTCAACCAGCAAACGAGTCTTGTCCCAAGAAATGCGTGCGGGCTTGTTCCGTTACACGAGTTTAAATCGACTCGCTGAGGCTGAAGTCGGTTTTACAACCAATGAGCCAGTGCAATTTTGCGTGTTACAAGCCATTGAATTGGCGGTCGCTGAGCTGATTGATAAGGGTATCAAACAAGGTTACTGGAGCCCAACTCAAGTGGCGCAGCCAGCAGAAAAAGCCCAGGAGTTGAGTCAGGGCTAGGTGCTTGAAAGTCGGTATTAGATGCTAGAGCAAAGCAGACTTCTGCTTTAGCACTTAGTCGCGATAGCGAAAAAGAAAACCGAGCCAGTTAAGCTGACTCGGTTTTTTATTGCGGTTATTGCAACAGTCAGTTGATATTAGGCTATTTTAGTCCGCTTGCATGGCCTTCCAAAACTGTTCAAAACTGGCATCGCGGTATGTTTTATCTGTCCCCAAGTGCGGGTTATCGATAAAGAATCGGGTTGCTGCTAGATATTGGCCGTGGCAGTTTTCTAGCATCAATTCCACTGGATAATGGGCGATTAGCCCCATCATTTGTCCCTGCTTAATGAGTTCGCTAATAAAGCCTAAGATGCTATTCATCGCTTGATCGCGCACCTTAGCTGCAATCATGGGTGACATTGAATATTGCTGAAAAAACAGTTGTTTGACAGGGTTATCCAGCGACCAATCTATCGCACTTTGCCATAGTTGTAGGGCATTGTGCTTAAGATCGCTGCCCTTATGGGGGTTTAATAGTAAGGCATCGGCAAATTCTTGTTTTATGGTAAGAAACAAAGATTCCATCAAGGCTTCCTTAGAAGGAAAGTGATGGAACAAGGTGCCCGTTGCTACGCCTGCTTGTTTTGCAATCGAGGCGGTAGACGTGCCATGAAATCCTTGGCTGACAAAGAGCGCTAAAGCAGTATCGAGAATAGCTTGGCGTTTATCAGTCATGGTTTTAATAGGTTGTGTTGTTGATGGTTTATTCAAGATTTATCCCCCAATGACTAGCGCAAAAATAGCTTCATTAAGATGCGCTGGATAAAAGTGCCGTAGGGCGGGTGAACAAATTTGCCTGTGTTGAATCGGCCACGGCTGAGTACCGTTTTAGCGTGGCTGAAGGTCAAAAAGCCTTCCTTGCCATGGTAATGCCCCATGCCCGACGGGCCTATTCCGCCAAAGGGCGCATCGTCGGCGGCGACATGAAACACGGTTTCGTTAATGCACACACCGCCAGAATGGGTCTGCTGGAGGATCTTTTGCTGAGTTGGCTCATCGAAACTCATCACATAAAGCGCTAAGGGTCTGGCTCTGTGGTTGATGTACTGAATCGCTTCATCTAAGGAGTCGTAGCTAATAATCGGTAACAATGGACCAAAGATTTCCTCTTGCATCAATAGCATGTCTTCAGTGGTGTGAGTTATCAACTGAGTTGCGAGTTTACGATGTTGGCTATCTATGGCTTCGTCAGTTGCTGAAATAACACGGGCACCTTTTGCTTTGGCGTCTTCGAGCACTGTCATCAAGCGGTCAAACTGACGTGTATTAATGATGCTGCCGTAGTCCTTATTGTGGTTAATGGTGCCGTACATGGCCTTAAACTTAGCTTGGTAGGCGGCGATAAAGTCATCCACCTTGGCTTTAGGGCAAAGCACATAATCAGGTGCGACACAGATTTGCCCGGCATTCAAACACTTACCGTAAATCATTCGTTCTACTGCTATCTCAAGCTGCATATCGGGGGCGATAATCACAGGGGATTTACCACCCAATTCGAGTGTTACTGGGGTGAGATTATTCGCTGCGGCGCGCATCACATGGCGGCCGACTGTGGTCGAGCCTGTAAAGAGTAAATGATCGAAGGGCAGGGCAGAAAATTGGGCAGCAATATCCGCCTCACCTTCAACAACCGCCACGTGGGATTCATCGAAGACTTGTGCAAATAACCGTTTGATTACTTGGTTGGTCGCTGGGGTAAATTCAGACATTTTGAGCATGGCATGATTACCCGCGGCAATGGCAGTCACTAGCGGGCCAATTGACAGCATGACGGGGAAATTCCACGGCACGATAATACCGATCACCCCCAAAGGTTGATAATGCACTGTGACTTTGGCGGGTGCGAGTAAGATGCCCGCATGGCGAGCGCTGAGTTTGAGCCATTTTTTGAGGTTTTTCAAGCTGTAATTGATGTTGTTGATGACAGGCATAATGTCTGAGATCAGGCTGTCATCAATCGATCTATGGCCGTAGTCTTGGCTTAAGGCTTCGACTAAGGGTGTTTGAAATTGCAGTATGGCCGCCTTCAGTCGAGTTAATTGCTCCACTCGCGTAGCGTAATTAGGATTCGGCGCCGCTAAATAACTGCTGCGTTGGCGTTGGAGCAACTGAGTCAGTGGCGAAGTATTAAGGTGTTCGGTGGCCATATTCATAGTGGTTGCTCCAAGGGAAATGGTAGGCTGAGTCTTATTTGGTACTTTATTTAAGTAATCGTCTCGATTGAGTCTTTTATTAAATCAGTACCGACTGATTAGTCGGTTTATCCTAGCTTGCTTAGTGAGATGGTGCAAGGTATCTGGTGTATTTTTGAGCAAGATCACGGCTTGTTGTGGCGTTAGCTTTTACACTAAATCAAGGGTTGTTACATAAGGAGTATGTATGGCATTGTTAAAGCACGGAATTTCGATTGGTATTGAGCGTTATGGTGATGATGATTTTTTCGTTACCTTTAAAGCTATCGGTACCTTAACTCATCAAGACTACGAAATGATGGTGCCTGTGTTGGAGTCTGCATTAGCTGGGGTGAAAGATCCTGATATCTTCGCCTTGGTAGATGTCATCGAGTTGGAAGGCTTGGAACTACAGGCTGCTTGGGACGATCTCAAACTTGGGGTGAAGCATATTCGTCATTTCGAGAAAATAGCCATCGTCGGTAAAACGACTTTGCAGGAAGTATTGGCTAAATTGGCAAACTGGTTTACGCCTGCTGAGGTAAGGTTTTTTGTTGATAATGGCGATGCTGTTGCTTGGCTTAGAGACTAAGGTTGTGAGATGAAGTTTGTGGTCTGCCAATGCGCTAAATCGAGCGTTATAGCAGCACAGTATAGATTCACCCAGCAATCCATTCGCGCCATAGAAGGAGTACAAATTATGCGTACAGGTCAAATACTCTGGCCCACAGATTTTTCGGAAACTGCGGCCCATGCACTGAGCTATGCCATTGAAATGGCTAATCTATACCATGTAGGTCTAAAAATCTTACATGTGGTTGAACAGCCGATCGGTGATGAAAACTTTATGATTCTATCTATTACCCCTGAAGAGCTTGCTAAAAGCATGGAGGAAGCGGCGGCAACTAAAATGCGAGCACTATTGGATGGATTGAATACTGAGCTTCCCATCACTACCTTGATCCGCCGTGGCGATCCTGTCTATCAAATTTTAGAAGAGGCCAACAGTAAAGACATTGGCATGGTAGTAATTGCTAGCCATGGCCGAACTGGGATTTCGCATTTTTTACACACCAATGTCTCAGAAGCGGTGGCGAATGGTGCAGCTTGTCCTGTGCTTGTGGTTAAGTAACTGGCTTTGACTCTATAAATCCAAAGGGCGCTTATAGCGTCCTTTCTTTTTGATTGATAAAGAATAATTAATTGAAATGGGTACGCAAGAAGCATAGCAAACTGCTATAAAATAGTGGTATTTTGGCCTTAATAATTAGCTTAATTAAAAACTCAAATGATGGATAAGCTTATGCGTACTCAAGAAGTGTTATGCCCTACGGATTTTTCATCCACTGCGGCCCATGCGTTAAAATATGCGGTTGAAATGGCAAATGTTTATCACGTCGATATTCGGTTGTTGCATGTGACTAGCCCTGCCCGTGGCGCCCATTGTTATGGTATTGCGGTCGATATTCCCGCTACATTGGAAAATGAACTCAAAGCTTTCGTTGATGCAAAAATGCAAAGTTTGCAGCAGGAAATGCAGCAGAACCTTACCGAAGGGCTCAATATTAAGTTAGTCGTGCGCCATGGTGATGCTATTGATGAGATTTTAGCGGAAGCCGTTGATGTAGGCATGGTGGTTATCGCTAGTCATGGGAGCAGCGGTTTAGCTGACTTTTTAAAACCCCACGTTACACAGGATATTGTTAAGTACGCTAAGTGCCCTGTGTTGGTGGTGAAATAACACTATGGGATAAGTTTAGTAGGAATCATTTTTGATCATTTTAGGTTCTGTTAACTTAGTCGACGCCTCGGCTTCATTGTCAAATGACATCAGGCGTCGATACTTTTCCTGCAGAGCCACTAAGCTACCATCTTGGGTAATTTGTTTGAGTCCCGCATTAAAATCATCCCGAATTTGTTCACTGAGAAACGCGAACTTGTATTCCGTAGGTGGGAATATTTGGTGGCAAATCGCCTGTTGTTTTAAGTCTTTCTCAGTGAGTTTGCCCTCAAGATAGGCCTGCTTTAAGTAGTATTTGAAAATATTTTTATCCATCACAACGACATCGGCCCTGCGCTTCATCAGCATATAAACCTGCTGCACTTGCCTCGCTTGTTCTTGGTAGCCACTATTGGTCTTAACCATGTTGGCAAACTCTTCCCCCAGTAACGATGATGCACGTTGAAAGGCGACGACTTGTTTGTTGTTTAAATCGTTTATGCTATTGATGTTAAATTGATTACTCTCGAGGCTAATGGCGCAGTTTTGGTAGGTTATCGCAACGTTTGAATAAAAAACGTTGTTAATCATTCCTTCTTTGATGTTGATGATGCCTTCGAGTTTACCCTCCCTGAGTTCATGGAAAGTGCGCGCCAGTGGTAAGTAGTGGATAGAAGCTGTATGGCCTTTAACGGCGAGGGCTTGGTTAAGTAATTCGAGTTCGATCCCGCTATTTGTTGCTTGGATGATATAGGGTGGGATAGACATGCTGACGCCTATCTTAATTTCAGCCGCTTGGCCGAGCTGAGCGCCGCATAGGATGAGTAACCCCATCAATTTATAGCGGTTACGACGAGCCACTGAGCTATTTGGCTTATTTAGTTTATGCGCCATAAGTTACCAACACCTCCGCGGTATACACTTGTAACTGTGTTTGATACTCGCCAAGTCATTCCATGACTTTCTTGAGTAAGTGTAGTGTGTCTGTGAACTCAGCACGGCTTTATTTATCAAATACACATTAACGCTTTAACCTATTACAGGCTCAAAAGGATGAGCCCGGCTCAGTCAGAAAAGCAATTTCTTCCGCCGTAGACTCCCTGCCTAAGATAATATTTCTATGTGGATAGCGGCCAAACCTGTCGATAATCGCTTTATGGCGCAGTTCAAACGTTAGGTTTGTTATCGCAGCTTCGCAATTAAACAGTTTTACTGCTACTTGGTGAATGGTTGCCGATTCGCTGTGCATATAGGGCATAAATAGAAAAGGGACTTGTTTGGATTTTAGTGCTGTATCGACCCGTTGGGCAACGGCCTCTTGGGCGAGCACTAAGGCTATCGCATCGGCTTCGAATGCGGCAGGCGTATCGCGGTAAATATTACGGGAGAATTGATCGAGCACTATGATCTCAGCTAATCGACCTTGAGGCGTGATTCGCCAATGTGAAAGCTCTCCCCGTTTAGCTTGAAGTAGTACACCTTCGAAGCGTTGTTTGATCTGGGTATCAAATTCAACATCTTTAATCCACCAGAGCTTTGGGTCAATGTCTTCAAACCAAAATGTCAGTATTTGGTCTGCTGTGATTGTCTGGCTCATTTTAGCCTTTCTTCATAGGTGTTGAGTGATATTAGAAATAACAGTTGTTGGGGGAGGATGACAAGTCGTTTCGTTTGATTTAAGTGCAGATTTGTTATCTGATGATCTTGTCGCGAACCGTAAGTATTTAGCATTGGCTATTGCCTTATTGACTGAATATAAAGTAGTTTTGATGATAATTACTTTTGTTTCCAGACAGGTCATCCTATGTCACTTTCAATGCCAACATCCCAACAGGTTTCAAAGCAAAATAAGGCGTTTCTGCGTAAGTTATATTTGGCGCATTTAATGGATGATGACCGCCATAATCTATTATCACTCAATAAGTTAACCGGAATGCCTCGCCGAACTTTACAGGATGCTATCGCAGCTTTTGAGGATATAGGTATTAGAGTCGAGTTTGTGCAGGAAGGCAGCCGTAACAATTCAGGTTATTACCGCATAGTCACCTGGGGGCCGATCAGCAGCGCTTGGGTCGATACCCATCTAAGCGAAATCGCTGAGCTGATAGGGTTTTACGAGAAGTCAATTTAAACGCTGTTTGTTACCAAGGACGAATTTGAGAACTCTTCAACTGTTAGGTTTTATTCTTGCCATCGCAGGCGTCATTTTGGGATATATAACGCTAGCATCTATTGACGGTCAAACATCTGAAGCTTCTGCTGGGGCTGCGGGTTTAGGCATGATTTTTATAGTATTACCAACCTTTGGCTGTTCTGCGTTAATGTTGGTACCTTCTTCTTTAACATTATGCAAATCAGAAGTAAGGCTACGTACATATTTTAAAGGGAGTTTTTGGTTGAGTCTGTGGAAATTGAATCTAGTTATTTCTGCTGTATATATTCTTGTTACTCTTTATATAGGCTGTTTATGGCTACAAATCAGCATTGGTCGCTAACGAGTGATCATCTTGTTCATAATATGTTCATTTTTTAGGCTTAACCTTCAACGCGAGTCTCACCCGAGGATATTGCATTCGTTTGCATAGATATTTGAGCATTTTCTCTTCGTTACTCCTTTGCCAATTTTCTGGCCTGACCAGCCTAAACTCCCTATAATCTGCTGCAAATGTCATCACGTTACATAGTGTTCACATCTAAATACCCTACATACTTAAAATAAAAAGGAACCTTGTTCCATGTTAGAAAAACTGTTCAAACTGAAACAAAATCAAACGAGCCTCAAGCAGGAAGCGGTCGCAGGTTTGACAACATTTATGACGATGGCCTACATCATTTTTGTGAACCCAATGATGTTAGCCGATGCGGGCATGGACCATGGTGCTGTATTTGTGGCTACCTGTTTGGCGGCGGCTGTCGGCTGTTTGGTTATGGGGTTGATGGCGAATTATCCAATTGCGCTTGCTCCAGGTATGGGACTTAATGCCTTTTTTACCTACACAGTCGTGGGTGAAATGGGTTACAGCTGGGAGACTGCGTTAGGCGCGGTATTCCTGTCGGGAATTTGCTTTTTAATCTTATCGTTAGTGCGTATTCGAGAATTGATTGTAAATAGTATTCCCATGTCGTTACGTATCGGTATTGCTGCAGGTATTGGTTTGTTCCTTGCGCTGATTGGCCTTAAGAGCGCCGGTATTGTGGTGGCAAGTCCTGCTACGCTAGTGACACTGGGCGATATCACGGCATTTCCGGCGGTTATGGCTGTGCTGGGCTTTTTCCTCATTATTGCTATGGTGCAGCGGGGAATGAAGTCGGCGGTGATTGCCAGCATTCTGATTATCACTGGCCTAGGATTAGTGTTTGGTGATGTGCAGTATCAGGGCATTGTATCAATGCCCCCTTCAATCGCACCTACATTTATGAAGATGGATTTATCCCAAGTATTTGAAGTAACTATGCTATCAGTCGTTTTTGCCTTCTTATTTGTGGATCTCTTCGATACCTCTGGCACCTTAGTGGCGGTTGCACAGCGCGGTGGTTTTCTCGATGATAA
The DNA here is from genome assembly GCF_025653705.1 of Shewanella sp. SM87. Lineage (NCBI taxonomy): Bacteria > Pseudomonadati > Pseudomonadota > Gammaproteobacteria > Alteromonadales > Shewanellaceae > Shewanella > Shewanella sp. SM87. The sequence goes on from NZ_JAKKSC010000002.1 coordinate 26,007, forward strand.
AGGCCGTTTACCACGTCTGAATCGTGCTTTGACCGCTGACAGTTTAGCAACCATTGCGGGGGCTGCTTTTGGCACTTCCACCACGACAAGTTATATCGAAAGCACCGCGGGTGTGAGCGCGGGTGGTCGTACTGGTTTAACGGCCGTTGTGGTGGGATTACTCTTCATTGCTGCGTTATTTTTATCGCCATTGGCGGGGATGATCCCGGCTTATGCAACTGCGGGCACACTGTTTTATGTAGCAATTTTGATGATGTCGGGACTGGTGCATGTCGAATGGGAAGATTTGACTGAAGCCGCGCCTGTGGTGGTGGTGTGTATATTAATGCCGCTAACGTTTTCTATCGCGACGGGCATTGCCTTTGGGATCATCTCATATGCAGCAATCAAATTGCTCACAGGTCGCTTTAGCGATCTTAATGTGGGCATTTTAGTATTAGCGGCATTGTTTGTAGCTAAGTTTGTCTATGGTTGATGCTGTCGATTAATTCACCTGCACAGTAAAAAACTCGCAGCGTAGATTGTTTACATTTTTTGAGGGCCATCTAATCGATGGCCCTTTTTAATGCGCGATTCTAAGCAAAAACGAAAATTTATCTCGAGTTAATAACTCCTTGCTACCAATTACTCAGCGGATTAGGTATAAGGATTGTTCGGTTATTTTGTTACAAATGAATAATGAACTTAAGTGAGATTGCGTATCGCCGCGTGGTAGTGAAGTTAGGGACGAGTGTGCTGACCTCTGGCAGTAAACAGCTAGATAAAGCCCACATGGTTGAGCTTGCTCGTCAAATGGCCGCACTGATGAAGTCAGGGGTCGAAGTCGTATTATGCACCTCAGGGGCAATTGCCGCTGGGCGTGAACATCTCCAATACCCGACGCTGCCCGACACTATGGCCAATAAGCAATTGTTAGCCGCTGTCGGGCAAAGTCAGTTGATCCTCGCTTGGGCACAACTCTTTAGTATTTATGGGCTGCACGTGGGCCAATTGCTGCTGACCCGTGCCGACTTGCAGGATAGGGAGCGTTACCTTAACGCCCGCGACACGCTTAATGCCTTGTTGGCGAATAATATTGTGCCGATCATCAATGAAAACGATGCCGTTGCCACCAATGAGATCAAAGTGGGCGATAACGACAATTTATCGGCGCGCGCAGCACTCTTATGCGATGCTGACTTATTGATTTTATTGACGGATCAAAAGGGCTTATTCGATGCTGATCCGCGCACTAACCCGAACGCTAAGTTGATTTCACAGGTGGTGAAGATTGACGATAGTCTGCGTATGTTGGCGGGCGGTTCTGTATCGGGTTTAGGCACGGGTGGTATGTCGACTAAATTGGAAGCGGCGGATATTGCTCGCCGTGCTGGCATCGAAGTGGTTATCGCCTCTGGCCATCACCCTGATGTGATCAAAAAAGTGGTCGCCAAAGAGTCAGTCGGTACTCACTTTAGTGCCATCGAAAACCCGCTCGAAAGCCGCAAACAGTGGATTCTAGCGGGACCTGCGACTCAAGGTTCTTTAGTGCTTGATGCGGGCGCGGTCAAAGCCGTGACTGACAAGGGCCGCAGTCTATTGTCTAAAGGTATCGTAGGCGTTAAAGGTCAGTTTGAACGTGGTGCGACGCTACAATTAGTTGATCAACAAGGTAAAGTGATTGCTAAAGGGATGACACGATACTGTGGCCAAGCCCTGAGTTTGATTGCAGGTAAGCATTCCGACGAGATCGAGTCTGTACTCGGTTACGATTATGGTGACGCAATAGTGCACCGCAACGACATGGTTGTCTTATAAGCGAGGTCTGTTTTGAGTCAAATGAATCAAGATCAGTATTTACAGCAACTTGGCCAAAATGCCAAACAGGCCAGTTATGCTTTAGCCAACTTAACGGCGAGCCAAAAGGCTGACTTACTCGAAGCTATTGCCGATGCGCTGACGGCAAACTCCGCCGCCATTTTAGCCGCTAATGCTAAAGACGTTGCCGCCGCTAAGAACGATGGATTAACTGAGGCGATGATCGACAGACTGTTGCTCGATGATGCGCGTTTAGCGGGCATTATCGGTGATATCAGCGATGTGATCCGCCTTGCTGATCCCGTGGGCGAAGAGTTTGGCAGCAAGTTATTAGATAACGGTTTAAGGCTGACTCGCCGCCGCGTACCGCTGGGCGTGATTGGGGTTATCTACGAGGCGCGCCCGAATGTGACTGTCGATATCGCGGTACTCGCCCTTAAAACGGGTAATGCGGTGATCCTCCGTGGCGGTAAAGAAACCCTTGAATCGAATAAGCTTATCAGCGAAGTGATCCGCGGCGCGATTGTCGCCCAAGGTTTGCCCATAGATGCGGTGCAATTTATTGATTCTTCAGACAGAGCCCTAGTGACAGGTTTACTTAAGCTCGATCAATATGTCGACATGATAGTGCCGCGCGGCGGTCAAGCATTGCAGCGCTTATGTGCTGAGCAAGCGACCATTCCGGTGATCTTAGGTGGCATAGGTATTTGCCACTTGTATGTCGATAAAAATGCCGACCTTGAGCGTGCCTTAGGCGTAATCGCTAATGCCAAAGTGCAGCGTCCAACTGTGTGCAATGCTCTTGATACCTTGCTGGTGGATGAGCGCGTGGCGAGCAGCTTTGTACCGCAAATTGCCGAATATCTGCATCGTCTAGGCGTGCGTTTTTCAGTTTGTGACACAAGTTTTAGTCTGCTGGATGGTTTAGGGTTCGATGTGACGCTTGCTAAGTCTGAGGATTTTGGCATTGAATGGCTGTCATTAACCTTAGGTATCAAAGTCGTGGGCGATATCGATGCCGCTGTTAGCCATATTCGCCAGTATTCTAGCTGCCATTCGGAAGCCATTTTGACCGATGATATTCATGCAGCGGCGCACTTTATGAATGAAGTGAACTCAGCCGCCGTGTATGTGAATGCCAGTACTCGTTTTACCGATGGCGGTCAGTTTGGTCTTGGCGCTGAAGTGGCTGTGAGCACGCAAAAACTGCACGCCCGTGGTCCAATGGGGCTTGAGGCATTAACCACATATAAGTGGTTAGCTTGGGGTGATTACACCAGTCGTGTTTAGCGGTAAATACCGATAAACCCAAAGCCGTTAACTTACTACGTTGACGGCTTTTTTGTTTGCGGTATCCAACTGAATAGCGACATCAATGTGTTTGGCTAACGAGTTTAGCTGCTTATGGTGAGCGGGGTATAAGTAGCAAGTAACCAGATACAGAAAAATATCGTTGACATAACGACAGTGAATTTACGAAAGGCCTTGATGTATTCCAAGGTATAAATAAAGTACTTTTCTTGTACTCTGCGAGTGAGTAAAACCGAAGGCAGCATAAAACTGCAATAGAGCATGACTACCATAGTGGTAAAACTGTTTCCCCAGAAATGCTCATAAATAAATAAGGCGATGCAGAGTAGCATGGCGCACCAACTGATAGGGCTGATGCTATTTTCTGGATTCCATTGGGTTGATTTTTCCATCTGACTATCCTTAGTCGATTTGTACCTCAGTACAATTTATAGACGGATATCTCGGCTTTATCAAACGCTTTCCACTGTTAGACTCAGTACGCTGGCCAGTTTGTTGCCGTTTGAGCCTTGTTCACCATTTATCTAACATGAGTGCGTACAACTTAAAGTGGAGTGAATTACTTACTTAACGTCGAATGACTTGTGCTTAATGTGGTCGAGATCGCTTAAAGTGTCTTGATATCGGCAAATTCGCCTTTGCAAAGCTGAGCTAAGTCTGTGACCGCTAAGCTTATCTCTAAACCGCGTCTGCCCGCGCTGACATAAATCCTGTCGAAGCCTTGAGCGCTGGCATCAATCAAGGTTGGCAATTGTTTCTTTTGCGCTAAGGGACTAATACCGCCGACCAGATAGCCTGAGGATTTTTGTGCTAGGTCGGCATCGGCCATTTGTAGTTTCTTTTGTCTTAAGCATTTAGCTACGGCTTTTAGATTAAGCTGATGATCGACGGGCACGAGCGCAACGGCAATCGGCGCATGGGCTTTGTCGATGGCAACTAAAAGGGTTTTAAACACTTGTGCGGGTTCGAGCCCTAAGGTGTTAGCGGCTTCTTCGCCGTAGGCGGCGCAGTGTGGATCGTGGCTGTACTCTAAGATATCAAACGCGATTTTGGCTTTTTTAGCCAATCGGACGGCCGGGGTCATTTTATACTCCTTCACAAAACGGGGGATATTAGCGTTTAATCTTGGCTTAAAATGTTAGCCAGCTCTTTTAATTGGCTCATTGCCGTGAGCTAACATTATTTAAGGCTGTTACTCAACGATTATTCCGCTAGCTTTGTGCTTATCTTGTTTTTACGCTCTAAATAACGGGGCAGAAGTTGCTGCAACATCATCCCCGATAAAATAAAGGCTAGGCCGAGATAGGTTGCCATCGCAATCGTTTCTTGCAAAATCCACGCGATAAAACCAATCGACATCACAGGGGATAAAAACACCATAGTGCTGATGTTCGCGGTGCGAGTGGCGGTTTTCAGCGCCATTAACCAGAGCACGAAGGTAATGCCCATCTCAAATAAGCCCACATACATACCTGCAAATATCGCCTTAAGACTAAAACTGGGCAGGGTATCTGTCAGCAATAAGGTGACGGCAATAAAAGGTAAGCCGATAAGAAAACTCAATAATAAACTCACCACGGGATCGCCTTGATCTTTGGTGTTGACGATCCAATATAGGCACCAGAGTAGGGTGCTGGTCAGCGCCAATCCGATACCGAGCGGGCTATCAAAACTAAAGCCGCTGATATCGCCGCCGGTGGCAATGATAAACACCCCAGTATAGGCAATCAGCGCGGCAGCAATGTCGCTCTTACGCAAATTTTGCTTTAACAAAGGCGCGGCCAGTAACGGCAATAATACCGCCCAAGTGTAATTAAGTGACAACGCTTGCTGCGCTGGCAGTAAGGAATACGCTTTAAATAGCACGACATAGTAAAGGAAGGGATTGATGAGTCCAGTCACCAGATAAAACATGGGGCGGCGTAAAAACTGTTGCTTGAGTAAGGAAAGCTTTTTTTGCCAAGCAAGGATTCCGGCAAGGGCAATAATCGAAGTGAGTACGGCAACAAACACCAGCTGCAGCGGTGTGTAGTAACTCAAGGCAATCTTAAAGGCCGTGGCCACTGTCGACCAGAGAAAGACCGCCGCCATGCCATACACGTACGCTAAATTCGAAGACTTCACTCTGCTACCTTACTAGGATAAACATCCGCCAAATGTGGGCAGATTGAATAACAGCTTTGGTTGATAAGCAAGACTATTTTATGTGATTGGATATTTTATCCCACTGTAGATGCGAGAAAGATAAATCAGAAAATTTTTTTGTTCGCCCTTGTAATTAAATTCCCTGTCCCAATATAGGTATCAAGGCAGAGAAGGTGGCCAACGATGGACTTGATATTTAAACCGTCTAGCCCCATATCAAAACCAACTAAACAAATTTAGATTGAATGAAATTTTTCGGAGGACCTCATGGGTAAAATTATTGGTATCGACTTAGGCACAACAAACTCTTGTGTAGCTGTCCTCGATGGTGGCAAAGCACGTGTGTTAGAAAACGCTGAAGGCGATCGCACAACCCCGTCAATCATCGCTTATACAGATGATGAAACCATTGTCGGTTCGCCAGCAAAACGTCAAGCTGTGACTAACCCGACTAACACATTCTTCGCGATTAAGCGTTTGATTGGTCGTCGCTTTAAAGATGACGAAGTCCAACGTGACGTGAACATCATGCCATTCAAAATCATTGCAGCCGACAACGGTGATGCATGGGTTGAATCGCGTGGCAACAAGATGGCTCCACCACAAGTTTCTGCAGAAATCTTGAAAAAGATGAAGAAAACCGCAGAAGACTTTTTAGGTGAAGAAGTAACAGAAGCGGTTATTACTGTTCCTGCTTACTTTAACGATTCACAACGTCAAGCGACTAAAGATGCGGGTCGTATCGCAGGTCTTGATGTTAAACGTATTATCAACGAACCAACGGCTGCAGCATTAGCCTACGGTATCGATAAGAAACAAGGCGACAACATTGTTGCAGTATACGATTTAGGTGGTGGTACATTCGATATCTCTATCATCGAAATCGACAGCAACGATGGCGACCAAACATTTGAAGTGTTGGCAACCAACGGTGACACCCACTTAGGTGGTGAAGACTTTGACAACCGTTTGATCAACTACTTAGCTGACGAATTCAAGAAAGAGCAAGGCTTAGATCTGCGTAAAGATCCATTAGCAATGCAACGTCTGAAAGAAGCAGCAGAAAAAGCGAAAATTGAACTTTCAAGCACCAACCACACTGAAGTGAACCTGCCATACATCACGGCAGACGCAACAGGTCCTAAGCATTTAGTGATTAAAATCACCCGTGCTAAATTGGAATCACTGGTTGAAGACTTGATTATCCGTACATTAGAGCCACTAAAAGTTGCCCTGGCTGATGCAGATTTATCTGTAACAGACATCAACGAAGTGATTCTAGTGGGTGGTCAAACACGTATGCCTAAGGTTCAAGAAGCAGTGACAAACTTCTTCGGTAAAGAACCTCGTAAAGACGTGAACCCTGACGAAGCGGTAGCCGTAGGTGCTGCAATTCAAGCGGGCGTACTGTCAGGCGACGTGAAAGACGTATTACTGTTAGACGTAACACCACTGTCTCTGGGTATCGAAACCATGGGCAGCGTGATGACTAAGTTGATTGAAAAGAACACCACTATTCCTACTAAGGCGCAGCAAGTGTTCTCAACAGCCGATGACAACCAAAACGCAGTGACGATTCACGTACTGCAAGGTGAGCGTAAGCAAGCGAGCGCGAACAAGTCATTAGGTCAGTTCAACTTAGACGGTATTGAGCCAGCTCCACGTGGCCAGCCACAAATTGAAGTGATGTTCGACATCGATGCCGACGGTATTCTGCATGTGTCTGCGACAGACAAGAAAACCGGCAAGAAACAAAACATCACCATCAAAGCTTCTTCTGGCTTAAGCGAAGAAGAAGTGGCGCAAATGGTACGTGATGCCGAAGCTCACGCAGATGAAGACAAGAAGTTTGAAGAGTTAGTGCAAGCACGCAACCAAGCTGACGGCTTAGTCCACGCGACTAAGAAACAAGTGGAAGAAGCGGGTGATGCATTGCCAAGCGAAGATAAAGAGAAAATCCAAGCTGCTATGGCCGCTGTTGACACTGCCAGCAAAGGCAATGACAAAGAAGCCATTGAAAAGGCAACTCAAAACTTGATCGAAGCATCTGCTAAGCTGATGGAAATCGCTCAAGCTAAGTCTCAAGCTCAAGGCGGCGACAATGCCGACGCGGGCAAACAGGCTAACGCTGCTGCCGATGACGTTGTCGATGCTGAATTCGAAGAAGTGAAAGACGACAAGAAATAATGACTTGTTTTCAATCAAATAGATTGATTTCAAAGCGTTAATTTCTAGGCGGGCGTTACGGGGCAACCCTAACGCCCGTTTGTTCAACACCAGCTGAGAAGCATGAGATTATGTCAAAGCGAGATTATTACGAAGTATTAGGTGTCAGTCGTGACACCAGCGAACGTGAAATTAAAAAGGCCTACAAACGTCTGGCCATGAAATTTCACCCAGATCGCAACCCAGGCGACAAAACCGCAGAAGCTAACTTTAAAGAAATTAAAGAAGCCTACGAGATCCTAACCGACGCCGACAAAAAAGCGGCCTACGACCAATTTGGTCATGCGGGTGTGGATCCTAATCGCGGTGGCGGTGGTTACGGTGGTGGTCAAGGCGATTTCGGTGATATTTTCGGTGATGTCTTTGGCGATATTTTCGGCGGTGGACGTCGTGGTGGCGGTCAACGCCAAGCGGCCCGCGGCTCAGATTTACGTTACAACCTAGAGTTATCACTGGAAGAAGCCGTTAAAGGCTTAACCAAAGAACTGCGTATCCCAACACTGGCGACTTGCGATCTGTGTGAAGGCAGCGGCGCTAAAAAAGGCACCTCTGCAACCACTTGTGGCACCTGTCATGGTCAAGGCCAAGTCCAAATGCGCCAAGGTTTCTTTGCGGTGCAGCAGCCTTGTCCAACCTGTCATGGCCGCGGCAAGATCATCAAAGATCCTTGCACTAAGTGCCATGGCGATGGCCGTGTTGAAAAGAGCAAAACCTTATCGGTTAAGATCCCAGCCGGCGTTGATACGGGCGACCGTATTCGTTTAGCGGGTGAAGGCGAAGCGGGTGAATTTGGCGCGCCTCCAGGGGATTTATACGTTCAGGTCAGCGTGCGTGAGCATGCGATTTTCGTCCGTGATGGCAACAACCTTTACTGCGAAGTGCCGATATCCTTCAGTAAAGCGGCCCTAGGCGGTGAGATTGAAGTGCCAACACTGGATGGTAAAGTCAGCCTGAAGATCCCAGCCGAAACGCAAACGGGCCGTATGTTCCGTTTACGTGGCAAAGGCGTCAAGTCGGTTCGCAGCCATGCCGTAGGCGACTTGCTCTGCAAAGTGGTTATGGAAACCCCAGTTAACTTAAACGATCGTCAAAAAGAACTGTTACGCGAATTTGAAGCCACCTTAACTGGTGAGTCGAAAAAACACAGCCCAAAGGCTGAGGGCTTTTTCGATGGCGTGAAAAAGTTCTTTCAAGATCTGAATAGCTAACTTGGTCTAGTGGCGCAGAGGTTAGCTGCGCACTAGATGAATAAAGCCTCGCAGTGTTTAGCACTAGCGGGGCTTTTTTATGCTTGATTGCATGCTCAAATTTCAAACTCTGTCCGCAGCAATAAATTAAGCACTGTCATTTCAGTGACTCGCCATGAACTCATCCCTGAGGGCTCGACGACGGCATCCATGCCGTCAACGGTCACTTCCATGGCAGTGCTTAATTCTTTTTAAGTCCTGCGTATATCTGATAATCCATAAGATTGCTGATTTTAGTCGCCTATTGGCAACTATGACGTTCCGGCATAAAAGTTATGCCTGTCTGATTTTTCGAGATACAGATTTAGTGACTACCAACCTTGGGAACCGTCAGATACGGGAAGAAATTCAAGCCATTATTAATCTTGTTGCGGATAAAGCTCAAACTGATGGATTTAACCAAGATGCAGCACAAATATGCAAGATCACTGCACACAATATGATGACAAATTATGTAAAGCTACTTTTTGTAGGGCTGAGTTTGCATAATTTGTATTGTGCGAAGTCGAAACCCAGTTGACACTTTGAACTTAAAACCATGCTACATCAATGTCAACTTAACGTATTGATTTAAAAGTGATTAAATTTTTGTCAACTTTACATCCCATGTTTGTTGTGTGATATTCATCATGTGTTAATCACTATATGAGCAATCTATGAAACCCAATTTAGAGCTACAAAAAGCAATTCTTATCTTTTTAGAAGAAAAAGAGGGATTCAGTAACCATGAATCCATAACTGTGGATGGATTTACAGATGAGCATGTTTCTTACAACATCAAACTAATGTTTGAAGAAAATCTAGTAGATGCAGTTGAATCTATACGAACGGATACTGATAAATTTGAAAAGTGGAAAGTTGCTAGTTGCACAGCTTCAGGACATCAATACTTAGCCGCATTAAAAAATGACTCAATTTTTAAACGTCTAAAAATTGAGGCTAGTACTCTTCCTTATAAAATGCTGCCAACTATCGCAACAGAAATGCTCAAAGCTACTATTCAATCAGCACTTAATTAATCGGGATTATTAAGGGGCGTGTCCCTTAATGCCAAGCGCTCTTGATAGAGGCGCTTTTCCCCCCGAGCTTTCTCCTTGCTAAGCCGTCTTTCTATGCCCTTCCAGCACCGCCTAAAGTCGATTTTTGTCTACAAAATTCAAAGCTATTTCACATTTTTAAAAGAAGAACAGGCAGATTTCTTTTGAGACTAACAGCTAAGACTGCAACTACAGGAGTTCACTTTTCCCTGCGAAGTTGTCGAAATATGGAGATAGTTCTTAGTTGTTTGGGTGGGGCCGTGGCGACATCATGGATGATGGCGCAGTTTCGGGGGACATGGATGTGCCATCTGAGTTGTTAGGTGATTTTTGTTGAAGTATGGGACCTTGATGTTATTAATGAAAGAGCAATGCATGTAACTTCGCTAGGGTGAGTGCTGCGTAGCAGCGTTTCGAACGAGAGTCTGGAATGGCGAACAGGCAGTTAGACATGGAGGTTGTTCGTCATGGAGCATCCAAGGAGGATATAACGAGCAGTCCTCCTTGGTCGATTTCTTAATAAAAAATCAGGGGTGAAGCGCCACGGCGTTGATGTAGATTTTGACTTTGATTCGAAAATCCAAACGAAGTTTGGAAACCTAAGAGGTTACTCTTCTGAAACAGTAAATGCGGCTTCGGCTTTTTCTAATTCTTGCTCGGTTTTAAGCTGAAATGCTTGCTGCTTTTTAAGCTTGGCTTCTTCTTCAAGTGCCGCTTCTCTTTGTTTAAATTCGTGTCTCTCTGGTTTAGTCAGAAACTTAAACGCGAGCTTGTTGCCTAGCACGTAGGCGACCACGTCTTCGCCTTTTGTGCGGCGTTCATCGACGCGTTGTGAAAAACGGGCGTTATCGCGGGCTTTACGTTCTTCGGCATTTAACTTACTCATAATCTGTTCTCCTCATTTAGTTAATCACGGTAGTGTTCCACTACGTTCAGTTAAACAAATGAGTTGTGTTGCACATTCATAAAGCTGATTGGGCGGGATTCTACCATAAGCGCTCACGAAAGCTGTGGGATTAAAATCTACCATCCCATCACCTGCGTTAACTTTGCGCACATAAGAAAGATGCAGCTGGAGTCTCTTTTTAGATAAACCACGAACACCTAAGCGACAGTCATTCACCTATTCCTGCGAACAGGCCGTTAGACAAGGACCTTGTTGGCAGTGGAGATCCAAGAGGGGATTGCAGTTGATTCTCTTTAGGTCGGCTATTGATTTGACCTTTGGTTTAGAAATTCAATCGAAGTTTAAAACTAGACTTTCTTAGCTGCGTAACGCAAATGCCGTAACTGTATCGTTGCAAACCGTACCGTTGTAATGAGTAGCGTTGCAAACTGTGCCAAGGCTTGCGTAAAAGCCGAAACAACATTGGTATTCAAAGGCAACTCTCAGTAAACTTTCGCTCCCATGTTTTGATCCGGTGCTGTGATGACCTTTCCCGAGCTTTCTTCTTCCCCTGAGTCGTTAACTTTTGCTGAGCTTGGCATAAATTCGGCGTTACTTAAGGCCTTGCCTGCAAGTCTTAAACATCCGACAAAGGTGCAGCAATTGGCGATTCCGGCCATTCTTGCAGGACGGGATTTGTTAGCCTTAGCACAAACCGGTAGCGGGAAAACCTTAGCCTTTGGTTTGCCACTCCTACAACAAATTTTGTTGCAACAGCAAACACAGTTGCAGGGCGCTAAGTCTGTACAGCCTCCAAATGCACTGGCGTTAGTGCTGGTGCCAACACGGGAATTAGCGCTGCAAGTGACTGAGGCGCTGCAAACAGTGGCGAGTCAGTTATCGACTTCGTTGAACATTCAGCTTCTGTGTGGTGGAGTCGCGCTGGAAGACCAATTAGCCGAACTTGCAGCCAAGCCGCAGGTATTAGTGGCAACCCCTGGGCGTTTACTGGATTTATGTAAACAGTCCCACGTCAGCCTCGATTCGATAAAACATCTTGTGCTGGATGAGGCTGACCGTCTGTTGGAAATGGGGTTTTGGCCCGATGTGCAAAAGCTGATGGCGTTTATGCCTAAGCTTAAGCAAACCTCGTTGTTTTCTGCCACCTTGCCCGAGGCTTTGGATACATTGGCGGGCAAGCTACTGGTGAATAAGCCGCTGCGGGTCGAAGCTCACAAGGTGAATTCAGTGGCAGGTGAAATCGAAGAACAACTCTATTTAGTCAATAAGGGCAGTAAAGCGCAGGTATTGATTGCGCTGTTAAAACAGTATCAATGGCCGCAGGTGCTGGTGTTTATCAGCGCCCGTGATGATGCCGATGCCGTCGCTAAACGACTCGCTAAAGCGGGGATGAAAGTCGCCGCGCTGCACGGTGAAAAAGAGCAAACCATTCGCAGCCAAACCTTGGCCGACTTTAAAGCCAATCGTATCCAAGTATTAGTGGCGACAGATTTGATGGCGCGCGGCATTCATGTTGATGCCTTGCCTGTGGTCATCAACTTGGATTTGCCCATGAGTGCGCCTGTATACGTGCACCGCATTGGCCGCACCGCGCGCGCTGGCGAAAATGGGCTGGCGATTTCCCTCGTGTGCCACGGTGAAATGGCCACCCTAACGGCAATTCGCAGTTTAACCGCGCGGGAGTTACCGCTGGCATTATTGGCTGACTTTCCGGTAACGGATAAGCCGAGTGAAAATACTAGTGATGGCACCGCAGAGAGCAAGGTTGAGCGTAAGCGACCACCGCGTGATAAACAGGCGAATCGCCGTAGCATCAATAAGCACAGCGCTAAAGAGTTTAAAGGTAAGCGCTGAGTTTGAAGCTATTCATAGCGTTCAAGCTCGGCGTGCCTCAATCACTAAACTGATAACAGAATAAAGCGCATTGGCCGCTGTTATCACTTTCGCTCTGGGTGTAACTTAGTGACTTATTTACATTAAGGAACTAAGTCATGGGATCGACATTGGCGTTAAGCAAAGCACTTCATAAAGTGGTGAATAACGGTTTAACGACCGAGCACTTTGTACTTAGGCCATTCCAGCGAGCGGATCTTGAGGCTTTTACCGCCTATCGAGCCGACCCTATGGTCGCCAAATATCAAAGCTGGACGGATTACTGCAATAGCGATGCACTCGCGTTGTTCGAGAAGATGGATTATGCACAATTTGGTGCGGTTGATACTTGGTTTCAGCTTGCGATTGTCAGTGGCGCGTCGGGAACTACACCAACCCAATTAGTTGGCGATCTGGCGCTGCACTTTATTGATGAGCGGCAGGTGGAAATTGGCTTTACGATTGCGCCTGAACATCAAGGTAAACACATTGCTTTTGAGGCCGTCAGCGCATTGCTGGATTACCTCTTTATTGAATTGCATCAGCATAGAGTCATTGCTATCACCGATGCACAAAATCTTGCCTGCTGTCGCTTACTCGAAAAACTCCGCTTTAGGTGCGAAGCCCATTATGTGAAAAACATCTTCTTTAAAGGCGCGTGGGGCGATGAGTTCGTCTATGCCTTGTTAAAGGAAGAGTATTAATTCCTTTTAGGTGCAAAGTATCGCTAACGCGCGCCGCCAGTGTTTCTCTATTTGGCTTATCTTGTCTATCTCAGTAAAATCTTTCCATTAGTTGAGTCCCTGTTGGCTCAAAGATCTTCACGCCCGTCATGGGATTTAAGGAGTGCCACATGAAATCAATGCGTTTAGGCTTAGTGGGGATGGCGGTCGTGCTCGGATTATCGGCCTGTGCGACCACGCAATCGCCAACGGGGCGAGGGCAGACCTTGTTGTATTCAGCGGCGCAAATGCAGCAGATGGGCGATTCCTCCTTCGAGGAAATGAAAAAACAGCAAAAAGTGAGTAGTGATAAAAAGCTGACACAATACGTCAATTGTGTCGCTAATCGTATTACCGCAGTGCTGCCGGACCAAACCCAGCGCTGGGATGTGGTTTTGTTTGACTCTGAACAAGTTAATGCTTTTGCTCTGCCGGGTGGGCATATTGGGGTTTATACCGGATTGCTTAAGGTCGCTAAGGGACCTGATCAGCTTGCTACTGTGCTCGGTCACGAAGTCGCGCATGTGTTGGCGCAACATGGTAACGAGCAGGTTTCCCGTGGACAGTTAACGGGCGTTGGAATGCAGATTGCCGATGCAGCGCTAGGGGCGAGTGGTGTGTCGAATCGCGACTTATATATGTCGGCATTGGGACTCGGTGCTCAGGTAGGGGTGATTCTTCCCTTTGGCCGTGCCCAAGAGAGCGAAGCCGATATCATGGGCGTAGAGTTAATGGCTCGAGCGGGTTTCAATCCGGCTCAGAGTGTTGAGTTATGGCAGAATATGTCGAAGGTGGGCGGTAGCCAAGGGCCGGAGTTATTATCGACCCATCCATCGAACAGTAATCGCATTGCTCAGCTACAACAATTGCAAGCACAGATGCAGCCACTTTATGCCAGTGCTAAAGCGCAGGCGAAGAATCAATGTGTGGCGCCGAAATAAGCTGAAGTCTATTTAAGATCTAAGTGCCCGTTTGGTGAGTGTTCGCTGTCGTTTGTGGAGAGATATGTGTCCTTAACCTATTTATGCTTTTGGATAAATACGCAATAAGTGTGTAAAAAAGCCTCCTTAGTTAAATAAGCAGTCAGTTTATCAGCATAGCTCGCTGAACTATGGTAAACTGGCGCGCAAAATTCCACTGATAATTGAGAGTCGTTAATTATGTCTGATAAATTCAGTACTGTTGAACAGCAAGCAAGCTACGGTGTAGGCCGTCAAATGGGTGAGCAACTGGCCGCCAATTCTTTTGATGGCGTGGATATTCCAGCCGTTCAAGCGGGTTTAGCCGATGCGTTTGCCGGTTTAGAAAGTGCTGTGTCTATGCAAGATCTGCAAGTTGCTTTCACTGAAATTAGCGGTCGTATTCAAGCTGCTCAAGAGCAAGCTGCTGCTACTGCGTCTGCTGAAGGCGATGCCTTCTTAGCTGAAAATGCTAAGCGTGATGGCGTGACTGTGACTGACTCTGGTCTGCAGTTCGAAGTATTAGTCCAAGGTGACGGTGCGACTCCAACTTACGAAGATACTGTTCGTACTCACTACCATGGTTCTTTCATCAATGGTGATGTGTTCGACAGCTCTGTAGTTCGTGGCCAACCTGCTGAGTTCCCCGTTTCTGGCGTTATCGCTGGCTGGACTGAAGCACTGCAACTGATGCCAGTAGGCACTAAGTTGAAATTATTTGTGCCACATCACTTAGCTTATGGTGAGCGCGGCGCGGGGGCATCGATTCCTCCTTATTCAACTTTGGTATTCGAAGTTGAATTATTAGATATCATCTAATATTGAAAAAACGCCTAAGCCTGTCTTAGGCGTTTTCTTATGGAATACAAAGAAAGATTGAGGAGATTGAAATGAGTGGACAAGTGAGAGTGGCAATCGTCGGTGCCGGTGGTCGTATGGGACGCACTCTTATTGAAGCGGCCTACAATCACGACCATATTTTACTGGGTGCCGCCATTGAGCGCGCTGGCTCTAGTTTAGTGGGCGTGGATGCGGGTGAGCTAGCTGGTGTGGGTAAATTAAAGGTCATGATCATGGATTCGCTGGATTACGCGACCGATGATTTTGATGTTTTGATTGATTTCACTGCGCCAGACGCCAGTATTGTCCATTTAGATTGGTGTGTGCGCCATAAGAAAGCCATGGTGATCGGCACAACCGGTTTCAATCATGCTCAAAAAGAACAGATCAATGCCTTTGCCGAGCAAACGCCGGTAGTGATGGCGCCGAATATGTCTGTGGGTGTCAACCTGATGTGGAAATTGCTCGAACTGGCTGCCGAAGTCATGGGTGATTACACGGATATCGAAATTATCGAAGGTCACCACAGACACAAAAAAGATGCGCCGTCGGGTACAGCCCTGAAAATGGGTGAAGTGATTGCTAAGACCTTAGGTCGCGATCTTGAGAAATGTGCAGTGTATGGCCGCGAGGGGATCACTGGTGAACGTGACCGTGAAACTATCGGTTTTGCGACTATTCGTGCCGGTGACTTAGTCGGTGAACATACGGCCATGTTTGCCGATATCGGTGAGCGTTTAGAGATCACCCATAAAGCCTCGAGCCGTATGACCTTTGCTAACGGCGCTATGCGCGCCGCCCACTGGCTCGTGGAGCAAAAGCCGGGCTTGTATGATATGCAGCAGGTTTTAGGTTTGCATTAATATTAAAAACGCCGATATGGCGTTTTTTTTTGCACCCAGTTACCAGTGGGTGGACGGTTTCGCGTTTTTACTGTAAACTCGCTGGAATTTGTCAAAATTTCGTAAATTAGCGGAAATTGGTATCTTAACATAACATAAAAACATTATATTTCAGTGGCTTGGCTCTTTATGGAGGTCGCGTTGACAAAGTCTGCCTTACTCGTACTCGAAGATGGAACTGTATTCTCTGGCACAGCAATTGGTGCCGATGGTCTCTCTGTTGGTGAAGTTGTTTTTAACACTTCCATGACAGGATACCAAGAAATTTTAACTGATCCATCCTACTCACGCCAGATTGTAACATTAACCTACCCACACATAGGCAACACTGGTACCAATGATGAAGATATTGAATCCGATGGGGTTCACGCTTGTGGTCTTATCATTCGTGATCTTCCGCTCATCGCAAGTAGTTTCCGTAATCAACAAAGCTTAAGTGATTATCTCAAAGCGAACAATGTCGTTGGCATAGCAGATATCGATACCCGCAAGTTAACTCGTATTCTCCGTGAAAAAGGTGCTCAAGCCGGTTGTATTATGGCAGGTGCAGACTTAGACGAAGCAAAAGCGCTCGCTGCTGCCAAAGCTTTCCCCGGTTTAAAAGGCATGGATCTCGCTAAAGAAGTCACGACTAAAACTGCCTATCCATGGCGTAAAGGTAGTTGGCGTTTAGTGGGCGGCTTACCAGAAGATACGCCAGCAAATGAGCTTAAATACAAAGTAGTAGCCTACGACTACGGCGTTAAGCAAAACATTCTGCGCATGTTAGTGGACCGCGGTTGTGACGTCACCGTAGTGCCTGCTAAAACTTCAGCTGCCGACGTGTTAGCGATGAATCCCGATGGTGTGTTCCTTTCGAACGGCCCTGGCGATCCAGAGCCATGCGATTACGCGATTGAAGCGATTCAACAAATTCTGAAAACCGACACGCCGATTTTCGGTATCTGTTTAGGTCATCAGCTACTCGCGCTGGCCTCAGGTGCAAAAACCTTGAAGATGAAGTTTGGTCATCACGGTGCAAACCACCCTGTGAGCAATATCGAGAAAGGTAACGTGATGATCACCAGTCAAAACCACGGTTTTGCTGCCGATGAAACGACCTTACCCGCCAATATTAAGGTGACGCATAAGTCGCTGTTTGATGGTTCACTCCAAGGTATCCATCTCACGGACAAGCCCGCGTTCAGCTTCCAAGGTCACCCTGAAGCGAGCCCTGGCCCGAACGATGCCGCCCCGCTGTTCGATCACTTTATCGAGCTAATCGACATATACCGTCAGAACGCCAAGTAGTACGCTAGCTAGGAGAAGAGAGAAGCAATGCCAAAACGTACAGATATAAAGAGTATTCTTATCCTAGGCGCCGGCCCAATCGTGATTGGTCAGGCATGTGAATTTGACTATTCTGGCGCACAAGCGTGTAAAGCGCTGCGTGAAGAAGGCTACCGTGTCATTCTGGTGAACTCTAACCCTGCCACCATTATGACTGATCCAGAAATGGCCGATGCCACTTATATCGAGCCGATTCACTGGGAAGTGGTCCGTAACATTATTGCTAAAGAACGCCCAGATGCGATTCTGCCAACCATGGGCGGCCAAACCGCACTGAACTGCGCATTAGAACTTGAAGCCAAAGGCGTACTAAAAGAATTTAACGTCGAGATGATTGGCGCGACTGCCGATGCTATCGATAAAGCTGAAGACCGTAGCCGCTTTGATAAAGCGATGAAAAGTATTGGTCTTGATTGTCCACGCGCGGGCATTGCCCACAATATGGACGAAGCTTATGGCGTACTTGATCAAGTGGGTTTCCCTTGCATTATCCGCCCATCCTTTACTATGGGTGGCTCAGGCGGCGGTATCGCTTACAACAGGGAAGAGTTCGAAGAGATCTGTTCACAGGGCTTAGAGTTATCGCCAACGAGTGAACTGCTGATCGACGAATCGCTGATCGGTTGGAAAGAATACGAGATGGAAGTGGTCCGTGACCGCAACGATAACTGCATTATCGTCTGCGCTATCGAAAACTTCGATCCTATGGGTGTGCACACGGGCGACTCTATTACAGTTGCACCCGCGCAAACCTTGACTGACAAAGAATACCAAATCATGCGTAACGCCTCTATGGCCGTACTGCGTGAGATTGGTGTTGAGACAGGCGGTTCGAACGTACAGTTTGGTATTAACCCGAAAGATGGCCGTATGGTTATCATCGAGATGAACCCTCGGGTATCGCGCTCTTCAGCATTGGCATCAAAGGCAACAGGTTTCCCGATTGCGAAAATCGCCGCTAAGTTAGCGGTTGGTTTCACCCTTGATGAGCTGATGAACGACATCACTGGCGGTCGCACGCCAGCATCATTCGAGCCTGCTATCGATTACGTTGTGACTAAAGTGCCACGCTTTAACTTTGAAAAGTTTGCCGGCGCCAATGATCGCTTAACCACACAGATGAAGTCTGTGGGTGAAGTGATGGCGATTGGCCGTACTTTCCAAGAGTCACTGCAAAAAGCATTACGTGGTTTAGAAGTTAGCCGTAACGGTCTAGATCCTGTCACAGACATGTCTAAACCTGAGGCGATGTCGCGTATTCGCCACGAGCTGAAAGAGCCTGGTTGCGACCGTATTTGGTACATAGCCGATGCGATGCGTGCGGGGCTGAGCTTAGATGAAATCTTTAAACTGACCAATATCGACCCTTGGTTCCTCGTGCAAATCGAAGAGCTGGTTCAGCTCGAAGGTGTTGTTGCTGAAGCGGGTCTGGCGGGTCTGGATATCGACTTACTGCGCAAACTGAAACGTAAAGGTTTTGCCGATGCGCGTCTGGCCGATGTATTAGGCGTGAACGAAGCCGAAGTACGTAAGCTGCGTGATAAGTTCGACCTGCATCCAGTCTATAAGCGTGTAGATACCTGTGCGGCTGAGTTTGCAACAGACACGGCTTACATGTACTCAACGTATGAAGAAGAATGTGAAGCTAACCCATCGACCCGTGACAAAATCATGGTGTTAGGTGGCGGGCCAAACCGTATCGGTCAAGGTATTGAGTTCGATTATTGCTGTGTGCACGCGGCGTTAGCGCTACGTGAAGACGGTTATGAAACCATCATGGTGAACTGTAACCCTGAAACCGTTTCAACCGACTACGACACTTCAGACCGTCTGTACTTCGAACCCGTCACACTGGAAGACGTATTAGAAATCGTCCGTATCGAGAAGCCAAAGGGCGTTATCGTGCAGTACGGTGGTCAAACGCCATTGAAATTGGCCCGTGCCTTAGAAGCTGCTGGCGTACCTGTAATTGGTACTAGCCCAGATGCCATCGACCGCGCCGAAGACCGTGAGCGTTTCCAGCAAGCGATTCAACGCTTAGAGATGAAGCAGCCTGAAAATGATACCGTGACTACGGTTGAAGGTGCTGTGATTGCCGCTGAGCGTATCGGTTATCCGCTAGTTGTGCGTCCATCCTATGTACTGGGCGGCCGCGCGATGGAAATCGTTTACGACAAGCAAGATTTGCTGCGTTACTTCAACGAAGCCGTGAGCGTATCGAACGCGTCGCCAGTATTGCTCGATCGTTTCTTAGATGATGCGATTGAAGTGGATATCGACGCAGTATGTGACGGTGAAATCGTGGTGATTGGCGCGATTATGGAGCATATCGAACAAGCGGGTGTTCACTCTGGTGACTCAGGTTGTTCACTGCCTCCCTACACGCTAAGCCAAGAAATCCAAGATCGCATGCGCGTTCAAGTCGGCAAGTTGGCGATGGAACTCGGCGTTGTCGGTCTGATGAACGTACAGTTCGCCGTGAAAGATAACGAAATCTATATGATTGAAGTTAACCCACGTGCTGCCCGTACAGTGCCATTCGTGTCCAAAGCAACGGGTGTGCCTTTAGCTAAGATTGCCGCGCGTGTGATGGCGGGTCAAAGCTTAACGTCGCAAAACTTCACTAAAGAAGTGATCCCACCTTTCTACTCAGTGAAAGAAGTGGTGTTGCCCTTTAATAAGTTCCCAGGTGTTGACCCACTGTTAGGCCCAGAAATGCGCTCTACCGGTGAAGTCATGGGCGTGGGCGATACGTTCGCCGAAGCCTATGCTAAGGCGCAGTTAGGTGCGACTTCTGAGGTGCCTAAGTCGGGTCGTGCATTATTGTCTGTGCGTAACAGCGATAAGAAACGCGTTGCCGATTTAGCGGCTAAGTTAATTGAGCTCGGTTATCAAATCGATGCGACTCATGGTACTGCGGTTATCCTAGGCGAAGCGGGTATCAACCCACGTTTAGTGAACAAGGTACACGAAGGGCGTCCACACATTCTCGATCGCATCAAGAATGGTGAATACACTTATATCGTGAACACTACCGAAGGTCGCCAAGCGATTGAAGATTCTCGTCAATTGCGCCGCGGTGCACTGCGTTACAAAGTTAACTACACGACGACCATGAATGCTGCATTCGCCACTTGTATGGCCCATGCCGCCGATGACCGTACTAACGTGACGTCAGTACAAGAACTGCATCTGCGCGTACTGGCTAAATAAGCTATAGCGTTAATGTTGTTAATTAGAGGGCCGCATAACTTAGGTTATGCGGCCTTATTATTTCGTCAATTTTGAGCGCTTCGTTCATTTTATCTTCTACTTATGTTGCCTGAGAAAATTATGTCAGCGCCAGCCGATAGCCTTGCCAAAGTCGATACTTTTATTGCGCCGCCTTGCCTCGGGCAAATACGCGTGCTCTATCAAGATAGCGATATTCTACTGATTGATAAGCCGAGCGGATTATTGAGTTTGTCGGGAAAGAATCCGCTGAATCTCGACTCGGTGCATTATCGTTTAGTGCAGGATTTTCCGACGGCCACTTTGCTGCACAGGCTCGATTTTGGCACTTCCGGTATCATGCTGGTGGCGCTGAATAAAAGCGTGAATGGTTTGCTGACAAAACAGTTTCAGGCGCGCACGGTTGAAAAGCGTTATACCGCCTTGCTGCACGGGCATTTAGCCGCTGACAGCGGGGTGATTAATCTGCCGATCGCTAAAGATAGTGAGCATTTCCCACTGCAGAAGATCTGCCATAGCACAGGCAAAGTTGCGATCAGTGAATATCAGGTGCTGGAACGATTAACTGAACCTTTCGCCACGCGGGTCGAATTTATCCCTGTTTCTGGCCGAACCCATCAACTGCGGATCCACAGTCAGCAATTGGGTCACTCAATACTGGGGTGCGATCTCTACGGCGGCGTGGGTGAGTGCGTGACTGATAAGGCTGATGCAGATGAAGCTGATATCACTAATACGACGAGCAGCAGATTAATGCTGCATGCGACCCGCTTAGCGTTTAATCATCCTATCACGGGTGAGCGTATCGACTGGGTTTGTGAGTGTCCTTTTTAAGCGCTTTTAAAAGAGCAATAGAGTTTAGCTCTCAGCACTCATCACTTAGCACGTAGAATTTAGAGCAATGGGTTTAGTTGCTAAACCCGATACGTTCGGTCTTCATTGGCGGCGCATCGTTGGGGAGCCAAGTATGGTAAATCGTTGCGAAGGTGCCATCTGCTTTTATCGCTTCTAGGCTGTTTTTCCACTGTTCGATCACATCATTGGGCGTGCCTTGTGAGAAGGCAATGTAAAGATGATTAGCACTAATCGTGAAGAGCGACTCTACATCATCAATGCTCGCGCCTGCATCCGACAGAATACTCGGCGCGGTGAGATTGGCATTACACCAAAGATCGACACGTTGCTTCATCAATTGTTTTGCACTCAATAAGGGCTCGGATGAGGCCGCAACATTCGTAAATCCCAGTTCGAGCAATAGGCGTTCTTCCACCGAGGCACGATAGACACCAATTGCCTTAGCCGTCTTTGCATCATTTATAGTGGTTATTTTTATACCGCTATTTTTTAAGGCATAAAAATTAGTCGTGCCGACAGCAACAGGCCCAATCATAGTAAACATTTGCTCCCTTTCTGCTGTGCGCGTCATAGTAAACAACACAGTATTAGGTTGCTCGGTCAGCATTTTCCAGCCGCGAGCCCAAGGTACTACCTTGATTGGATCTGGGTTGTTTATGCGCTTTTGAATTTCTTGTACTACCTGTACAGCTAAACCATCGGGTTTGCCATCGACAGAAAAGCTGATTGGTGACCATTCTTCGGTATAGATGTTGAGCGGCTGCGCGCGAAGAGAAACTGCGCTGCTAAGGGTGAGTGATAACAATAAACTTGTGACTAATTTCATTAATAACCCTAAAAATTAGAATGTTATAATTGAGTCTCACTGCTTGCTCTTGAAACGATTAAAGATGAAGGCTGTGCTTAAATCAAGTATAGCTAGGGGTTCATTTTCTAAGATTAAATTTACTATACCGTTTTGAAAGATAAAAAAAGAGCGATTGTATGGCGCTCTTAGGTAGGCTTATTTATGGGTGATAGCTTATCTTTCTGTGCTTATATATCACGCTCGATATACATCTCGCATAAGGTTATCAATGCAATGTACAACACGCATACTGGCGTCTTCCATTGAGTGCAGTTGTTTGACCATCTCAGGCAAATTACCTTTTTGTCTCGCATTGAGCGCCGCTTTTCCTGCCTCGTGTACCGCTTTATGTGGTGCATCTAATGCTTTGAAATTACTTAAATGCTGATAATTCTCGGCACCAAATCCTTTGAAATACCATTGCCCTAGGCGGCACTCAGTGTGTGAGTTCACATTGTGGTTATGCTGTGGTTTTTCAATTAATTGATAAACGCTACTTTTCCAGACTGCGTGGTCGAGCTTAGTGGTATTCAAGAATGACGCTGTGGCTGCGTTATGGATAACGTGCTGCATTTGTTTTGAGCGTTGCAGGACATCTTCAACGACTTGGCCAATTTGGGTTGATGAGGTGGCTACATCAACGGCACTACTTTGATTATTATGAACAATTTCTTTAATTTCAGCCGCTTGCGCGACGATTTGTTTCACGAGCTTTTCAATATGGCTACTGGCTTCATGGGCTTTGCTTGCAAGTTGGCGCACTTCATCGGCCACCACGGCAAACCCCCGTCCCGCTTCGCCTGCACGGGCGGCTTCAATGGCGGCATTCAATGCTAATAAGTTTGTTTGTTCTGAAATTCCTTGAATTGCTGCTACAAATTGATTGATTGAAGAGGTCGTAGCATCGAGTTCTGTGACAGCTTTCATGCTGTTCGATGCTTGATCATTAATATAAGTCGCTCTAGTGCCTAAAATTAGCAATGGCCACACGGGTTTGATCAAAAACGTGATTGAGTTCAGACAGTGATTCTTTTTCCGCAGAGAGTAATTCGGCACTGCTGGCTAAGCCTTCGCGTACGGCATTAAGCATATCTCCGCCTTGGTTTTGGCAGGCGATCACTTCAGTGTAGTGGTCTGCATTTTGGCGCGACTGTTGCTGCATGGTCTCATTTTCACGGATCATGCCACGCAGTTCATCTATTTCATTTTGGTGTTGGCGTTCTAGTTGGATGAGTCGCTCTTTAAGCGCCTGATTTTCAGCTTTGAGCTGGGAATTAAACCACATATAAAACCTCTCAAGTCGCTAGGACTATCACTATTGCTTATCGACTTACTGTGACTGGGCTCAGCGGTAAATACTGCAATGTTAATAAAAAGTAAAACGATTCAGGTATGGAAATATTAACTGATCTTTAAGCTTTATTCTTAATTTTTTTAAGGTTATTGAAGCTTTTATGCTTTGCCATAAATGGGTTAGTACTATCGAATGATAAGTGAACCACGCTAAGGTTAACTTAGCTTGGTTCACTTTGAGGTCTTAGGTTTATGGCATAGGTAAGTCGAGCACCACAGTGGCTATGCTGAAATACACGAGTACACCTATGATATCGGCGATGGAGGTGATGAGTGGCGCACTAGCGGCCGCAGGGTCCATCTTTAACTTGCTCAGCAAGAAGGGTAATGACATACCAATCAAGCTGCCAATAATCACCACAATTTGCATTGTGAGTGCCACAACCAGCGCGATTTCAGGTCCGCCGCGCCAAAATCCTAGCAAGGACACTGCCGCTGCCATGCTGGCTCCTAATAATCCGGCGACAAATAACTCGCGCCCTAGCATAGATAACCAATCTTTGAGAACCACTTCCCCTGTGGCTAGGCCGCGTACCATTAAGGTCGACGATTGTGAGCCCGCATTGCCGCCGCTATCGATCAGCAGAGGTAGGAAGAAGACTAAAGAGACATAACTGGCAATGGTGTCTTCGAAGAAGGCGATCCCCGCTCCCGAGAAAATATTACCAAACACCAAGATTACCAGCCAAACCACGCGCTTGCGGTAAAGTAAGCCTATGCTGGCAGTCTTTAGGTTATGGTCGATATTGCCTATGGCCGCGGTTTTTGTGAACTCAAGATCCGCCTGTGAGCTGGCGATATCCATAGCATCATCATAGGTGACGATACCGACGAGCTGGCCTTTGCCATTGACTATTGGCAGCGCCATTAAGTCGTAATGGGCGATCATCTGCACCGCTTCTTCGCGAAAGGCATTGGCATCAAGCGCGACAGGATCGGGTTTCATAAAGTCGACCACTCGCTCGTGCGGCTGCGCCAGCAATAACTGCCTTAAAGATACAGTTCCTATTAAGCGGCCTAGCATATCCACCACATAGGTTTGATAAATCGTTTCTTTATCTGCCGCTTCAGTACGTAGGGTATCGATGGCTTCTGCCGCAGTATGGCGGCTATTCAGTAATGTGTAATCCGAAGTCATGACCGCGCCGACTTTAGCTTTATCATAGGCGGCGAGGGTGCGCATATCTTCCCTTTTGGCCAATGCTAGCGCAGGTAAAATCGCCGCTTGCTGGGTTTCATCGAGCAGATTATAGAGGTCGGCACGTTCATCTGCAGCCATGTGAACCAGTAGCGCAGATAGCGTGGTTTTATCTAATTGCTGTACTAAGCTGGCTTGCAATTCATCGGTTAGGTAGCGAAACAAATTGGCGCAAACCTTAGGTGAGGCCAGTTGCAATAATAGGACTTGTTGAGCTTGATTAAAGACGTTAAATACGGCTGCAATATCGGCTGGGTGGCGTTTTTCGGCTAATTCAGCCATGGCGCTGGCACTGCGTTGCTCGATAATCATTTGCAGGTTATGGATGATTTTTTTAGTGTTGTTTGTGCTGTTATTCATGTTCATAGTTCATTCTCTCAACGATCTAGTGACCAAAGTAAAAAGTGATGTCTGCGCCAAGTTGCAGCGCGTTGCCACGAAGGGCATTGCCTAAGCTCAATTCCAGCTGTAGCTGTTGTTGCGGTGTGTGTTGATAAGCGAACTGATAGGTAGTCTCGCTCAATTCTTTTTGATAAATCTCGGCTATCACGCGATGGTGACTACTGAGTTCATACGCTGCCGCGATACCCACAAGTAATTGGTTTGATTGATTAAATTCATGGGTAAAACCTAAATTGGCATAGAGACTGACATCAGAATCGCCTAAGGTTTTGCCAAAAATGCCGAAGACTTCGGTGGCTAATTCGTTACTGGCATCGAGGTTTTTCTGCAAGTTAATCACCAGTGCGCTGTGCCAATCATCCTGTTGCTGCTCTGGATCTGAGTGGGAGTTTAAGTTGAGTGGTAGCTTAATGCCGACCTCTGCTTGCTCCTCACGAATATCGTCATTGGCATTGGACGCTAATCCTAAATGCCATTCCCATTGATTGCGGCTGCAAGTCGTGGCCGCGTTTAATTGTGGGCCAGCATGATCCGACCTAGGTTGTTGCCAGCCCATTTCTAATTCACAGCGCTCCGCGAGGGCCGGATCATCTACTTCGAGATGGGATGCCGCCGCACTCATGCTGTAGTACAAGCTGATACTTGCACAGGATAAAGATCGCAAAATTGATGTGTTGTTTATGTAAGCCATATTTAGGCTCCTCAGATGTAAACCCATAGGTGTAAATCCATAGGGAAAACGAAGTCCACTGAGGCAAAAAACTTGCTTTGAGATGCAATAAATACACATAACTGAATCCCAGCAAAATGCTGGAATTGCTAAAGCGCAGCCATAGGCTCAGGCTTATTGTCTGTGATTGATATTTTGGGGGAGGCTGAGTGAAGAATGGTTCACACTACTACCCTGCTTAGCAGGTAGCAGCAAATATTGCGGGCTAGTGCTAGGCGTTAAATCCTGTCTTTTGGACAGGGCATCTACTGTCGCTTATGTGTGTGCCCACAGTGGGTCTCCGCAATGATTAAAGTCGCCACATTCTAAGGGACTGAAATGTAAAGTCAACCGCACATGTTATTACATATGTTTTTGTTTGAATTTACACTTTAAGTAAAAGTTAGTTTTATGATCATTCTTGGGCTTGCGTGATTTTGTTGGGAGTGCTGGTGGTTTTGCGTGCTAATCATTGTTGTTTGATTGTTTGTTTTTTGGCTGGTAGCGGTTGATTTTTGTTGTCGGATTTAACTGTGATATTGAATTGTGGTTTTTAACGGTATGACTTATCTCAGTAAGCTGTATTTGAGTCGCCAGAGATGAGTTAACACTTTATCCATAATGGGGGATTTGGCATTAGCGCACTTCGGGTATACCCTTGTCGTGCCTGCGGTGAGTCATTGTGCTCACTCAGATTAAGTCAGATTAAGATAGATTGCTGTATTCAGATTTGGGGGGATTAAGCTGTGGCACACAATATTGATGAGTTGGAATCAATGGCTGCACCTATCGATCATAAGTGCACCGCGAATATCAAGATCGCCAGTATCAATCTGTTTAACTTTATTGAGCCGCCTTTGGCTTACTATGATTTTGAAAATATCTATAGCCATGGGCAATGGCAGAAAAAGTGTCAGTGGTTGAGTGAGTTTCTCGCCCATCGCCAGCCCGATATTGTGGGATTTCAAGAAGTGTTTAGCCCTGAACCGCTCAAACGAATCGCCAGTGAGCAAGGTCTAGGGTATTTTGCGGTCGTTGATGAGCCAACTCTTATCAGTGATTACATTTATCGCAGCCCTGTGGTCGCGCTTGCCTCCCGGTATCCCATAGTGGAAATCAGCAGTGTCGAACCTGATACGCGTTTAGTGGCAGCCATGGGATTATCGAGTGAATTTGCCTTTAGCCGTAAGGTGCTGCGCGCAACCGTTGAAGTGCCACATATCGGCAAGTGTGACTATTATGTGGTGCACTTTAAGTCAAAACGTGCCGGATTAGCGCTCGAGCCTAAGCTATTTGAACATCAGCCTCTCGGACATCAGCCACTTAGTTTAGATAATTTAGCTCCCGCAGCAAGCATGAAACTGCATTCAGAAACCCAACTACTCACAGAGCAAGCCTTAGGCCGCTGGGCATCTACCATGCAGCGCGGCGCAGAAGCTGCGTTATTATTCAATGGCATATTAGTACGTAGGCAAGAATCTAAACATCCCGTTATCGTGATGGGGGACTTTAATGACAGTCTGTCGATGGGCGCCTTAGATGCGTTAACGATACAGGGCGAGAGCATTCACAGTAATGACATTAAAGCCGCTGGCCTTGGGCATTTATCGGATGCGGCGTTAGCGGCGGTGTTTGCTCAGTATCAACTTAAGGATGCCTATGAGTTATTTATTGAAGCGAACTTGAGGGACAGTTTGACTGGCAATACCGCTTACCATAGGGAACACCGAGCGGCGACCCATTACTATGGCCCCAAAGGTTCTGTGCTGGATTATATTTTGCTTTCGAGTGAGTTTGATGCGAGCCATGGCCGCAGTTTAGCGCAAGTGGTGGATTATCAGACCTGCGATAGACACTTAGTCAGACCTGAATATGAACGCGACGCCTACAGTACTGACCATGCGCCCGTCATTGTTGAGTTAGCGCTACGTAGCTAAGTTCTCGTGTTTACTTATTAATTCGTCTTATTTCAAATCATGTCAGTTGTCTTTATCGCGCAGGCATCTTCTCGCTACGGTTTTGTTATCGTTGTTTCATTAACCATTCCTACATCATTTCGCATGAATATCATTCAGAATTAACCGTTAAAATAAGGTATGATCGGCCACCCGTGGATGATGGTAAATAAGCGCTGCGGCGTGTTCGGTACTCGCACTTAGGTGACATTGGGTATATCATCCGTTTCCCATTTTTAGACAGCAGCCCTTTTTTAGTGGCGGCCCTATTTTTAAAGGCAACTATGGCTATCAGAATCAAACTTAAACCCGGCCGCGAGAAGTCACTCGAGCGTCGCCATCCTTGGGTATTTTCCAATGCTATTCATAACATTAAGGGAAAACCTGAAGCGGGTGAGACAGTCGATGTGGTCGCGCATGATGGTCATTGGTTAGGTCGTGGTGCTTGGTCGCCTGAGTCGCAAATTCAAGTGCGGATTTGGACTTTCGATCGCGAAGAAGAAATTGATCGCGCGTTTTTTGCCAGACGTTTACAGCGGGCGCAAATCGGCCGTAACGATCTAATCCGCGAGCAAGGCTTAACGGGTTACCGTTTAGTGGCTGCTGAGTCCGATGGTTTACCTGGGATCACCATCGACAGATATGCCAATGTGTTGGTGTGCCAGTTACTGAGCACAGGTGCTGATTTATGGCGCGATACCTTAGTCGAGCTATTGGCTGAGCAATATCCTGATTGCGCTATTTATGAGCGTTCCGATGTGGATTCCCGTAAGAAAGAAGGCCTGCTGCCTGTTACCGGTTTACTGCACGGCACTCTGCCTGAAATGCCGGTGATTATCGAAGAAAACGGCATCAAGATCGCCGTCGATGTGATTAAAGGCCATAAGACAGGTTTCTATCTCGATCAGCGTGATAACCGCGCCATTGCCGCCCGTTTTGTCAAAGATAAATCGGTATTGAACTGTTTTTGCTACACGGGGACTTTTGGTCTGTACGCTGCGAAAGCAGGTGCTGCCAGTATTGAAAACGTCGATGTGTCTTCTCTCGCCTTGGCGACAGCGCGCCTCAATATGCAAGTGAACGGTTTGAGTGATGACAATGTGCATTA
Organism: Shewanella sp. SM87; assembly: GCF_025653705.1. NCBI lineage: Bacteria > Pseudomonadati > Pseudomonadota > Gammaproteobacteria > Alteromonadales > Shewanellaceae > Shewanella > Shewanella sp. SM87. The sequence goes on from NZ_JAKKSC010000002.1 coordinate 54,959, forward strand.
CAACGAAGCCGATGTGTTCAAGTTGTTGCGCCAGTACCGTGATGAAGGCAAAACCTTTGATGTGATTGTGCTCGACCCGCCTAAGTTTGCCGATAACAAGGCACAGTTAAACGGGGCTTGCCGTGGTTATAAAGACATCAATATGATTGCATTGCAGTTATTGAATCCGGGCGGCGTGTTATTGACCTTCTCTTGCTCAGGATTAATGCCTGCGGATCTGTTCCAAAAAATCGTGGCCGATGCCGCGCTCGATGCGAAACGTGAAATCCAGTTTATTGAACGCTTAAGCCAAGCGAGCGATCACCCTATCGGTAGCGCCTTCCCAGAAGGATTCTACTTAAAAGGTCTAGTTGCCAGAGCTTGGTAAGCCAGCGTTTGATATAAGCTGTCTGCGATGGGCAGCTGAGTCAGATAACATTGAACTATAAAAAAGAGCTATAAAAAGAACCATAAAAAATGCCAGCCCTTTGAAAAAAGTGGCTGGCATTTTTACAGCGTATTTTGACATCAGCAGCCTTGTGACTGTGATAGGATTTTTACGCTTAACTTATTTGGCAGTAAAGGTTTTGACGCCATCAGGGGTGCCAACGAGTAACACATCCGCACCGCGTTTGGCAAACAGACCGTTAGTCACTACACCGACTATTTCATTGATCTGACTTTCTAATTCTTTTGGATTAAGGATCTTAAGATTGTACACATCGAGGATCACGTTGCCGTTATCGGTAACAACGCCTTCACGGTACACAGGATCGCCGCCAAGTTTAACGAGTTGACGCGCCACATAAGAGCGTGCCATCGGAATGACTTCTACTGGCAGTGGAAATTCGCCTAGTATGTCGACTTGCTTAGTGTTATCCACGATACAGATAAACTTCTCAGCCACTGCCGCGACAATTTTCTCGCGAGTTAATGCCGCGCCGCCACCTTTAATCATATCCATGCGGTCGTTGATTTCATCGGCACCGTCCACATAGACAGATAAACGATCGACGCTGTTTAAGTCATAAACGGGAATACCCAGCGCTTTCATTTTCTGAGTTGATGCCTCAGAGCTAGAGACTGCGCCTTCGATATCGGCTTTCATGGTCGCCAGTGCATCGATAAAGTGATTCACAGTCGAACCCGTACCAACACCAACAATGCTGTCTTTTTCAACGTACTTAAGTGCGGCCCAACCGGCAGCTTTTTTCATTTCATCTTGAGTCATGTTGACATCCTGTAACGGCAAATGAGTAAAAAATTCTGGGCTTAGTATACTCTTTTCCGATAAATAATGTGGCGCAATTCCACCGTGGGTGTGATCTAGATTGCTGGCATTTTCACATTAGCAAGCAGTCCCAATAACGTAAGTAACTTAAGCAGTTAAGTTGGAAAGCATTTCGCTATACGCAACTAATCTAACTAAGCTACTATGGCAAAAGCAGAATGGTTTATAGATGATTTGTAGAGGGATTTAGCATGGCAGGCGCGAGTTTATTAACCTTACTCGACGATATCGCATCGATTTTGGATGACGTAGCGGTAATGAGTAAAGTGGCGGCAAAGAAAACCGCGGGTGTATTGGGGGATGATTTAGCCCTCAATGCCCAGCAAGTGACGGGCGTAAGCGCCGATCGTGAATTACCCGTCGTGTGGGCGGTGGCCAAGGGATCATTCCGTAATAAGTTGATTTTAGTGCCAGCAGCAATGCTTATCAGTGCTTTTATTCCCTGGGCTGTCACCCCTTTATTAATGTTTGGTGGACTGTTTTTATGCTACGAAGGGTTTGAAAAACTGCATCACAGCTATAGCCATCGAAAAGGCCAGCAACAACACGAAACCCAAGTAGAGAATGAGTTACCTGAGATTAAAGATTTCGCCGCCTACGAGGCCGAAAAAGTCAAAGGGGCGATTCGTACCGACTTTGTGTTATCGGCGGAAATTATTGCCATTACCCTTGGTATCGTGGCGGACAAATCCCTATCGACACAGTTTTTTACGTTAGCTGTCATAGGGATAGTCATGACCATAGGCGTGTATGGTTTAGTGGCGGCAATTGTGAAAATGGATGATGCGGGTTTGTACTTGAGTCAACGTGAAGGCGCCTCTGTATTAACTCAAATGAACCGTAAATTAGGTTTTGGTTTATTGAGTGCAGCTCCCGTATTAATGAAAAGTTTAACGATTATTGGCACGGCAGCCATGTTTATGGTGGGCGGTGGGATTTTAACTCATGGCCTACACCTAGTCGGCGAGCAAATCCACCATGCTGAACAAGCGGTTGCTGCCATTGATGTTGTTGGACCTGTGTTTGCTGTGCTGACGCCAAGTATTCTTAATGGCTTATTTGGTGTCGTTGCTGGCGCTGTTGCACTTATTGCGATGACAGGAATACAGAAATTGCGTAGTTAACTAGCTGCGCGCATCAACCATCAAGGATGAGCACGATGAAGTTAATGAAGTACTGTGTCTCCCTGAGTAAGTTGGCTTGGTTACGTAAAGAGTTTGGCAAAGATGCCGATGGGTTAATGGCGGTAATGGATGCTGCTGGCACGGCTTATCTTGATAACCTCAATGCCTTGACCGAGCCGCTGAAAAGTGAGCGGGTATCGGCCGAGGCTGAAAATGCGATTAAAGCTAAAACTCAACTTCAAGCGCAGCGTCAGTGGGCGTATTTGTGGCTGCAGCAACGTATCGCTCTGACTACACGTATTGATGATATTGAACTTGCAGCATTAGCAGCTTTTGAATTTCAACATGTCCGCATCGAGGTGGTTGAGCCGTCGGAGTTCGATGCGGTTGTCGCGCGATTACAGGTTGATCAAGTCTTAGGTTTTGATACTGAAACCCGTGCAAGCTTTGAGCGCGGCGTGCAACACCCCTTGAGTCTTATCCAAATCGCGACAGCGAATACCTGTTATTTATTTCAGCATGCCATTCTGGGAGAGCAATTTATCCAGTTAAAAGCCTTATTAGAAGATGAAACCATACTCAAAGTCGGGGTTGGTTTACGCAGTGATGCACACGCTCTCAGGCGGCAATGGGGCATTAATGTCGCCTCAACATTAGATTTAAATTGGGCACTGGCTCAACTTGGAGCGGAGAAGGAAATGGGGACGCGTCAATTAGTTGCGGCGCTTTTGGGTGCTCGTATCGACAAACCTAAAAAAGTCACCTTATCAAATTGGCAGCACGTGCCTTTATCCAGTGCGCAAATTCATTATGCCGCAGCCGATGCCTTGGCCGCACTCAAATGCTTCAACGCGTTAATCACTCAACTGACACCCTTTTATGATGCATCGAGTGCCGCAAAAGCCGCATTATTAATTCCTTCAAGTTTGATAGTGCCCTTGGCGAAATATTTTAAGGATGCAGAATGAAACACAAAACCCAAGATGCTGCAAAAGTTAAAATCATGCCATTACATTCGGATGTGAGCTCGCAAGGCACCAGTACTTTAGGTTTGATTTATCGCGTACTTGGCATCTTGCTTCTGTTAAGTGTTATCACTTTTGGGATTAATGCTTGGGCATAGATAGCGGTATTGCCAGCCGTCGAAAATAAAGGAGAACACTATGTTAGATGCTATTTGTGAACTCGAAACAGAGGATCATTTAATTGCGAGAACGACTTATAGTGTTTTTAAGTTTCAACAATTACCCGATGAGGATATCGAGCGTTTGCGGCAATGGTTAATTTGCCCCGCCTGCGGTGGTAAAGCATATTTCCGTAAAGCCTCAAAAGACGGTAAAGCCGCTTGTTTTGGCTCGCGATATCACCAAGCTGATTGCATTGAATTTAAACCTTCGGCACAAAAATCCCGTGAGGAGCAAGATGCCATTGAAGTGCAGCAACAGCTGGTGGATGCCGATGCGTTAATGATCGATTTTAGCCGTAAACCTCGTCGCCATACGCCTGCAAACAAAGTTTCGACAACACAGGCATTAAGCAGCAAGACTGAGCCAACGCCTAAATTGTCCTCTATGCCTGAGTCATCGAAAGCGTCTGTTGCATCGTCAGTGGATGATCGGATACAAGAGTCGAAAACAGGCTACCAAGTTAACACCGCTGAACATACCACTGAAAAACGAGTGCCTAGCCAAGGGCTCGAAAAGTTACTCCACAGTTTATTGCGCGGTACAGATTTGGCAAAATCGGATCTCTGGGTATACACAGACGCTGAGCGAAAATACCGTTGGCGGGCGAAGAACCTGTTTGTCAATTTTGCCGATGCGGACCCAAGCGACAATAAACCCCACATGTATTGGGGCACGATATCCCACACTGACCCGACGATGAGTTGGCTTAACCCCGCCGACAGCAAAGATATCGGCATTCCTATCGATGGGATAAAGCAACCATTATTAGCGCAATTTGAAATAGAAGATAAACGCTGCTTTGAAGGTGCGGGTTTGATTTTATTTGGTAAATGTTTTTGGAATAAAGAAAAGACCCGCAAAATTATTCAGCTATGGAATAACGATTTGCAGCGGATTTTTATCTCAAAGTTGGAAGATTAATTGGCTTTGGGGAGAGAAACTAAAAAGAGGGGAGAAAAGGGGCTATTCCCGACGCACAAAAGCGTTACAGCAAAAGTCCCTATCTATATCACGCTGATGAAAGCGCTTACTTGCCGCAGCACTTCTTGAATTTTTGACCGCTACCACAAACGCAAGGCTCGTTACGATTCGGTTTTTTCTCGAAAGTCGTGGTCTTAGGCTTATTTAATAAACCTTCTAATTCAACAATATCTTCAGCGACGTCGGCATTGACTTCGATATTGGCGAGCAGTTGGTGTTCGGCAACTATCGCGGCAACTTCGAGTTTACGCGCTTCGTCGGCAACAATTAATTGTAATGGTAATGCTTCTGTACCCGGTTTAGCGGCACGCTTAGTGTTGTAGCCATAGCTTTCGTGCTTCGGCTTAGGGGTTTTACGACCCTTGAAGAAAAATTTGTCAGACATGAGTGGTTCCGTCGAGCTGTGTATGAAATTGACGATGCTTATACTATAAAACGCCGATTTTATAAATCGAACTCAGATCTTTTTTCGATAAATGCGCGTCTTTAACCCTTAAGAACCTCAAAATGGCCGAAACGGCACACTTATTCGACGTCATCAAACTGATTTGTTGTGGGATCATTTAGTCGAGTTACTATTAACCTATGGGCTCTAAACTAAGTATCTACTACGTCATTAAGCTAATATGCGATGGCTTTTTAATCTCAGTGGCAGTTAAATCAACAGCAATAGCCTAACTTGTTTGAAAAACCTTCAGTTAATGAGTTTTGCCATAAAAAGTACTTTACCTTTGGAAGTGCTTTTAGCATAATGCCCCACGTCAACAGGGGTGTAGTTCCAATTGGTAGAACAGCGGTCTCCAAAACCGATGGTTGCGGGTTCGAGTCCTGCCACCCCTGCCAAATAAAACAACGGCTTGCATAGAAATATGCGAGCCGTTTTATTTTGCGTAGAATAAAACGTAGAAAATGATTTTGCTTGGATTGAATAACTCGCCATTTTTTAACGCTACCAATTGTCGGTACTATTTCCACTTTTCTGTCGTAACCCTCCACATAACTGCGGCTTGTAGGCTATTTACTGTCAATGCTTGTTCATCAAATAGGTTGTTGGCTAAGTCACTAATCCGCCAGTTTCTAGCCTGATAATCGATGCTAAAGCGAGTTACCACATAATCATCTGCAACTGTTATCGCCGTTATAAATTGAGCTGCCTGTGCTATCAAAGTCTTGGCTGTGTTCGAAATAAGATAGGCCAATAAAGCCACGGTTATTTAAATCAAAATGGTATTTCTCCCATCTAAAATTTACCAATGTGTGACTGTTTGTGCCGTTACCTGTGTAAAAGTTTGCATCGAACCTTTGTCCATCATGAACCCGCAGTACATTGATCAAGCCTATTAGCCGTCAGAAATGAGTATTCCACGACACTTTATTTTTTGTTCATCTTTGGGATCTTAGTTCCAAAATCTAAGATTTAGTTTGAATTGAAGGTCATAACAGTACAATATAAGGGCTATATTGAATACATCTTAAGTGTGTTCATCATCGTTCTGCTACTCGGCTAACAACTATGCTAAATATTGATGATCCTACACAAACCGAACGTACTCACGCGTTATGGCGCTTAGGCTTTAGACCTTTTTTCCTCGGGGGAGCAATATTAGCTGCGCTATATATCCCTTTGTGGCTATTAACTTGGTTTACTCCCCAATATAGCTTTTTCCCTTCATCTTTTTGGAGCAAGATACTGCCGCTATGGTGGCATCCACATGAAATGTTGTTCGGTTTTGCTATGGCAATTGTGTGTGGATTTTTGCTGACAGCCGTGCAAAATTGGACCAACCAACCCACATTAAAGGGATGGCCACTCGCATTGACCTTTAGCTGCTGGTTACTGGCACGATTATTACTCTTACTTCCAATGCAGGTTCCGCTCATTTTGCCCGCCTTGTTTGATTCATTGTTCCTTGGTATGGCAAGCCTTACCCTATGGCGCTGCATTTATAAGGTGAAGCAATGGCGCAATATTGGTTTTCCGATCATGTTGTTTGCTGTACTCGTGATTAACAATGTCAGCTATTACGCCCTTTTTGAGCGCGACTTTATTCTTGCCAACCAGATCTGGCAGGCGATGTTATGGTGGTTAGCCTTACTTATCACCATAGTCGGTGGACGTGTCATTCCATTCTTTACCGCGATGCGCATTAAGGCCACTAAAGCAGATCCCTTAACTTGGATTGAATACCCGCTGATCCTGACGATGATCTTGCTCGTCATTCAATCACTCATCCACCTTATACCTCTGGAAGTCGAGCGAGGCTTACTGCTCATTGCGGGGCTTTTACAGCTGGTCCGATTTGCACGCTGGTTACCCCATAAAACACTGAAAGAACCTATGCTGTGGTCCTTGCATCTTGCCTATTTAATGTTGCCACTCAGCCTGTTAGCCATGAGTTGGTATCTCGATAATGAATATGCCTATCGCAGTTTGCTTCACCTATTTGCTATTGGTTGTATGGCTACCCTGTGTCTTTCGATGATTTCCAGAGTGTCACTCGGGCACACAAGTCGAAATATTTATGAGGGCCCTAAGATGATCTTGGCATTTATTTGCCTACCGTTAGCGGCACTGCTCAGGGCATTGATGCCCATCTGGTTTCCGGCCCACACCCAAGTCTGGTTATGGTTGGCTGGCAGTTGCTGGTTTATCGCATTTGCACTGTTTGTATGGCACTACTTGCCGATACTTTCTCGCCCCCGTATCGATGGGCGCCCAGGTTAATATTGATGTTAGGACAAAAGGATACAAAGTGAAAACTTATTTTAAAACAGTCACATTGCTAAAAATGATTTGCTTGCTCGCCATAACTACATGTACATCTGTAGCGGCTTCCGATACTAGCAATCAACAAAAATATCCTAACCAATATCAATCTTGGCAAGCCACCTCTGAACAAGTTGAACGCGAAGATATGCTCGCCAATTATCCCGCCAGCATCATACTCTGGGCAGGATCTTCCTATGCCAAAGAGTACCATAGCCCACGTGGGCACCATTTTGCCGTTGCTGATGTGACGCATACTTTACGTACAGGTGTCCCCCCTAAAGCAGGAGAGAAAGGATTATCCGCCAGTTGTTGGACCTGCAAGACACCGGATGCCCCTAGATTGATTGAACAACTGGGATTTGAAGGATACTCCGCTAAAAACTTTACCGATCTGGGCAAAGAGATCCAAAGCGTAGTGTATTGCAGTGATTGCCATGAATCTGGCACTAATAAGTTAACTTTACCTCGCCCCCATGCCCAAGAGGCTATGGCTAAAATTCACCTGCCATTCGATAAACAAGATACTAATATGCAAGGTGCGCAGGTATGTGGTCAGTGTCATGTCACTTACTATTTCCGTCCGGAAAAAAGTAATGTTGTTAATATTCCCTGGATTTTTGGCAGCACAGCCGACGATATTGAAAAATATTATGACACTCGCCGCTTCTTCGAATGGATCCATCCTCTTTCGAAAACGCCCATACTCAAAGCACGTCATCCTGAGTTTGAACACTGGAGTCGCAGTAAACATGCCGAAGTCGGTGTCACTTGCATTACCTGCCATATGCCTACCCAGCAGGATGCAAAAGGTGTTGAATTTACTAGCCACAAAGTTGATAAAGCCTTACCGCATTTTGATAACAGTTGCAGTGGCTGCCATAGCAGTAAAACCAAAATTGAAACCAAGCTAGCGGCCAATAAATTAACGATTGAGACCAAAGCTCGCGAAGTTGAAGCTCTGCTCGTCAAAGCCCACTATGAAGCCAAAGCGGCATGGGATGCAGGTGCTAAATGGGAGAATATGAATGAGCCAATTATGGCGATACGACACAGTCAGTGGCGCTGGGACTTTGCCATGTCTTCACATGGTTTGTATGCACATAATCCACAAGAAGGTAAGCAGCTTTTAGATAAAGCCATCGAACAAGCGAACGAAGCACGTCATCTGCTCGCTGGAATATTGAAGCAACTTAACGTGACTCAAGTTACTTATCCAGATATCAGTACTAAGGAAAAGGCCCATCAAGCGATAGGGTTAGTTGAATCGGATTTAATCAAAGAAAAACAAAAGTTTATTGAAGAGGATGTTAATAAAAACTGGCACCCTGTCGCAAAATATGGTTACTAGTTTATTAACGGGTAGCTGATAATTTGAGGGATTTTAAAGCTCAAAAGCGAGAGGAAGCTTGAGTATTTATGCTTTGATTCAGTGAGCGTTATGCCAACAAGGCTTGGTCGGTTCTACAGTAATGCTCATCTTCTTTGCACGAGCAATAACTGCAGTCGAAATGATTCATGTCATTTCGGCTGCAGTACATAACTCATTGATATGTTGGTCAGTAACGACAAATTAATCACTGTAATCTGTGTAAGACATCTGTAATTCAGTTTTTTAATGCGTAGAAAGCCGATCTTACTTTGAGGCAACTGATTGATGAAATTCTATTATCTTGGTTGGCTGCCAAAGTGATTGGTTTCGGTGCGAAACTAAAACCAATGTACAACTCTGTTCGCAAATAGCCTTGGCTACACGCTTTTCTGTCTCCTCATCCAATGCCGAGGTGGCCTCATCCATTATCAGAATCGGCGCATTTTTGATAAGCGCGCGTGCTAAGGCAAGCCTTTGGCGTTCTCCTCCCGATAACCCTGCGCCTTGCAAGCCGACTTCTTGGTAAATGCCCAGTTCTGATCTGTCTAATACTTCATCCAGTGCCACTTGGCGTGCCGCTTTATCTACGGCTTGATCGTCGGCATCAGGGTTACCAATACGAATGTTACTGGCAATGGTGCCTGTAAAGATGAGTGGATCCTGCGGCACATAGGCGAAAAAGCGGGCAAGTTCAGCAGCAGGGATTGAAGTGAGTGGCACTTTGCCCAAAGTGATCAGGCCTAGGGTGGGATCATCAAAGCGCATCAATAACTTAAGTAAGCTGGTTTTACCTGAACCGCTCGGGCCACAAATCAGCACGCGTTCACCTGGCTCGATAGTGGTATTGATATTTTGCACCGCAGGGGGAAATGTTACGTTATTCAATTCGATTGTATGATTGTTCGGTGTCTTTTGTTGCACTTGGCTTGGATCTTTGAGCATTGGCGCATGAGTCGCTTGTCGATAGTGTTTAATAGCCGCTAACTGATCATTAATGCTTATTGCCGCCACGGCGAGAGTTTCAAGTGGCGCCGCCGCGCGCATGGTCAACATCAAGACAGCGAGCAGCATTGTCGTATTGTTTATACCGGATAGCACCAGATAGAATGCCATGCCTGCAATAGGTAAAAAACTGGCGATAGCCGACAGTAATGTTGCTATGGCAGCGGCGCGATTAGTTCGTTCCAGTGCGATTTCTTGTGTTTGCCAGTTTTGCTCTAACCGTGTTGTTGCGCCGCTATATCCTGCTGCTGTGCGCAGTAACTCTAAGTGGTCGATCAGTTCAAGGGTTGACTGATCTGCTGCCAATTCAGTGTTGTTTCGGTCCATATCTGCGCGGGCAAGGGCTCGTTGCGCCATACTCTGAATCACAAATGACACGAGCAACAAGTTCGCCAACATCAGTACCAGTGGCATGCCACCGATCAATCCTATGCCAAAGGTAATGCAGAGCGGAATAAGCGGTGCATGAATAAATACCTGAAATTGATGTGCCGGAATACTCATAAAGCCAGGAATACTCCGAGAGACAGTTTCTATGAGTAGTGTCCTGACACTCGGTGTAAACCAAGAGAGTTTCGCTTGTTGCATGGTCGTGCCTAATGCACTGTAGAGCGCATTGGCGAGCCTTGCGCCAGCCCAAAAACCTGAACGCGAAGCCAGTATTGTGGTGAGTATGGTTATTGCGGCAATCGATAGCAGTTTTTGCGGCGATTGCTGCTGAGTAATGGCTAAAGCCAGTTGAATGTAGCATGCCGCTTCCAATATGGCCGCCACAGCCCAACCGCAGGCAACAGGTATTAAGTGTTTTATGGCTGCGTAATCTTGGGGACGATTTATCATTGGCTTTCTCCTTCCTTGTGATGATGCTTGAGTGCGAGCTTGTCATCCGCCAACTCGGCAAGCGTTAAGTCATGGGTGACCATCACAATCGTTTTGTGGTTTGTTTTTGCGTGATGGCGTAGCGCTGTGAACACGTTAAACGCCGTTTCGCTGTCTAGGGCCGATGTGGGTTCATCAAGCAATATCACCCTAGCGGGTGAAAGAAACACACGGGCAAGATTAACGCGTTGTATTTCACCGCCAGACAGTGTGCTTGCATGAGTATTTAAGGGTTTATCCAATTGCGCGCAGTGTAATGCTGCTAAGTAATCGTCATCCGTGGCATAAGGTGCGGTGAGCGCGAGATTGTCGGCGATGGAGGTTGCCAGTAGTCCCGCACTTTGCGGTAATAGCATGATCGCGCGATTAATCGAGGCTTCATCCATCTCTTTGAGTGCCATACCAGCGAGTCGAATATCTCCGGCATGTAGCTGCTCCATGCCAGCTAATAAGCGCAGTAATGTGGATTTGCCAACACCACTGATCCCTGTAACTGCCGTCACTCTGTCAGATCTAAATTGATAGTTAATGGGCACAGATTGATTGCTTGTAGACAGTGAAGGCACAACATTCGTGAGGGTGAGCGGCATAGGTGTATTAAGCTCAATATTGCCGTTACCAACAGGAACTCTCGATTGCTCAAGAAAATCCGTTAGCCGCTGAGCGGCAGCGCGGCCCGTGGCGAGATAATCAAGCCCATGCCCGAGCTTTAGGGCTGGCGTGACTATGGCCAGACTGAAGAACAAGGCTGCAGCAAGGTTTTCTGGGGGCCATTCATACCCGATGGCATAGACAATGGCAAAAGTACAGACAGCCTGCAGTAGTGATGTGGCCACGGCGACTGAAGTTGATACCTTGCTTACCCGCTCAAGAATATCCCCAATAAAATGTGTCGTTGCCTTTTGGTAATCGGCCATAGCACCAGTTTGTTCGCCATAAATGCGAAATACAGGCGCACCACGGGCGTAGTCATCTACTGCTGCAGTGATATTTCCCATCACATTGACTCGTGCTTCACCCTGTTTTGCAGCAAGCCTTGGGATCACCACCAAATAGAAAAGTGCGGCGACTAGGCCTGGGATAAGGGCAAGTAATGCCACTAAGTCCGCGCTTAAGATCAGTAAACCGATAGTGATGGCAGGGACAATGATAAAGGTTGCTAGCTCAGAGGGTAAATGCGCGATCATATGATGCAATGACGCTATGTCATCGACCATTAATCGCTTTAACTTTTCGCCCTTATATTTTGCCAAGGTACTTGGTGGCAACCTGACAAGATGCGCTGCAACATGACGCCTTAATCTTCCAGAAAATTGCGCCTCAGCATTGTGGTTAACCCAAGATGCGCCAGCTGATAGCAACGCTGACACGACCCCAAATATGAGCGCCCCCGCTAACCATAGTGAATGATGGCCTGCAATAAGTTGAATCATGCACCAGAGTGCACTTAGTGCCGTCACGCCAGCACCTACCGCTAGCAGCATTCCGAAAGTGAGTGCGGGAATCGCCGGACGTAGGGCGAAGGCTAATGTTGAAGTGGGACTGAAAAGTCGCTGCATTTTAATGTTCACCTAAAAAATCGAAGTGGAACAGGCTGGGCTTCGGTCTGGAAAGTGTGATTAACACAAGGCCAATGAAGCGATGAAGTCTTGATATTGCAGAGTAAAAAATAGTCTGAGTGCCAGAGTTTATGGGCAAATGAACATCCACGAGCCAAATTCCTTGTTTCATAAAAATTGAACCGCCATGAGATGGCGACCATATTAAGCGGTCATTTTTATTTATCAACACAGTGTTGATAAATTTTTTGAACGGCGATAATATAATTGATAATTATTCTCATTGGCAACAAATCTTTCGTATAAGGAGTTATTACACATGCCCCGATTTGGTAAGTTTTACCCACAATCAAAGTGGGTTATCGGTTCTCTTGCGCTGGGGCTTAGCGCTATTTCAGGCTCAACTATTGCTGACAGTGGAACTGCTCCGGATAAGCAATCCAAGCAACAAGATGCAGCGGGAAATATTGAAGTCATCACAGTTTACGGTCAGAAAATCGAGCGCACGCTGAAAGAAACGGCGAGCTCAGTGACAGTGATCACTGAAGAACAGTTGAGGAAAAATGCCGACCAATCAACGATTTCTGAAATTCTCGGCGGTACGCCAAACTTAATTTATGCCGGAAATACCGATGCGCCCATTATCCGCGGAACGGATACTAAAGGGCCTGTTGCAGCGGGTAATGCCTACTTATCTAAGCCTGTGCCTGGGGCAACTATCAGTGTTGATGGTAAATATCTGAGCCCCGCAGAACTGGATTTAGGTGCCGCAGGCGTGTGGGATGTGTCGTCTATTGAAGTCTACCGTGGTCCGCAAACGACCAGTCAAGGAGCCAACAGTATTGCTGGCGCCGTAGTCATCCATACCCATAACCCCACTTATACGCCAGAATTTGCAGCGCAAGCACTTTATGGCAGTCGAAATAAGCAGCGTTTTTCGGTTATGGCATCTGGTGCGCTAAGTAATGACTTTGCCGCAAGAATTAGCGCAGATTACAGCGCTAGAGATACCTTTGTTGATTACGTTAACCCAGAATTTACTGCCCATGATTTAGATTTTGAGTTTAAAAACCAAAATCTACGGGCGAAGTTGTTATGGGAACCCGAAAAATACAGCAACTTTTCCGCCATGCTGACTTATTCCTCCACTGAGGCTAAACGTCCCAGAAACGAGGTGGTATCAGAACCCTATGATGACTTAGAAAATCGTTCAATTTTTCAGGATAATCAAGAAGTCAGCAATCATGTTGGAATTTTTGATCTTGAATATGTGTTCGACAATGGGATGAAGTTGCATAACCAACTGCAGTATTCAGAAGGGCAGTTTGATTATCGCTTCGCAGCACCTTATCAAGGGATTGCAAAACGAGATAATGAAAACTTTTCGAATGATATAAGGCTGAACTTTGGTGACAAGAGTTCAGAGTTTAGTGGGGTTGTCGGTGTCTTCTACTGGGATGATAAAACCAACAACAAGCTGAACAACGTATTTGGTAATGCCGACGCCGACCTGAGACATACCAGTTTTGCCCCCTACGGTGAAGTCATATGGCGCTTCTCACCCAAGTGGGCATTCACCAGCGCTCTTCGTTATCAGTCTGATGAAATTAGCCACGATGGTATTGCCAGCTACATCCCAGGTGTGCGCCATCAATATGAAGAGACGTTTACGGCTTTATTACCTAAGGTTGCCCTGTCCTATGATCTGACAGATAACGTCTTGGTCGGCGCTATGATCAGTGAAGGTAAAATTCCTGGGGGAACAGGTATTAACTTCCGCGGCGGCGAATATTATACATTCGATGCCGAATCGGCATGGAACTATGAACTTTTTACCCGTATCGATCTGCTTGAACAACGCTTAATCATAAATAGTAATCTCTTCTACACCCGCTTTAAGGATTCACAACGTTCAGTTACTGACTACCTCGATGGACGTCCCTTTGGTTCTGTCATTATTAATGCTGATGAAGCGCAAAGCTATGGGATTGAATTAGATTGGAACTTTAAAGTTGCCGATAGTTTTAGTCTATATGGTGGGCTGGGTTTACTTGAAACTGAGATAAGTGAATTTAATGACTACCGTGGCGAGGAGTTTGTCGGCAACGAGTTTAGTAAAGCGCCGGGATATATGTTCAATATAGGGTTTGACTATTCAATCACTGACACTATCAAAGTGAGCGGTGATGTGCGCCATACGGATGGATACTTTTCAACGGATACCAATGAGCCTGAGTTAAGAGTGGGATCTTACACTACGGTAAACCTGAATTCTTCCTATCAAATCAACCAATATTTTGAAGCCTTTGTTTATGCACGCAATTTGCTGGATGAACGTGCACCCGTGGCAAAAATGGCTGACAGAAGTACCGGAGGCGTGGATGCATATTTACTTGAACCTCGAGAAATAGGTGTAGGCGTTAGGGCGAAGTTTTAGCGGCTAGCTTCTACCCGCGGTATTGGCTATTGCCATGCAGCGGGTAGCAAGAGCGGTTAGAATGGCTTTTTTGCCTTGGAAACCTTATCGATATGACACAAGTACCGGAGCAACCTACTCAAAAACGCCAGCGTGGCAGACCTAGCCGTATTTCCCGTGAGGCTATCGCCAGAGCTGCGTTGGAGATTGGGGTTGATCAAGCGACCATCCCTGCTATAGCCGCGCATTTAAAGGTCGATCATTCTTCCCTCTACCATCACGTGGCAGGTCGAAATGATGTTATCTCCATTGCTGCTGAGCTTGCTATCAATGAGCTGGACTGGCGAGCGCCAGCAGCCACCGATTGGCGGAGTGAATTGATCATATTGACCGATGCCATTTGGGCACTCTATGAGCGTCATCCTGGCCTCGCTGAGTCTATCCATCAGGCCAGTGTTACGCCGTCATCGGGTATACGTTCTTTTGCTGAATCGGTCGAAAAGCTGCAACAAAAAGGCTTCTCCCTCGATGAAGCAGTGCTGGCCGTTGATATCTTAGTTGACATGGTGGGGGAGTGCTTTTTGGGATGGTGGTCAACCACTAAACCAGAAGCCGATGGTCGGACACGTAAAGAGCGAATTATCGCAATTTGGGAAGATGAAGCCACCAAGCTCCCTGATAAAGCTGAGCAGATAAATGCGATGGTAGACATTATGAAGGTGGGCGCCCGCAAATGGTGGGAGCGAAAACGTGACTTAGTGTTAGCGGGTATTGCCGTTACCCATGCCCAAAAGGCAGGGGGATCTGATAAGGCTCAAACATAGCGCGTCGATATGAAAACCTCATAGCGGCTGCAGATTAGTACAAGATTTATTACGTATAGGAAGTATCAGTTTGTGAAGGTGGTTTATGCACTGACGTGCTTTTTTGTGCTTTGTTTTGCCTCATTGCTGCTAGGCGCAAAGTATGCCTCTGTAACGCAGATGCTGACGTTATCGGATGATGTTTGGTTGGTGTTATCTGCGAGTCGTCTGCCGCGGCTCTTTGCCTTGATTTGCTCAGGTGTAGGGCTCGCTGTCTGTGGCGTGATATTGCAGCAGATTGTGCAAAACAAGTTTGTTGAACCTGCTACTTGTGGCGGGCTTGATGCCGCCAAACTAGGCATATTAATTTCAATCATTCATGCCCCGAGTATGGGGGTTACCGCCAGAATGTTGGGGGCTTTGGTTTTTTGCCTGCTTGCGAGCTTAGCCTTTATTCTGATTATTCGTGGTATTCGGTATAAGAGTCCGGTGCTCATTCCAATTATTGGGATTATGTTTGGCAGTGTACTCAGTGCGATAGCGGAACTTTATGCTTATCAAAACAATATGATGCAGAGTATGCAGGGATGGATGCTGGGTGATTTTTCAAAAATCGTGCAGGGCAACTACGAAATCATCTATCTGATCCTTCCCGTGGTCATACTGACCTACCTTTATGCACAGCGCTTTACCATAGTGGGAATGGGCGAAGGCTTGGCTACCACACTAGGCCTGAGTTATTTCAACCTAGTTATCTTAGGGTTAGTGCTGGTTTCCCTGACTATAGCGACCACAGTTATCACAGTCGGGAGCATTCCATTTATTGGTTTGATTATTCCTAATCTTGTCGCTATGCGTTACGGCGATAATTTAAAACGTACCTTGCCTATTATCGCCTTTGCTGGCGCAACGCTTCTGATTATCTGTGACTTGCTTGGTCGGATTATTTTGTATCCCTTTGAAATTCCTATAGGTCTAACGGCAAGCTGTTTAGGTGGACTCATATTTTTAGTTATCGTTTGGAAAATCAAATGAAAGACAGTGCATGGCGTTTTTTGAGCTGGGGGCTGCCTATTATGTTGGCAGTCACATTTTTATTGATGGGCTCAGGCTTTGATTTTGACTATGTCATACCGAATAGATTGGTGCGTTTAGCTACAATTTGCCTTGGTGGTGTCTGTATTGCGTTTTCTTCGATACTGTTTCAGACCTTAGCCGGAAATCGCATTTTAACGCCATCTATCATGGGGTATGAAGGGGTTTACTTGATTTTGCAGGCTCTGTTGATCCTTATCTTAGGGACGGGCAGCAGTATTCTGATCACCGCTAACAGCAATTTTTCTGTCTCAGTCGTGGTGATGTTGCTTTACTCAATGGCGATTCACCGCTGGCTATTTAGTGGGGATCGACATGATGTGTTCTTCCTACTGCTTGTGGGCTTAGTGCTCACTGTGGTGTTAGGCAGTTTTACTCAGTTAATCCAATATTCTATCAGTCCCGGTGAGTTTTCTATTTTCCAGAGCTACAGCTTAGCGTCGTTCAACCGCGCTCAACCAGAGCAATTGCTTATCTCTCTAGTACTTGTTAGTGCCGTGTGTATTGCCGCTTGGAGAGTGCGTGCTGTACTTGATGTATTACTGATGGGGCGGGAGCAAGCTATCTCTCTTGGTATTGATTATCAAAAAGTGGTGCGCCTGCTATTGGGTCTTATCGCGGTATTGGTCGCAATATCAACCAGTTTAGTGGGGCCGACTGCTTTTATGGGGATATTTGTCGCGAATATGGCCTATGCACTGGCAAGGCATCCGTCGCACTCATTTACCTTGATAACAGGATGCGCTGTTGCTATCTCGGTTTTTCTGATCGCGCAAATGCTTGTTGAGCATCTGTTTAATTATCAAACCAGTGTTGGGCTGTTAATTAATCTATTTTGTGGCGCCTATTTCTTTGTCTTAATTCTTAAACCTCGGAGCGCAGTGTGATAACCGTCAATAACTTATATCAGTCTTATAGCGCGAAACCTGTGCTAAAAAATGTCACGGCACAATTTCCCGAACATCAGATGACTTCTCTCATCGGCCCTAACGGTGCCGGCAAAAGTACCTTACTGATGTCGATTGGTCGGTTACTGAATATCCAGCAGGGCGAGGTATTACTCAAAGGTACTGCTATCCACAATATTCCCTTGAAGGATTATGCCAAGCAAGTGGCAACCATGCGTCAGTTTAACAGCCTCAATTTACGCCTGACGGTCAGGGAGTTAGTGGCATTTGGTCGTTTTCCCTATAGCCAAGGGGCACTCACAAAGGAAGATCATCGCGCCATTGATGAAGCGCTGTCGTTTTTAGCTTTACAGTCATTAGCCAATGTATTTATTGATGAACTTAGCGGCGGACAACGCCAAATGGCTTTTCTGGCAATGGCGATTGCGCAGCAAACGGATTATTTATTGTTAGATGAACCGCTCAACAATCTGGATATGAAACATGCCGTTAGCATAATGCGGGCACTTCGCCATCTGTGTGACGATTACAAACGAACGGTAGTGTTAGTGGTTCACGATATCAATTTTGCGGCGAACTACTCCGACTATATTGTCGGTATGAAGCAAGGCGTTGTGCACTGCGCTGGACCCGTTGAAGAGGTCGTCACAGCACAAAGGTTAAAAGCACTGTACGAACTGGATCTTGAGGTGCTGAAAACGAGTCAAGGAACTGTATGTAATTATTTCAACTTCAACTTACAAGGAGAATACAAGTGACGTCGAAATGTAGAAGTGGGACTAAAGTGGTAGCGATTCTGTTATTTAGCTCGGCTTTTTTGCTGGCCTGCGACAATAAAACCGAGTCATTACAGCCTGCATCATCGGATACGAGTGCTTCAACGGTTGAGTTGGAGTTTGCCCCGATAGAGGTAGAGCATAAGTTGGGCACTACTGTTATTACAAAACGGCCAGTACGCGTTGCGGCCCTAGATATGAATGAAGTCGACTATCTCGAACAGTTGGGTGTTCCCATTGTCGGTATGCCAAAGGATTTTGTTCCTTACTACCTGAAAGACTACAGCAACAATAGTGATATCGTTGATTTAGGCGCTATCGTTCAACCCAATATGGAACGTATTTATGCACTTAAACCCGATTTGGTGCTGATGTCATCCGTTCAAGCTAGTCATTATCAAGCGCTTTCCAATTTGGCACCAACCATTCATTTGGATATTGATTACCAAGACAGCAACAGCGATTACTTTGATATAGTCACAAAACACTTATTGATGCTGGGTAAATTATTCGATAAGCAAACCTTGGCAAAACATAAAGTGGATGAACTGGAAACTAAGATCCAAGCCGCCAGAATGGTGATTAAGGACAGGCCTGAAAAAGCCTTGGTGGTGCTACATAATAACGGCGCTTTTCGATTTTTAGGTATTCGTTCTCGCTATGGGTTTATTTACAGCGCGCTAGGGGTGAAACCCGCTAGCCTTTCAGAGCAGATGGGATTGCACGGTCAACCTGTATCAAGCGAGTTTATTCTTGAAAACAATCCCGACATCATTTACGTGGTTGACAGAACCGCAGTGATGGAGCGAAGCCCCGTATTGGATAAACAATCTATTGATAATCCTCTTTTGCGTGAAATTAACGCTTGGAAGACGGGGAACATTATTTTTGTGGATCCCGAGGCTTGGTATATAACTGGGGCGGGCATAACATCCCTTAATATTATGATTGATGATGTGTTAAAGGGTTATGTAAAGTAGCTGGCTGCAAATAGTCTATGGACGGCATAGCTAATGACTCATGAGATAAGTTACCTCTTGTAACATTTAAGCCCTACGGCTTAGGTAAATCGGTTTGCAACTTTAGTAGTGCTTAACATACAATCGCCTGCCAAATTATCTGAGGAAGTAGGGTTTGAATTGTGTGATACAAACAAGACGCACCCTAGCAATATGGCTTGCTGCCATATTGGTGCTATTGTCTGTTGCCATTGCTGTTCACAGTGTTTCCCATGCTAGTGAAGACTCTAAGGCCAATTGTTCGCTGTGCTTACATCAGCACCAGTTGCAACATGCGCTAACCAGCACCCCCTTTCATTTCCAACTCGCTCAACAGGGTTATATTTCGGTTGAGTTTCAGGCCGTTTCCTTTAAGCGACCTTTTAGTCGTTTCTTCAATAGTCGTGCTCCACCCATAACAGCATAAGTTACTGTTTATTCAATTTATCTTAATTAACTTTGAGCGCCTTGGCTTAGCTAAGGCGCCGATGCTGTTTATTTTCGGAGTGAAAATGACTTCTTTTTATGTCCCTAAGCGCACTGCGCTGTTGCTGGGCGCCTTGTTTGTGCTCAATCCTATTTCAATGTTGTTGGCCGCAGAAAGCAGTCAATCGAGTTCACAAGCTATTGATGCTGTGAGTGACGCAGTGCTTGACACTGACATTGAACGTTTAAGTATCCACTATCGCCAAGCCTATCGTGGCAATGTGTCCTCAACTGAACTTCCCCAAGCGATAAGTGTGTTAGACGAGCAATTGATAAAAGATGCGGGGCTGACGCGGTTTCAAGATGTACTGGACTATTCCGCGAGTGTGGCGCGGCAAAACAATGGCGGTGGTTTATGGGATAGTTTTTCCCTACGCGGCTTTCCGGGCAACGAAAACATGCCATCGGGGTATTTAATCAATGGCTTTAATGGTGGCCGAGGTTTTAGTGGTCATAGAGATTTATCAAACGTTGCCTATGTTGAGATTTTAAAAGGCCCAGGTTCGGCACTTTATGGCCGCTCGGAGCCCGGTGGCACAGTTAATATCGTCACTAAGAAACCCCAATATGAAACTAGTGGTTATTTAAAAGCATCGGCTGGGAGTTTCGACCAATATCGGTTAGAAGGTGATGTGACCTCAGGTTTAACCGATAACTTGGCATTTCGGATTAATGGCGCTTGGCAGGAACACGATAGTTTTCGTGATTATGTGTTTAGCGATAAAAAAATCGTTACGCCGTCTGTGCGTTGGCAGATTTCCGAAAAAGCTTCCTTGCTGTATGAAATGGAATATCTCAAGCAGGAACGGCTATTCGATCGCGGCATTATTGTACTCAATAACGATATTAATACCGTTCCCCGCTCGCGTTATTTAGGTGAGCCTAATGATGGCGCAACGGAGGTGAATGCCACAGGGCATCAGCTGACCTATGACTATGAATTAAATGATGATTGGTCATTAACTGCTGGCTATAACTACCGAGACTCTAGCTTGAAGGGGTATTCGTCTGATGCTGAGTTAGCAAAAGGGCGGCAATCGCTATTTGATGATGGTCGCACGCTGACTAGGCAGCACAGATATCGTGACTACGCCTCTGAGGATAATTCGCTGCGTCTAGAGTTAAGTGGTCATGTGGATACGGGTTTTATTCGTCATAATTTGCTGCTTGGTGCCGATGCCTATCACTACAATTTGAAGACGGGACTGTATCGTTATCGGGGCAAAAAAGGTGAATACGCCATCGATATCTATACCCCTCAATACGGTGGGCCTCAGCCAGAGGTGAGTTTGTTGTATGAGAATAACGAGACTCAAAAGGCGTGGGGGACCTATCTGCAAGATCAAATGGATTTAACTGAAAAGTGGAAGTTGCACCTTGGGCTAAGGTTCGATAGTTATCAGCAAGATATCAGTGAAGTCGCGAAAGATACTCTGTCAGAACAAACCGATAGTCGAGTCAGCCCCAAGGTGGGTCTGGTGTATTTATGGTCCGATGCCTTAAGTTTCTATAGCTCTTATTCTGAAGGCTTTTTACCGCTTTCTGGAACTGACTTTGCGGGTCAGCCCTTCGAAGCGGAAGAGAGTCAGTCGGTTGAACTGGGGATGAAGTTTAATGGTACTTGGTTAAACGATCTTCCTATAAACGGTAGTTTAGCCGTGTTCGATGCCCAAAAGAGCAATATCTTGACCTCAGATCCTATCAATGTTGGTTTTTCTGCCACCTTAGGTAAAGCTAAAAGTCGCGGGGTTGAACTCGATTTAGCCGCCGAACTGACGGAGGATTTACAAGCAAAATTATCCTATGCCTATCTTAATACCCGTACCGCCAATGACAGCTTGAATCCTGATTGGGGCGTGCTCATTCCTGCAGGCAGTCCACTGGTGAATGTGCCAAAGCATACCGCGAGTGTGATTCTGAAACAGGATTTGAATAGGCTTTCTATTGATGGTCATCTAGGGCTTAGCTGGCGTTATGTGGATTCGCGCCTCGGCGATTCTGCCGATCCGAGTTTTCAATTGCCTTCTTATCAGTTACTTGGGTTGTTTATGAACACCCACTTAAGCGACAACTTAAGCCTTGGAGTGAATCTGGATAACTTACTGGATGAACATTACATCGTGAGTAGCTATTCCGCTCTTTGGGCCGTGCCGGGTGAGCCACGTAGCATTAAAGTGAGTGTCAGCTATGAATTCTAATATCAGTGCTAACCCAGCGTTATCTTCAGGTTTTGCCGAGCAAGAACTGGGTCGTTCTATTGGCCGTACCCGGATTAATAGTATCGATATGATGCGCGGCATGGTGATGCTTATTATGTTACTCGACCATGTGCGGGAGCGGTTTTTCTTT
Source organism: Shewanella sp. SM87 (assembly GCF_025653705.1). Classification (NCBI taxonomy): domain Bacteria; kingdom Pseudomonadati; phylum Pseudomonadota; class Gammaproteobacteria; order Alteromonadales; family Shewanellaceae; genus Shewanella; species Shewanella sp. SM87. Next base: position 76,931 of record NZ_JAKKSC010000002.1, read on the forward strand.
CACATGCAGGTGAGCGATCCTATGGATTTGAGTTCGACTTCTTGGGGGCTTTTTGTGAGTCGCTTTGCCGCCCATTTTTGTGCGCCAGTCTTTGTGTTCTTAACCGGGGTTTCTGCATGGCTTTATGCCAATCGTAGCCATGGCGAGCCACGTTCAGCACGTATGTTTTTGATTAAACGCGGGCTGTTTTTAATCGCGCTGGAAATTTTAGTGATTAACTTCTCTAACCTCTCTTGGATGGTCAGCTATTACACCCTTTGGTTACAGGTGATTTGGGTGATTGGTCTGAGTATGTTAGCGCTCGCTGCGCTGATAAACCTGCCTAGACCTTGGATGGCCCTTTTAGGATTTGCGATTGTTTTTGGCCATAATCTGTTGACGCCAATTGGTTTTCAGCCCAATGAGTGGGCTTACGGTCTGTGGACCATATTGCACGACCGCGGTTATCTCGTCAGCGAAGGTGCACTTAGGGTTAAGGTGAGTTATCCCGTGCTGCCTTGGATTGGGGTGATTTTACTGGGTTATGTTGCAGGGCCACTTTTTAGTAATAAGCCGAACGGAAGCCATCTTGATGCATCGGCTCGCCAGCAAAAGCTGCTGTTTTTAGGGATCAGCTGTTGGGTACTTTTTGCGGTGCTACGTGGGTTTAACCTTTATGGCGAAACCTTGCCTTGGCAGTCGGGGGCACATTTGGGTGAAACCTTGATGTCGGTATTCAATTTAACGAAATACCCGCCATCATTAAGCTTTTTACTGGTGACCTTAGGCGGCATGTTTTTTTGCTTAGTGGCCTTTGAGCGGTATTTTGCATCAAGTGGGAAAGTGGATGGGATATTAGCGCGAGTGGGCCATGGGTTGTCTGTGTTTGGCTCAGTGCCTATGTTCTTCTATATCTTGCATTTATACGCGCTGTTACTGCTGTATACTTTAGCGAAATTCATCTTTGGCGTAAACCATGGTGAGTACTTTGGCGTGAGCAATATAGGATGGGTTTGGTTTATCGCGGGCGTGTTAGCCATCGCATTGTATTATCCCGTTAAACGGTTTAGCGAGTATAAAAAACACAGCACTCAGGCTTGGATTAAGTACCTCTAATCTATTCTGTGTATCAAGCTTTAAAGGCAAAAGTCGCCAAGTGTTTACTTGGCGACTTTTTTGCTTTGGTTATATCAACAATCTATTTAGCGATTATTCTGCGAGTAAGCTGCGTAACATCCAGGCATTTTTCTCATGCAGTTGGATGCGCTGGGTGAGCAAGTCCGCAGTCGCCTCATCATTCGCTTGATTCACCAGCGGATATAAGGCTCTGGCATTGCGGATCACTAGCTCCTGATCGCTTAACAGTTCGCGGATCATGGTTTCGGCTTGAGTGACACCTTGATCTTCTTTTATCTCGGTCAGCGCGGCATAGGCTGAATATGAGCCGAGTGCTCTGGCGCCTAATGCACGTACACGCTCTGCGATAAGGTCGACCGCATGGGCAAGTTCGGTATACTGCTGTTCAAATAGCAAGTGTAAGCTAGTGAACATGGGGCCAGTAACGTTCCAGTGAAAGCTATGGGTCTTAAGGTAAAGACTGTAGCTGTCGGCCAATAGTTGGTTTAGCCCTGCGGCGATTTCTTCTCTGTGAGCTTGATTGATACCTATGTTAATCATGGCGTTTTCCTTCTATTGTCTTACTGAGTGTGTTTAGTCTAATCTTCTGATATTAAATGTAAAATGAGTAAATTAGATTCTGTAAATCTATAAATTCGATTGAACTTTCGAGTGTTAAATCTCGTAATCGATAAAGCCTGATATCATCTCCTTTCGCCGTGCCGCAGTAACAATGCCATGGCAGAACTGCTATCCTAGCGGGATATTGTGAGTCGATACTTTAATTGAATAAAACTGACCCTAATGAATAAATCAGCCTATTTAACCGCCATGAATGTGACAACTTGGCGAGTGCGCGACACTAAGGTGAAACCTTATTTAGTGATTTGGGATGAAAACGGTGAGTTACCAGAAGCAGAGCCGCTTATTGACGCTGTGCTAACGCTTATCGACATAAAGCGTGATGAATGTGATTTTGACTGTGAGCCCCATACGGGTAAACAGATTGTTTGGGATCTGCGACGTCACAAAGTCAGGCCACGTACCGCATGGTTAGTGTCTGAGCCGTTGGCCGATTTATTGGTGGGTTGGCAGGCTAAAAGCGCGCTCTGGCAGCAGATTTACCAATGGCGCGACCAAGTTAGCGGCCAAGCGCCAAGCAAGTCTTAAGCTTTACTCGTAAATACATTAATAACCAATACTTTGGAATACCAGCGTTGAACATCCCACCAGTAGATAGTCTATTCACAACACAATTTGCAGCACAATTGACCGCAGGTTTGCCTGTTGAGCTTGTGGCTCTTACGCTTGAAGATGTTCCCCAAATGGTGCAGCTTGAATCCTTGGCCCATAGCCATCCCATGAGCGAGGGGAATCTTGCCGATTGTTTTGGTCACTTGTACCGTGTCCTAGGTTTAAAGCTGAGTGCTCACTTAGAGGTAGATGCAAATACTGAGGCAAATATTGACGTCGTTTCGGATTCAGATACTTATCACGTCGAAGGACTCTTAGGGTTTGCGATAGTGCAGCAAATTATCGATGAAGTGACTTTATTGGATATTTGCCTATTACCGAGTCAGCAGGGCAAAGGTTACGGCAAGTTATTACTTAAGGCTGTGATGGCATCTGCCAAGGTATCGGGCGCTGTGGTGCTTATGTTAGAAGTGCGAGAGTCTAATCTCGGCGCCCGCGCTTTATATCAACAGGCTGGCTTTATTGAATCGGGACGTCGCAAAGGTTACTACCCGATAGAGGGCGGTAAAGAAGATGCTATCTTGATGGATTTAGCGATAAACCAAGAATAAACTGAGCATTAGCGTTCATGTCGTATAACGACAGCTATACGAACCACTCTTCATAAACAGCTGTCATAAACAACTGTCATAAAAACAGCCAATAAAAAACAGCGCCTAAGCGCTGTTTTTCTATTTTAATAACCCTGAACTCTATATCACTTAAAATCAGCATCACCTGAAGTTTGCATCAAGGTTATCCGCATCTAAGCAAGAAGGTTATTTCACTTCTTTACCTTGGGCTTGCAGGTCCGCATGGTAGCTTGATCGCACTAATGGGCCACAGGCTGCATGGGTAAAACCTAACTCATCGGCTAAGGCTTTAAGCTCATCAAACTCGGCTGGTGGCACATAACGTTCAACCGGCAAATGGAACTTAGACGGCTGTAGGTATTGGCCTAAGGTCAGCATTTCAACTTTATGTTCTCGCAGATCACGCAGTACTTGAGCGATCTCTTCGTTGGTTTCACCCAGCCCCATCATCAGGCCTGATTTAGTGGGCACATTTGGATGACGTTCTTTAAAACGTTTTAGCAGATCGAGCGACCATTGGTAATTCGCACCTGGGCGCGCTTTACGATAATGCATGGGCGCCGTTTCTAAGTTGTGGTTAAACACATCAGGCGGCTCAGTCGATAAAATATCTAAGGCTGCATCGATACGACCACGGAAATCAGGCACTAAGGTTTCGATCTTGATGTCAGGATTCAGTTTGCGAATTTCGCGAATACAATCGGCAAAATGCTGGGCGCCACCATCTCGTAAATCGTCACGATCTACAGAGGTAATCACCACATATTTCAGCTTCATATCGCGGATAGTTTGAGCCAATTTAACTGGCTCTTCAGCATCAGGTTTAAGCGGACGACCATGGGCCACGTCGCAGAATGGGCAACGACGAGTACAAATCGCACCCAAAATCATAAAGGTTGCTGTACCGTGGTTGAAGCATTCAGCGAGGTTAGGGCAAGAGGCTTCTTCACAGACAGAGTGCAGGCCATTTTTACGCAGCGCTTGCTTGATGTCTAAAATGCGTTGATTCGATGCCGGCAGTTTAACCCGTAACCAATCGGGTTTACGCAACATAGTGTCGCGCTCTGATGGGACGATTTTGACCGGAATACGAGACACTTTATCGGCATCTCTTAGTTTTACTCCGGGTTGTAAACGTTCAGGCCTATTCATGACGCTGCTAATCCTTGATGATGAACTAGGTGTTGATAGCCCAGTAATTGGCTAAAAGTAATAGTAAGTTGCTCGCCCGCTTCAATCACGGTTTGTGGTCCGCCAAGTGCTTTGCATTGCACCATTTCAAGACCGGCATAACCGCAAGGGTTGATGCGGCGAAATGGTGCTAAATCCATATCGACATTAAGGGCTAATCCATGGAATGAACAGCCTTTACGAATGCGTAATCCGAGGGAGGCAATTTTACGTTCATCCACATATACGCCCGGCGCATCGGCCTTGGCATAAGCGTTAATGTCGTACTTGGCGAGCATATCGACAATGCTTTGCTCTATATGAGTAACGAGTTGACGCACGCCGACTTTACTACGTTTTATGTCGAGAAGAGGATATACCACTAGTTGTCCGGGGCCGTGGTAAGTGACTTGGCCACCACGGTCCACTTGGATCACAGGAATATCGCCAGCATTCAAAATATGCTCGCTTTTACCAGCTTGGCCTTGGGTAAACACGGGTGGGTGTTCTACTATCCACAGCTCATCTGGGCTCTCACTATTACGCGTGTCAGTGTAGTGCTGCATAGCATGCCACACTGATTCGTAATCTTGTTTTCCAAGATGCCGAATGTGCAAAGTCGTGTCTTGCAAGGGCAACCTCTCCCCTTAGAATTGAGTGGCGCTATTATACGCCTCTTGGCCATAAATGTAAGACAGATCACATTTCATGGCCTTGAGGAATATTTATAGTACGCGGCGTACGCCTTCGATGGCGGCAAGTTCAGTGTACAAAATTTCGATATGGTCTTTGCTTGTCACTGTCACGCGGATAGTAATGGAGTGATAGCTACCTTTGCTCGACGTTTTTGTCGAAGGTGAATAATCACCCGGTGCATGTTTTTGTACCACAGCCACGACTTTGTCAGTTAGCGTTTCGTGGGCTTCACCGACGACCTTAAAAGGAAATGCGCAAGGGAAATCCATCAGTTCATCAAATTTAGTGTCTAACATACTCAGTACTCTTAGCGGCTATATTGGGATATATATGGTGGCGATTATACCCGATTCAAGGGCGATGCACTCCCCAAAAAAATAAAGCCACCCTAAGGTGGCTTTATTTATGGGACTTAGCTTAGCTAAACCATCCAGAAAACATCTGCTTAAAGTAATCGACTAATTTACTAAACCAGCTACCTTCGTTGACTTCTTGCAAGGTCACCAGTGGGAACTGGGCAATGTCTTTACCATCAAGTTGGAAGAATAGACGGCCTACAGTTTCACCTTTTTTCAACGGTGCATCTAATGGCTTCGTCAACTCGAAGTTTGCTTTCAAGTCTTTACCGCGGCCACGGCTGATTGTAATAGGCGTATCAGTTGCGACGCCTAAATCAACAGTGCTCTTGTCACCGTACCATATCTGTTGGGTTGTGAAGCTATCACCCGCTTTGTAAGGCGTGACAGTTTCAAAGAAACGGAAGCCATAGGTCAGTAACTTTTTACTTTCAGCTTTACGGGCTGATTCACTTTGAGTACCCAGAACCACAGAAATCAAACGCATGCCGTCTTTGGTTGCAGATGCGACTAAGTTGTAACCTGCACCAGAGGTGTGGCCTGTCTTGATACCGTCCACGCTCATGCTGTTATCCCACAACAAACCATTACGGTTATATTGTTTGATACCGTTGAAGGTATAAAATTTTTCGCTATAGATGCGGTATTCTTCTGGAACGTCGCGGATTAAGGCTGCACCTAACAATGCCATATCATAGGCGGTTGTTTTGTGGTTTTCTGAGTCTAATCCATGGGAGTTTTCGAAGTAGCTATCACGCATACCCAGCTGTTTTGTCCATGAGTTCATCATGTCAACGAAGGCGCCTTCGGTGCCAGCGATATGCTCTGCCATAGCCACACACGCATCGTTACCCGATTGGATGATGATACCGCGGTTTAAATCCCCGACTTTAACGGTAGTTCCAACTTCAATGAACATCTTCGATGAGTCAGAGAAGTTTTTAGACCAGGCATTTTTACTGATAGTCACATCATCATCGACCGAGACATTGCCCGCTTTGATTTCTTGACCTATGACATAGCTGGTCATCATTTTAGTTAAGCTGGCTGGGTTAAGGCTTTCATAAGCGTTACTCTCAGCGATAATCTGGCCCGAATTATAATCCATCAAGACGAAAGCCTTGGCGGCCACTGCTGGTGCATCAGGTGTAATAATAGGCTGCGCAGCATAAACGGGGAGAGACACACTGGAAATTAGCAGCAATGTTTTAATGGGACTTTTTACAAAATTCATCATTAACTTGGCACGTCTTTTGGTTGTATTAAATGGAAAGGATTCGAGAAGATCTCCAACAGTGTACCACTTTCTGACTGTGGGTTTTAGTGAAGGTTCCTTCATCTCTATTTTTAAATCAATTCAGGTCCGAGCAAACAGTCATTACTCATGGACTATATAGCCCTCAGGAAAGCCATTTTGCTGGACGTTATTGAGCAGTTTGTCTGCTAATTCAGGTTGGCCTATGGGGCCGAGCTGTAGTCTAAACATATTGTTTGCGGCTTGTACACGGGTCTTTACCTGATATTTTCGCTCCAGATTTTTCGCCATGGTATTGAGTTTGGCTTTATCTTTCGATGCGACTAACTGAATGTAATGATTACCTGTATCTTGCGCGCTGGCAATAGCCGAATTAGTGGCCGCGACACTGCCGACATACACCACATCGAGTTTGATCCGCGCGGTTCCTTTGCCGAGCATGCCGAGTTTATAGGCGGCGGCGTAGGAGACGTCGAGAATACGGTCTGAGTGGAATGGCCCGCGATCGTTGATACGAATGATCACTTGCTTATTGTTATCTAAGTTAGTGATCCGAGCATAACTTGGCAGTGGCAGCGTTTTATGGGCACCTGACATGGAATACATGTCATAGGGTTCGCCATTGGATGTCTCATAGCCATGAAATTTTTCACCGTACCATGAGGCACGGCCCGATTCACTAAAACCTTGGCCTGTGTTCATCACAGTGTAAGACTCGCCGTAAACCGTATAGGGCTTGTTACCGCGGCGACTATAAGGTTCGTACTTAGGCGTAGCATTTGGCACATGGTCCACATTGGGTGGATTGAGTGGCAGCTTGTCATTCTTTAGCGAATAGCGCCCCTTGTTGGGGTCCATATTTTTTTTGTTTGTGCTGGAGCTAGCTTGGTTTGGGCTCGAAGAACACGCAACAAGTGTGAAGCACGCAACCAAAGCGACAAGCTGTAAAAGATTATTTCTTAGCGGCATGCTGTTCCTTTAATTGTTGGCTAAATTGATAAACGGCCATTGAATACAAAGGACTGCGATTATAGCGAGTGATTACATAAAAATTGTTTAAGCCAAGCCAATAATCATCGTGATCGGCTTGTTCCAGTTTAATGAGTAAGGCTTTTTGCGAGACATCCAAGTCCCTCGCATCAGCCAATGACAAGGTTGGCGTTAGAATATTGGCGACTTTATAATTGAGCTTTTCGCCTGCCCATACTTTCGCTTTTGGCGCTGTTTGGCTGCTATTGACCAGCGGCAAAGCAACGGGTGCATTGGCTTGCCAACCGTGTTCATGGAAATAATTGGCGACACTGCCAATCGCATCCTCTGGGCTTTGCAATAAATCGCGGTTACCACTGTTATCGAAATCGACGGCGTAATGGCGGTAACTTGAGGGAATAAACTGCCCATAACCCATGGCACCCGCATAGGAGCCTTTGAGGGTATTGATATCTAAGTGTTCTTCTTTGACTAATTTCATCAACTCACCAAATTCCTTGCGAAAAAAGGTGGCGCGAGGCGGATAGTGAAAACCTAAGGTATAGAGGGAATCAATTACAGGGTAATTACCTGTGAACTGGCCGTAGAAGGTTTCAATCCCAATAATGGCAACGATAATCTGTGGGTCGACTTGGTACTTAGCCGCCGCTTTAGCAATGGTTTTCTCGTGTTTTTTCCAAAAAGCGAGCCCTGCATCAAGACGTTTTTCTGTTAAAAAAATCGGGTAATACACATGCCAAGGTTTTGCTTCCCATGGACGGGTCATCGCATCGATAACCCCTTGGTTGTATTTTGCTTTGTAGAGAAAAGCGAGCACTTCTGTCCGAGTAAAACCTTGTTTTACTTGAGCTTGGATAAACTCTTCTTTGAGTTCAGTGGGAGTGGTGGGTACTAGTACTTTATCCACTGCGGGAGCCACTGGGGTGCTTGAAGCGGGTGCCTGCGCGGGTGTCGGTTCATTTGCCGTAGTGCATGCGACTAAGCATGAACTTAAACACAGTAAACCGAGTGGAGCCAAATAAGCTCGGAGAGTAGGCATAAAAAAGTCCCTAAAATTATCTATCTACGAAACGTCTATGGGTATGAATGCTCATAAGAATGCCAAACCCTGTCATCAATGTCAGCATGGAGGTTCCACCATAACTGACAAGGGGCAGTGGTACACCTACCACGGGCAGGATACCTGAAACCATGCCAATATTCACAAAAACATAAACGAAAAACGTCAGCGTGATACTGCCAGCCAGTAGACGAGCGAAACTGGTTTGTGCGCGGGAGGCGATGACTAACCCACGGCCTATGATGTAAAGGTACATAATTAACAGTAAGATACTGCCAATTAAGCCAAATTCTTCACCGATCACCGCAAAGATAAAATCGGTATGGCGCTCGGGAATAAACTCAAGCTGTGATTGAGTGCCTTCGAGCCAACCTTTGCCCCAAAGCCCACCTGAGCCGATGGCGATTTTCGACTGGATAATGTGATAACCCGCGCCGAGGGGATCTTGCTCTGGATCGAGCAAGGTTAATACCCGCGTTCTTTGGTAATCGTGCATCAAGAAATACCAAAGGATAGGCAGGAAGGCGAGTACTGCTGCGATAAAGCTGCCAACAATAATCCAGCTCATGCCCGATAAAAACAGCACGAAAATCCCCGATGCAGCCACCAAAATTGAGGTGCCTAAGTCGGGTTGTTTAGCGATCAATAGGGTTGGTACGAGTAAAATCACTCCTGCGCCAGCGAGGTAACGTTTCTTGGGGGGAAGAGGGAACTTACTGATATACCAAGCCATTGTGATGGGGAAGGCGAGTTTAATAAGCTCTGAGGGTTGGAACTCCATAAAGCCTAAGTTCAACCAGCGCTGCGCGCCTTTATTTATTTCACCGAAAAAGTGTACCCCAAGCAGCAAGACAACCCCCGCAAGATAAATGGGTAATGCCCAACGTTTAAGCGCTTCAGGATTGATTTGTGCCATGGTAAACATGATGCCTAGCGACAACACCATACGGAATAGTTGTCGTTCCATCATCTCTAAATCTGCACCGCTGGCAGAATAGATGACAAACAGGCCAAAGCCCATCACAGCTAATAGTCCGAGCAATAATGGCAAGTCTATGTGCAAGCGTTGCCAGATGTTTTGATATTGGCTATGGGTACTCATGGTATGGGTTTCCAAGTATCTCTAAGCATATATTCATCGAGCATAGCTCGAGCGACTGGGCCAGCATTTGCGCCGCCCCAACCTGCGTTTTCCATCACGACGGCGAGGACGATTTTAGGATCCTCGAAGGGCGCATAGGCCACAACTAAGGCATTATCGCGGAAATGTTCGGCAATTTTACTGGCATCGTATTTCGTATTTTCCGCCACGCCGATGACCTGTGCAGTACCGGTTTTCATTGCGGCAGTGTAAGTGGCATCGGTAAAGCGTGACTTATTTGCAGTTTGGCGCATAGCTTCGTTGATGATATTCCAGTTACGGGGGTTTTTAAGTTCAATTGGCGGTAACTCATTGATCGGTGAGTCAATTTTGGCAGTATTGTCTTTAATGGATCTCAGCAGATGTGGCGGGAGACGGCGGCCTTTGTTGGCCATAATCCCAACGGCATTAGCGAGTTGTAATGGCGTTGCCGTCCAATAACCTTGGCCAATACCCACGGAAATAGTGTCGCCTATATACCAAGCTTGATTGTACTTTAAGCGTTTCCATTCCTTGGATGGCATGTTGCCAGCCGATTCTTCAAAGATATCAATCCCTGTATTTTGGCCAAAGCCAAATTGTTCCATAAAGCGGGCGATATGATCGACACCGACCTTATAGGCTAACTCATAGAAAAAGGTATCGCAGGATTCTACTATCGCGCTATAAACGTTGACCCAGCCATGCCCCCAGCGTTTCCAGTCGCGGTATTTACGTTCAACACCGGGAATTTGCCAAAAACCGGGATCCCACACTCGGGTACTCTCGCTAATGGCTTTCTCATCAAGGCCTAACAGTGCGAGGTGAGGCTTGATGGTAGACGCAGGTGCATATTGACCTTGAGTTGCGCGGTTGATCAAAGGGCGGGATTTATCATTGAGTAACGCACTGTAATCTTTACTATTAATGCCTTGTACAAACTGGTTTGGATCATAGCTTGGGCTCGATACCATAGCTAATACTCCACCGTCACGGGGATCGATGGCAACAATAGAACCACGCAGACCTGTGAGTAGTTCCACCGCTTTTTGTTGCAGCTTGAGATCTAAGGTGAGGTAAATATCTTGCCCCGGCTCTGGCGGAACAATTTTTAAGGTGCGAATGGCGCGACCGCGGTTGTTCACTTCTTCTTCTAAGTGTCCGGGTTTGCCATGCAGCAAAGATTCATAAAATTTTTCAATGCCTTGCTTACCAATGTCTTTGGTTGCCGCATAGTTTTTCCACAGATCGCTGCGTTCAAGTTGGGCGCGATCTCGGGTGTTAATTTTGCCTACATAGCCCAGCACATGAGTGATTTGCGCGCCGTAGGGATAGTTACGTTTAAGACCCGCTTCGACCGAAATCCCCGGAAATCTGTGTTGGTTAACACTGAAAATGGCCACTTGTTCTTCGGTGAGCTGGTTTTTGAGTGTTAGCGGTTTGAAACGGCGATGAAATTTCAGGGCGTCAGTAAAGGTTTCGCGCTCGTCATCGCTGATCTCAATTAACTTGCCGAGTTCATCTAAGGTCTCTGACATGTTACTGATTTTTTCGGGCACGAGATCGAGGGAATAAAAGGGTAAATTTTCAGCTAAAAGTATGCCGTTGCGATCGTAAATGAGACCACGACTAGGGGCAATTGGAACAACACGGATGCGATTATCATTTGAGCGAGTTGCATAATCTTTATAGGATTCAACCTGTAAATGATAAAGGTTGGTGACTAATACGCAAAATAGAGCGAAAACGCAAAAAAAAGTGAAAAGCGCCCTGCGCTTAAAAAGAGACGCCTCGGCGGCGTGATCATGCATTGTTATCCGCTTTTTTGGCGACACTTATGCTATCTCCGGCTGATCCCATGACGGGTGGTTGACACTCGTTAACATCAAGATCCCGCTATTCTCTATGGTAGGGGTGATTCGTGTTCACGCTCCACGCGCGGTACAAACTTTCGGCAACCACCACCCGTACGAGTGGGTGAGGTAAGGTTAATGCCGAAAGACACCAACTTTGGTTTGCCGCTTCTTTGCAAGCTGGCGCTAATCCTTCAGGTCCACCAATCAGTAAACTGACGTCGCGACCATCGAGTTGCCATTTAGTCAGCGCGGTCGCTAGCTCGGGGGTCGTCCAGTTTTTGCCGGGGAGATCTAAGCTAACAATATGATTGCCTTTGGGAATGGCCGCCAACATTTGTTCGCCTTCTTTTTGAAGTATCCGGACAATGTCGGCATTTTTCCCCCGCTTTCCAGCGGGTATTTCGATAAGCTCCAGCGCCATATCACGGGGAAAACGGCGCTGGTATTCTTCGAAACCACGGGTAACCCAATCGGGCATCCGTGTTCCTACTGCGATGAGCTGTAACTTCATCAGTCTTGCTTTTCTGACCAGAGCTTTTCAAGCTGGTAGAAATCACGGGTTTGATCTTGCATAACGTGCAGGATCACATCGCCCATGTCCACAAGAACCCATTCGCTGCTTTCGCGGCCTTCAACACCTAAAGGTGGAATACCGGCTTTTTTCGCTTCAACCACAAGGTTTTCAGCGATAGCTTTAACGTGAGTCTTTGATGTACCTGAACATATGACCATGTAGTCAGTGATGTTAGATTGCTTGCTGACATCCAGAACAACAACGTCTCTGGCTTTCAAGTCGTCGATCTTGTCGACAACAAACTGTTTTAATTCCGCGCTCTGCACGCTGGCGTACCTCATTAATTTTAAATAGCGCGGTAGTATACCAGTGTTGCTGCTGGGAATACATTGTCATTGGCAGTTGAGTTGGCGATATCTGCTTACGGTTCGAGCTAAGGTAAGTAAAGTCGTTGATTTTTGATGTAATCTAGCGTGACGGGCATGAGTAAATCGGCGGGTATTTCGCCTTTTGCCAGTTGTTCACGAATGAGCGTCGAGGAAATATCCTGTGGCGTAATTGTAACAGGGAAAATCTGCCCACTGTTTTTATGGACACTGCGAGTATGCCCTTCCAGTGCCCCTTGGGGCGCTTGACAGCGGGCCGTCAATATCTGCTGCATAGGATGTTCTGCATCGAGCTGCCAACCCGGGCGCTGGCAGACAACGAGATGGGCAAAGTCGAACAGGCGTTGCCACTCATACCAGCTTTTTAATTGGAGGAAAGAGTCCATCCCCATGATAAAAAACAGCTCGTCTTCCGAATGTAAGGCTTTCAGTTGCTCAAGCGTGACAACTGTGTAGGAAGGCGTGTCGCGTTTAGCTTCGATGTCGCACAGTGCAAATCCGTCGAGTTGCTGACAGACATCAGCTACCATTTTGAGGCGCTGTGTTGTGGTTAAGTTCGGCTGCTGTTTATGGGGCGGAATATGGTTCGGCATCAGTAGGATTTTATCCAAGGCTAATGCTTGCTTCACTTCAATCGCAGGACGGATATGACCATAGTGTATCGGGTCAAAGGTGCCGCCTAATATACCAATACGCATATCAACTCTTTGGTTAATCAATGATTAGTCTATGGCTATATGTGCTAGGTGCCGATGGGCTCTAGGATCAAATAACAGACACAGGTGGCTCAGACCAGTCCAATCCTCTTTACCCTGCTGCTTTAAGTTGAGCTCAAGTTTCGAGGCAAGGGCGAGCATATGTTCGAGTTGTTCAAGGCTGAGTCGTTGCAGCGCCGCTTGATACAGTGGTTTACGTTTATCCCAAATTCGATGTTTACCCCAGAGTGCACTGAGCGCAACGCCTTGGGCTTGCTCGCATTTCAAATTGAATAACAAACCGAGTTCTTTAAACAAGGCCCACAGCAGGATAGGTAAGGCAGTGCCTTCGCCATTGAGCTGGGCTAGCATGTGCTGCGCGCTATCCTGTTTATTATTCAGCAATGCATCCGTGAGTTGGAATACGGTGAAGCGCGACTGATCTTCAAAATAGTGGCCCAGTTCGTCGGCACTGACGGGTTTTGTTGGGCTCAGGAGTTGCAGCAACTGCATGGCTTGATCGGCGGCCAGTAAATTCCCTTCATACAGAGAATGCAGCATAGCACGGGCATCAGGCTGCAGATTGAGCTTAAAGTGCTTGATGCGGCCATCGAGCCAGCGCATAAACTGCTCGCCCTCTGGCGTAGCGCAGGGCAGATACATGCCATGGGCATCTAAGGTCTTAAACCATTTACTGTTGGTTTGCTCTGTGGCGAGCTTTGGCCCTTCGATAATCAACAGCATATCGGGATTGGGCGTCTGCAATAGGGCTTGCAGTGTGCTTGAGCCTTCGGCACCGGGCTTAGCTTGGGGAAGGGTTAGCTCAATCAAGCGTTTACTGGAAAACAGGCTCATGGCCTGCCATTCCTGAGTCAGATCGTTCCAATTAAAGCCCGTCTCTTGAATGAGTTGGACTTTTTCATCGAATCCCTGACGCTTGGCGAATTGGCGGATCTGATCTTTGGTGGTTTCAATCAACCAAGGATCATCCCCAAAAATCAGATAACAAGGAAATAACTGGTTAAGGTGGCGGGAGAGTTGGTCTGGATAGACTCTCATTTAATGATAGCCCCGCATTAATTCACCTCAGTACTGGCCATTGCTTGCAGAATACGATCGGCAGCTTGGATACGCATTTCCTTCGTCAGCAATTCCATTTCACGGCTCTTTGCCAATGCGGTACGTGGATCGTCTAAGTAGTCGCGGCGAATTTCAACCTTGAAAGGCTGCGCTTCTTTACCTGGCAGTGCCACAGCAAATTCGACTAAATAAATCAGCTCATACTCGGCGACGTTACCTGTGGGATACAAAGATAAGGTCGAGCGTTCAAGGGAGTCGGTGATTAATCTTAATACTGGAACATTCTCTGCGGCGTCGACAACTTGGATATTGTTCAAGCGCAGGCGTTCACGCACCAAACGAGTGAGTTCACTGTATTCATCCACACTGCTCAAACTCAAATGATTGAGGGCATCAGGGATCTGATAACTGCGTTGAAGCTTAAAACCGCAACCAGCGCTGGTCATAATGACTAGTGCCATGATTGCGAAGCATATGCGTTTGATTAGCATAGATTTCGCGGTTTCCTATTCGTGGTATACCCTGCTGACTTGAAGTTGCAGCTATGCTGCAACTTCATTGGCTTTGAGTATAGCGAGTTATTAGCAGCCGTTAATTGGCCACTATGCTGAGCAGTTTGCCCGGCACATAGATCACTTTACGTACTGTCAGACCGTCTAGGTATTTGATCACGTGTTCATCACTCATGCCTAAGGCTTCTACTGATTCTTTATCAGCGTCGGCGGCTACTGTGATTTTTGCGCGAACTTTACCGTTGACTTGCACAACGATGAGCTTGCTGTCTTCAACTAGCGCAGCTTCATCAACGATTGGCCATTGGCTGTCTTCGATGTTGCTTGCATTACCTAACTCGTTCCACAGGTTAAAGCTCACATGCGGAATGATAGGGTACAGCAAACGTACGATGGCGGATAAGGCTTCGCCGATAATGGCGTTGTCTTGGCCTATGGTTTGTGGTGCTTTTTGCAGATGGTTCATCAGTTCCATCACGGCGGCAACCGCAGTGTTGAACATTTGACGGCGGCCGATATCGTCGGTCACTTTCGCGATCGTCTTGTGGACTTCACGGCGCAGCGCTTTTTGGTCGCTTGTTAACTTGCTGACATCTAAGGCTTCGCTGTTATCTTGGTTCACATGCTCGTTTGCAAGTTTCCACAGACGTTTAATGAAGCGGTGTGCGCCTTCAACGCCAGACTCTTGCCATTCCAGAGTTAATTCTGGTGGTGAGGCGAACATCATAAATAGGCGAACCGTATCTGCACCGTATTTTTCGACCATGACTTGAGGATCGATACCATTGTTTTTCGACTTAGACATCTTGCACATGCCGGTATAAACCAGCTCGTTGCCGTCTTTGTCGATAGCCTTAGTAATACGGCCCTTGTCGTCTTTTTCTGTAGTCGCTACATCTAAAGGCGAAACCCATACACGGGCGCCTTTTTCGTTGATGTAGTAGAAAGCATCGGCCAACACCATGCCTTGGGTCAGCAGTTGTTTGGCTGGCTCGTTAGAGTTAACCAGACCCGCATCCCGCAGTAATTTGTGGAAGAAGCGGAAATATAACAAATGCATACAAGCGTGTTCGATACCGCCAATGTATTGATCCACAGGTAGCCAGTAGTTGGCTTTAGCGGGATCTAACATTTCGTCTGCATGCGGGCTGCAGTAACGGGCATAATACCAAGAGGATTCCATAAAGGTATCGAAGGTATCGGTTTCGCGCAGCGCATCTTGACCGTTGACTTGGGTTTTGGCCCATTCTTTATCGGCCTTGATTGGGCTTTGAATACCGTCCATCACGACATCTTCTGGCAGTAATACTGGCAGTTGATCTGCAGGCGTTGGGATCACAGTGCCGTCGGCTAAGGTCACCATAGGAATTGGCGCGCCCCAGTAACGCTGACGTGAAACACCCCAATCGCGCAGACGATAGTTGACTTGGCGCTTGCCTTTACCTTCGGCGACTAACTTGTTAGCGATGGCATTAAAGCCCGCTTCAAAGTCTAAACCGTCGAACTCACCCGAGTTAAACAGTACGCCTTTTTCGGTATAAGCGGTTTCGCTAATGTCCACTTCGCCATCAACAGGCTTGATCACAGCTTCAATCGCTAGACCGTATTTTTTTGCAAATTCAAAGTCACGTTGGTCGTGCCCAGGAACTGACATTACGGCACCTGTGCCATAGTTCATCAACACAAAGTTAGCTGCCCAAATTGGGACTTGCTTACCAGTGATAGGATGAATGGCGAAAAGCCCTGTAGCGACACCACGTTTTTCCATGGTCGCGAGTTCGGCTTCAGATGTTGTGCTGTTTTTGCACTCATCGATAAAGGCGGCAAGCTCAGGATTGGTTTGCGCGGCGATTTCAGCTAATGGATGACCTGCGGCAATCGCCACATAGGTCACGCCCATTAAGGTATCTGGACGCGTGGTATAGATATCGAAGCTTTTATCGTGACCTGCGACGCCGAAGGTCATTTCTACACCTTCGCTGCGACCAATCCAGTTGCGCTGCATGGTCTTAACCTGTTCAGGCCAGCCATCTAAGGTATCGATATCGTTTAATAATTCTTCTGCATAGGCAGTGATCTTAATAAACCACTGTGGAATTTCTTTTTGTTCCACAGGGGTATCACAGCGCCAGCAGCAACCGTCTTGAACTTGCTCGTTCGCCAGTACGGTTTCATCGTTTGGACACCAGTTGACTGAAGCTGTCTTTTTGTAGACTAGGCCTTTCTCGTACAACTTAGTGAAGAACCATTGTTCCCAGCGATAATATTCAGGGGTACAAGTGGCGATTTCACGGCTCCAATCGTAACCAAAACCCAGCAATTTCAGCTGGTTCTTCATGTATTCTATGTTTTCATAGGTCCATGGTGCAGGCGCAGTCTTGTTGTTAATTGCGGCATTTTCTGCGGGTAGGCCAAATGAGTCCCAACCAATAGGCTGGAGCACGTTTTTGCCTTGAAGACGTTGAAAGCGTGCAACTACGTCACCTATGGTATAGTTGCGTACGTGTCCCATGTGGAGTCTGCCAGAAGGGTACGGAAACATCGAAAGGCAATAAAACTTTTCTTTGTTTGCGTCTTCAGTGACTTCGAAGGTTTTGTTGTCATGCCAGTGCTTTTGCACTAAGGCTTCAATTTCTGAGGGATTATATTGCTCTTGCATCACTCTATTTCCGGCAGTGCCGCCTATTATTGGATCTAACGCCATATCAGCGCGAGTAAGATCTGCATAGAATAAACTAGAAGCGATGCATTAAAAAGGTTCGTATGAAGGAGTATTGGTTATGAATGATAGAAGTAACGCGTTACTAGGACTGTATCAAGCCTTAATTACCGAAGTGAAATCTCAATTTGCAGAAGATAACACTATGACTGTAAAGAATTTATTCAATTCTGTCACTCAAGGTAAGGAGTATTTACGTCTTAAAGAACAGGCAGGGGAAGATGAACTCGCTTTAGTCGAACAATTCTTAAAGCGTGATATTACGAGTTTTCTCCGTGAGCAGAACGCGGATAGTTTGAGTCATAGCCCAACCGTGATTACTTTAGAGAATACGCTTTGGCATTGGCTCAGTGAAATCACCGACCGCAGCCAAGTCGAATGGCATGAGTTAACGCAAGATTTTAAGCACCAAGGCTACTACAAGAGTGGTGATATTGTGAATCAGGGCATCATGGTGTGCACTAACTGTGGCAATGAAATGAGTATTGAATTTCCAAGTCCCATCCCAGATTGTCCAGAGTGTGATCATGAAGAATTTACTCGCGAGCCGCTAACGCCTTAATCAAGGTGGTGATGTTATGCAGCTAAAACGACGCCTCAGCGTCGTTTTTTTTGAGTTCTATTAGACCTAAATTGCTCATATTTGCATTAATTAGGCTGTATCAACTGTTGGTACGAGAGTAGTTGAGGATTTGACCGCCAAAGGGCGCTAATAAAAATTCAGTGTGAATGGGTTTATGTTGTGAGTGTTCGTAACCTAAGGTCACCATACGTTTACTGAATTTTGCATGATTACCACGGCCTGGATCGACTAAGACTACATCACAAATTGGTTTAGCATGCTGCTCAATAAATTGTGATAAGAGATCGGCATGTTCTTGTTCGTACAAGAGATCGCTGCCGATAATGAGATCAAATAAACCTAAATTAGTTTGTGCATCTGCCCACCCAGTTCGAACAAATGGAATCGCACGACCATGATTTAAATCGACATTCTACTTAAGGAAATTCTCTGACTCGGGATGATAGTCGGTTGCTGTGATGTCGGCATGTCTGTGGTTTAGCACTAGACTTGCCAGCCCTATACCGCAGCCAACTTCAAGAATGCGTTTATTATCAATTTGATAATCGGCCATATGATGGGACAGCACTTGGCTAGACGGCCAAACTATGCCAAATAATGGCCAAGTTGCGGAGGAAATACCGAGCTTTTCAGCTTCGCCATCTAGGTCTTCAAATTCTTGGTTATTTCTTAGGGTTCTGACATGAATGTCGAGATCCCCAAATTCGTGGGTTTGGTAGCGCACGCGAAGCTGTGCCATAGAGTTGCCTTGACTGTGTACCTTGGTTAAGGAACGAGGTAATGGTACCAATCATATTGGCTATGCAGACACAGTTACTGTGATTGGTATAAGGCCACGTCTAATCGTTCACCTTAACGTGGAACGCGCAATCAGCCTAATGTATTCGCAGACAATTGCGGGATAACACAGGTTAACTGAGTGTCAGCCTAACAACCTTGGGTGTTGATATCATATTGCGGCGGAGTGCTGGCATCGCTGGCTTGGGTGTAGCGGAAATAGCATTGGTCATCATTCACTAAGGAATTGTTGTTAAGATCGTAGCCTATATAAGTGATATCAATACCTTGATATTGAATGATAAGTTTATCATCTGAGGTGATCCATTTTTCCACATCAGTATTATCGAGGTAACCCCATTTTAAGCGTGTATCTGGAGTGCCATCACCATTGAGGTCGATATCAATAATATCATCGCGCCCAGCTACCGCTTGGCTCAGTAGGCTAGGCATTTGGGTTTTTGAGTAAGCTAGCATATTGGCTGTTTTAACGCTGGTCTGTACTTGGCTTAATGTTTGTACCCGCGCTTCTTTACTTAAACCGATAAATTTAGGCGCGGCGATCACAGCCAAGATCCCAAGCACAATAATCACCACGACAAGTTCAATTAGGGTAAAACCTGCCACATCTTGTTTATTGACTTGGTAATGCATAGCCTAAATCCTATTGCGCTTTAAAACGTCGGGCAAGACCGAGCAGAACGATTAAACCACAGAGTATCAGAAGGGGTATTTGGCCTAATTTTGCAAACCAAGTTTGCCCTGTGACTAATGGAATGGTTGCACTTAGCACGCCTATTTCAAACTGTGGCAATGACGCTGTTATATTGCCACGCTCATCGACTATGGCTGTCACGCCATTATTGGTTGAGCGTAATAGAGGCCGACCCAATTCAACCGCGCGCATTTGAGCGATTTCCATATGCTGTAATGGCCCATTTGAGCTACCAAACCATGCATCGTTAGAGACAGTTAATAGTATATCTGTCCCTTGATTAACGTTGTCGCGCAACTGTTCTGGAAAGGCTATTTCATAACAAATCGCGGGCGCGATTTTATGGCCTAGTGCGCTGAGGTTCGGCTGTTGATATTCGCCTCGTGTAAAGGACGACATGGGCAAATTAAAGAAAGGTGCTATCGGGCGCAGCAGCGCTTCAAAGGGGACAAACTCGCCAATTGGCAACAGATGGTGTTTCTTAAATTGATTGCTGCCATCGCCCTCATAGTCAGGGCCTGCTTGTTGTTTCTGATTATGATTACCAAGCACAATCAATGAATTATAGAACTCATTGTTTTGATGGCTGATAATACCAGTGATAATTGAGGTATGGTTTAGATTGGCGACTTTATTGGCGTTATCTAAAAAGTCCTGCACCATAGATTCTGGCGCTGGAATTGCCGCTTCTGGCCAAATAATGATATCGGCATCCAGATGTTCGCGGGATAAATCCATGTATTTTAACAGCGTCGGCCACAGGGCATCGGGTTCCCACTTCATGCTTTGGGGAATATTGCCTTGCACCAGTGCCACTTTAACATTTTCACCCGTAGGATGAATGTCCCAAAGTTTAGGCGCAGCCCACACGGCCAGAATACTGAGCGGCAGTAAAAGCAGTAAGCTCTTATAACGCTTAGTAAAACAAAGCGCTAATGCACCAGCGAGCATGGCCAATACAAAACTTATTCCTAGTGTGCCTATGATACTGGCAAGGGGTTTTAGCGGCCCTTGAGTTTGCGAGTAACCCGCCCATAACCAAGGGAAGCCTGTCATTACCCAGCCTCGAGTCCATTCGGTCAAGGTCCATAACGCGGGGAATAGGGCGAGATTACGCCAAAGACCAAATCGAGTTTCACCATCATGGCTCAGCGTTTTAGTTAACCAAACCAGCGCCAAACCAGTTAGCGCGGGATACAAGGCTAAATACAAGGCTAACAAGGCCATTAACCCAACGGAGGCAATGAGCGGCATACCACCAAAGGTATCCATGCTCACGTGAACCCAGCTGATCCCTACGGCAAAACAGCCAAATCCAAAGCTTAACCAATAGTAAAAGCTTGCCTTAGCGCTCAGCGTTCGGCTGTGCCAGAGGGCAATCGCCATGGCAAACGGATAGATTATCCAAATGGAATAGGGCGCAAATGAAAGCGCCGTACTGGCGCCAAGGGCAAATGCCAGTACGAGTCTCAAAGCACTAGGTTGGGACTGTTGTTGGGCAAAAGCCCGGATTTTTTTTAGCACGAGTGATTATTCTACGTCTTCGCCAGTATTAGGATCGGGGAGTTTAACTCTGAGTTGGATTAAACGCCTAGTATCAGCATTGATGACTTTAAATTCTATGCCTTCAATGATGATGCTCTCGTTACGTTCTGGCAGGTGGCCAAAGGCGTGTGAGACTAAGCCACCGACGGTATCAAACTCTTCATCGCTGAATTCAGTGTTGAATTCTTCGTTGAAATCTTCGATTGGCGTCAAAGCTTTAACCATATAAACCGTGTTACCGACTTTGCGGATCTCGGTTTCTTCAGTGCTATCGTGGTCGAATTCGTCTTCAATCTCGCCGACAATTTCTTCAAGAATATCTTCGATAGTCACAAGACCCGATACACCGCCGTACTCGTCAACCACAATCGCCATATGGTAGCGTTGAGAGCGGAATTCTTTTAGCAGAACATCGACGCGTTTGCTTTCGGGCACAACCACGGCGGGACGGATCACGCGATCCAGTGAGAAGGGCTCATCACTGTTGGAGAAACCGTAAGGGATCAAATCTTTGGCAAGCAATATGCCTTCGATATGGTCTTTATCTTCGTTAACGACGGGGAAGCGCGAGTGACCTGAACCAATCACAGTCGCAAGTAACTCTTCGACCGAGTTGTCTATCTGGAGGGCGACAATTTGAGCTCTTGGGATCATGATATCCCGAACACGCATATCAGAAACGTCTAATACACCTTTTATCATCTCGCGGGTGTCTTGGGTGATCAAATCGCGCTGCTCGGCACCATCAATCACATCGACTAGATCTTCGCGATTTTGAGGTTCGCCCTGAAATAGCTGACTTACTCTATCAAACCAACCTTTCTTGTGGGCGTTCGTACTAGGGGGGATATCGTCACTCATAGTTTTCTCATTAGCTTTTGATAGGGATTATCTTAGCTAATTATTGTTCCTTATATGGGTCAGTAAAACCGAAGCTTTCAATGAGTTGAGTCTCTAATGACTCCATCTCTTCGGCTTCTTCATCGTCGATGTGATCATACCCTAGCAGATGCAAGCAACCATGTACAACCATGTGTGCCCAGTGCGCTTCTAGTGGTTTTTGTTGTTCACGGGCTTCATTTTCAACGACTGCCGCGCAAATGACAAGATCTCCGAGTAAAGGAAGTTCAATTTCTGGTGGTGCTTCAAAGGGAAATGACAGTACATTGGTCGGTTTGTCTTTACCGCGATAGGTATTGTTGAGCATTTGGCTCTCACGGCTATCGACGATACGTATGGTTAATTCAGCTTCATCCATGCTATTGCCAATTGCGGTAGTGGCCCAAAGGGCGAATTGTTCGTCCGTTGGTAGCCACTCACTGGTGCTGGCATGTTGAATATCTAAGGCTAACTCAAGACTCATGTGTTGCGGCTTCCTGCTGTTGCTTTTGGTACTGGCTTTCTTTTTTGGCTTTTAAGGTTTGCTCTTTTAACTCGAAGGCTTCATAGGCTTCAACGATACGGGCAACCACAGGATGGCGCACTACATCTTGGGAGACAAAAAAGTTAAAGCTGATTTCTTCGACTTGGCTTAACACTTCAATCGCGTGACGTAGCCCTGACTTTTGATGTTTAGGTAAGTCGGTTTGAGTGATATCGCCTGTGATCACCGCACGGGAATTGAAACCGATACGGGTAAGGAACATCTTCATCTGCTCGATTGTGGTGTTTTGGCTTTCATCGAGAATAATAAAGGCATCGTTCAAGGTACGACCGCGCATATAGGCAAGCGGTGCCACTTCTATTACATTTTTCTCGATGAGGCGTTCCACTTTTTCAAAGCCAAGCATTTCGAACAACGCATCGTAGAGCGGACGCAAATAGGGGTCGACCTTTTGGCTGAGATCGCCAGGTAAGAAACCGAGTTTTTCACCCGCTTCCACCGCAGGGCGAGTCAGCAGAATGCGGCGCACTTCTTGGCGCTCTAACGCATCTACTGCCGCTGCTACGGCAAGGTAGGTTTTGCCCGTTCCCGCAGGGCCGATACCGAAGGTAATATCGTGACGCGTAATATTGGCTACATACAAGCTTTGATTCGGATTGCGTGGCTTAATGACACCGCGGCGGGTTTTGATATTAATACCGCTGTCGTCGTTAGCGTCTGCTTGCTCTAGGGCAATGGCCGCTTGAATAGCGATATGGACTTGCTCAGGCTCAAGATCGGGCGTGCTGCCTTTAACCGTTTGGGTCTCGATGTAGAGTTCTTTGAGTAAGTTGTTGGCGCTTAAACAATTGCGTGGCAGTCCGGTGATCTGGAAATGATTGTTCTTACGGACGATTTCAACGCCAACGCGACGTTCTATCTGCTTGATATTGTCATCGAATGGACCGCACAGTGAAGCCAAACGGCGTGTTTCTGCGGGTTCGAGATACAGATTCATGGTAGTTAATTTACTGGACAAATAGCACTCCCAATAGCGAATAAGAAAGCAAGGTACGAGGTTGGTTAACCATCGCAAGATAATTTTAGTTTACGAGCCATAGCCGATAATTGCTAACGGAAAATAACAATTGCCTCGGTAGACTTAAACAAAAGTGCGTGAAAGCAAAAGGGCGACTAAGTCGCCCTTCTTTATATAGGTACTGATATCGGTACTGTTTAAGCCGATTTAACGCTTATGGCTTAAATTGAGTCACACCCAGTTCATCATCTTGTTTACGCTTGGCCAGAATTTCAGCAGGGCGCAGGCTACGACGTAGATCCATTTCATCTTCGCCGCGGATAAAGACACCGCGCAGTGAGTTAGTGTAAACGTCGACAATTTCGACATCCACGAAAGTACCAATGTGTTTTGGTTGACCTTCGAAGTTCACCACTCGGTTGTTCTCAGTACGGCCGCGCAGTTCCATAGGATTTTTCACCGATGGTCCTTCAACCAGAATACGTTGCACTGTGCCCATCATGTGGCGGCTGTAGCGCATGGCTTGCTGGGTGATGCGGTCTTGCAGAATCGCCAGACGTTGTTTTTTCTCTTCCATATCGACGTTATCGGGTAAATCTGCCGCTGGCGTGCCCGGACGTGCGCTATAGATAAAGCTGAAGCTGTGGTCGAAACCTATGTCTTCAATCAACTTCATGGTATCGGCAAAGTCTTCTTTGGTTTCGCCAGGGAAGCCAATGATAAAGTCCGAGCTGATTTGAATCCCTTCACGGGCTTTACGCAGGCGGCGGATGATTGACTTATATTCAATCGCCATATGGCCGCGTTTCATCGCCGTGAGAATGCGGTCAGAACCCGATTGCACCGGCAAGTGCAAGAAGCTTACAAGCTCAGGGGTATCTTCGTAAACGTCGATGATATCTTGTGTAAATTCAATCGGATGACTGGTCGTGAAGCGGATACGGTCGATACCGTCGATGGCTGCCACGAAGCGCAGTAACTCCGCAAAAGTACAAATTGCGCCATCGTGAGTTGCGCCGCGATAGGCATTCACGTTTTGGCCGAGCAAGTTTACTTCGCGCACACCTTGCTCTGCCAATTGGGCGATTTCAAGGATAATATCGTCCGATGGACGGCTGACTTCTTCGCCGCGAGTATAAGGTACAACACAGAACGAGCAGTATTTGCTGCAACCTTCCATGATAGACACAAACGCGGTTGGGCCTTCGGCGCGTGGCTCTGGCAGACGGTCGAATTTTTCGATTTCAGGGAAGCTGATATCGATAACCGCTTTGTCGCCACGGCGCACTTGCTCGATCATCTCGGGCAGACGGTGCAAGGTTTGTGGTCCGAAAATAATGTCGACACATTGGGCTCTGTCTTTAATGGCTTTGCCTTCTTGTGAGGCAACGCAGCCGCCCACGCCAATAATCAAATTGGGATTTTTATCTTTAAGCGTCTTCCAGCGTCCTAGCTGATGGAACACTTTTTCTTGCGCTTTTTCGCGGATAGAACAAGTGTTGAGCAGGAGAATATCTGCCTCAGACGCTTCTTCAGTCAAGGTATAACCTTGGTATTCGCCTAACAGATCAGCCATCTTGGATGAGTCATACTCATTCATTTGACAGCCCCAAGTCTTGATATGGAGTTTCTTACTCATCAGTTGTGTCGCCCTAAGATGACCAATAAAAATAGCGCGACATTTTACCTGCTGTTACGGCTGCTGACCAGCTTTGTCCACACTTTTAGCTGTTGGCTTTTGCCAAGGGCGATACCCTCACAAATGCTAGGTTTTTATTGTTCGGCTGCATTTGGGCAAGATTAATATTGTTAACATGCTGAGCTTTCGTTATTTCCAGCAAACTATTCGGGCTTGAATGCCTATGTCTTCACGGATTTCGAATCGAAATGCGCTCAACATTTCCGTGGTATCTTGATATAAGGCATAATCGAGCGGGTTTGTGAAAAGTCGCTTAGGCAGAAATACAGAAGGGCTTAAAGGTGCTAACTAAGGTCGTAACTAAGGTGGTAAGTAGGATGAGCCAGATTGAAGAGACACATGCACAGATGATATCCGATACCACAGATTCTAACGTGACTCATTCTGACGTTACTCATGCTGAAAGTACTGAGTTCGATGTCATTCTTGTCGGCGGCGGCATGGTTGGTGCGGCGACGGCAATTGGATTAGCCCAACAGGGTTTGCAAGTGGCGGTGATTGAATCTTTTGCGCCAGAGGCTTATCAAGCCGAACAGCCATTAGATGTGCGAGTCTCGGCCATCAGTGTGGCTTCTGAAACGCTGCTTGAACGTCTTGGCGCCTTGGACTCATTGCTCAAGATGCGTAATGTGCCTTATCTTGGCTTAGAAACTTGGGAGCTCGATGGCTATATCACCCAATTCCACTGTTCACAAATTGGCGCCAGCCATTTAGGCCATATAGTCGAAAACCGTTTAATCCAACTAGCCCTGTGGCAACAGATGACACAATTGGCTGGGATTACTTTATATTGTCCCGATAAAGTGGTGGCATTTGCACGCGATAGCGACAGTGTGAGCGTGCACTTACAATCGAATAGTAAACTGACCTCTAAGTTGTTGGTTGGCGCCGATGGTGCTCACTCGCAGGTACGTCAATGGGCGGGAATTGGCATTTCGGGTTGGGATTACGCTCAATCGGCCATGTTGATTAATATCAACACCGCACAGGGGCAACAGGATGTGACTTGGCAGCAGTTTACGCCCAAAGGGCCACGTTCATTATTACCTTTACCTGGCAATAACGCTTCGCTGGTGTGGTACGACGATGCCAATCGAATTAAACAGTTAATGCAGCTTAATAATAAACAGCTTGCAGATCAGATAAGAGTGCATTTCCCAGCGCGTTTGGACGCTGATTTTACCGTTGAGAATAAAGGCAGTTTTGGCCTCACTCGCCGCCATGCCCAGCGCTACTATAGTCATAATGTGGTGATTTTAGGCGATGCCGCCCACACCATTAATCCCCTCGCAGGCCAAGGGGTAAACCTTGGGTTTAAGGATGTCGAAGCGTTTTTAGCGGTTATCAAGGATGCATTAGGCCAAGATAATATCTGGTGGTCGAATGAAGTGCTTGCCCAATATCAGCGCAAACGTTATCGCGATAATCAATTGATGATGACCGCGATGGATTTGTTTTACGCCGGTTTTAGCAACGATATTCTGCCGCTAAAGCTGCTGCGTAATGGCGCGTTAAAGTTGGCAAACATCAATTCTCCGCTCAAAAAGACTGTCCTTAAATATGCTATGGGGCTTAATTAACGCTGAGTTGTTCTGTGTTCTGACCTTGTGTTCTGCTCCTGTGCGATGACGTGGCATTTGTTGACTTGGGGTTTGAGTGCTAAAATGCCGCGTTTTAGCTGGTATGGTCAGTTCAGTCGGCACTTTGCGCGGCTGTCATCGACGAAATAACGATATTGAGTGTCATGAGCGAAATAAAATTAATAGTTGGTCTGGCTAATCCAGGTGCTGAATATGCACACACTCGCCATAATGCGGGGGCTTGGTACGTACTTGAGTTAGCGAGAATTTGCGGCGTGACTTTAGTGGCCGATAGTAAGTATTTTGGTTTGACCGCCAGAGCCGTATTGCACGATAAAGATGTCCGCTTATTGATCCCGACGACTTATATGAATTTAAGCGGTAAAGCGGTTGGCGCTTTGGCGAATTTTTTCCGTATCACGCCGGAAGAGATTCTGGTCGCTCACGATGAACTCGATCTGCCGCCCGGTGTGGCTAAGTTTAAGCTCGGTGGCGGTCATGGCGGCCACAATGGTCTGAAAGATATTATTGCTAAACTGGCTAACGATAAAAACTTCTACCGTTTACGCTTAGGTATCGGTCATCCCGGTGATAAAAATCAAGTGAGTGGTTACGTACTGGGAAAAGCACCTGCTAAAGAGCAAGAGCTTATCGAGGCGGCGATAGATGAAGCCGTGCGTTCTACCGAAATTTTGTTTAAACAAGACATGGTGAAAGCCATGAACAGATTACACTCCTTTAAAGCGGAGTAGGTTCTGCCTTTGGCGAGACTCAAGTGTTAAGTGATTTAATTATTCAGTAATGTGCTGCCATAGGGCAGGACGACTAAACCTCGCTGATGAGTGTGACTTGTCAGCCAATAATCGAGAGAAAGGTAAGCATATGGGTTTTAAATGCGGCATTGTTGGTCTTCCTAACGTAGGTAAATCAACGCTTTTTAATGCGTTAACTAAGGCTGGCATCGAAGCGGCTAACTTCCCGTTTTGTACCATTGAACCTAACACTGGTGTTGTACCTGTGCCGGATCCACGTCTGGATGCGTTAGCTGCGATTGTGAATCCACAACGTGTGTTACCTACCACCATGGAATTCGTGGATATTGCGGGTCTTGTGGCTGGCGCATCTAAAGGCGAAGGCTTAGGTAACAAGTTCCTCGCTAACATCCGTGAAACCGATGCTATTGGTCATGTAGTACGTTGTTTTGATGATGACAACATTGTTCACGTTGCTAACAAGGTTGACCCTGCTGGCGATATCGAAGTCATCAACACTGAATTAGCCTTAGCTGACTTAGACAGTTTAGAGCGTGCTGTTCAGCGTCAGCAGAAACGTGCTAAAGGTGGCGATAAAGACGCTAAGTTTGAAGTGGAAGTATTAGAAAAAATGCGCCCCATTTTAGACGAAGCTAAAATGTTGCGTTCTATGGATTTATCGAAAGAAGAGCTGGAAGCGGTGGCTTACCTGAACTTCTTAACCTTAAAACCGACCATGTATATTGCTAACGTTGCGGAAGATGGTTTTGAAAATAACCCGCACTTAGATGCCGTTCGCGCCATTGCTGCGACAGAAAACGCTATCGTTGTTGCCGTATGTGCGGCGATTGAATCTGAACTGGCCGAGATGGAAATCGAGGAGCGCGATGAGTTTATGGCGGATCTGGGTATCGAAGAACCAGGTTTAGATCGTGTGATCCGCGCAGGTTATGAATTACTGAATCTGCAAACCTATTTCACCGCAGGCGTGAAAGAAGTGCGTGCTTGGACTGTGCCAGTGGGGGCGAGTGCTCCGCAAGCGGCGGGCGTTATCCATACCGATTTTGAACGCGGTTTTATCCGTGCCCAAGTGATGGCATTTGACGACTTTATTGCCCACAAAGGTGAAGCTGGCGCGAAAGAAGCCGGTAAGTTACGCGTGGAAGGTAAAACCTATATCGTTAAAGATGGCGATGTGATGCATTTCCTGTTTAACGTATAACAAAGCTTATTCACGCTGTAAGTCTCGATAAATTAAGCTAAGTATGAGCAACAAGGTGTTATTTAGCACATCTGTTGCTCAGTTTGGTGAAGTAATAGCCGAACAGCTTAACCTAAGGGAAATAGCGAAAAAAAGCTGTTGACCTAGATACCTCGAATAAGCATAATACGCCCCGTTCCTCGCTGAGAGGGGCGCGTAATATCGATGTGGCAATGTAGCTCAGCTGGTTAGAGCACAGCACTCATAATGCTGGGGTCGCAGGTTCAAGTCCCGCCATTGCTACCATTTTATTTAAGATAAATTTCTTATATAAAATGAATCACGATTTTACTCTAGCATTAATTGCTAGCATCTCTTCACGATGTAAACATGAAACTGTGCGGGAATGGTGAAATTGGTAGACACGCCAGATTTAGGTTCTGGTGCCGCAAGGTGTGAGAGTTCAAGTCTCTCTTCCCGTACCATTTTTAGATATATGAATTTAGAAACATCGGCGATAGCGGATGTTTGAAACAGAGTTAGTTGGGGTATCGCCAAGTGGTAAGGCACCGGGTTTTGATCTCGGCATTCCAAGGTTCGAATCCTTGTACCCCAGCCATTTTTCTCAGTTTCCAAGTTGATTGGGGTATCGCCAAGTGGTAAGGCACCGGGTTTTGATCTCGGCATTCCAAGGTTCGAATCCTTGTACCCCAGCCATTGGCAATGTAGCTCAGCTGGTTAGAGCACAGCACTCATAATGCTGGGGTCGCAGGTTCAAGTCCCGCCATTGCTACCATATTTAACTCTGTTAAAGTGATTTATCAGAGAAAAATCCAAAAATGTTGAATAGACAATTTTGGTACATTTTGATGCGGGAATGGTGAAATTGGTAGACACGCCAGATTTAGGTTCTGGTGCCGCGAGGTGTGAGAGTTCAAGTCTCT
Source organism: Shewanella sp. SM87 (assembly GCF_025653705.1). Taxonomy (NCBI): domain Bacteria; kingdom Pseudomonadati; phylum Pseudomonadota; class Gammaproteobacteria; order Alteromonadales; family Shewanellaceae; genus Shewanella; species Shewanella sp. SM87. The sequence continues at coordinate 106,459 of NZ_JAKKSC010000002.1, forward strand.
CTTCCCGTACCATCAAAATGCAATCTTCGATAGAAGATTAAACACAGTTTATTGGGGTATCGCCAAGTGGTAAGGCACCGGGTTTTGATCTCGGCATTCCAAGGTTCGAATCCTTGTACCCCAGCCAAAAGTTAAAAAGCCTGTCTTCGGACAGGCTTTTTGCTTTTTAACTTTTAACTAATTTCAGCTTAGCGTTATTTTGCTTTCAGTTTCCCTTCAATTAGCCCGTCCAGCCTTTCCCTTGTCTCTATAATTCCCGTTGGTTGTGGCAATTCAGCTATTTTCAAAGTTAATCCACAGTGCCATTTGAGCTGGCACTGTGGTGATCCGTTTTATTGCTTTTTGACTTCAGGAGCAACGGGTGGCGATTTTATTTCTGCTGGAGCAGCTGGAACGGCGACTTTTGCAGCCGCTTCAGTGATATTGATTGGCATTGCAGCATTCTTAATGACTGTATTCTCTGTGACTGCACTATCAATAACGGCACTTTGGGCCGCTTTAACATCACCTGTTGCAACGGCTTTGACAGCATCAGGTATTGCTAATTGTTGCTGCACTTGGTTCGCGCCCGCTTCTATGGCTTTTTGTTGTAACTTCTGTGGATCAGTATAGTCGGCTAATTCCTTCGGCCAACTTGGGACCCGTTTTTCTACCTGATTACTGAATTGCTCAGAAATCACTAAGGGTGCACCGCCTTTCATCAGCATGACTGCCATTTGGTTGGTGTCTGAGTTCCAAACTAGGCCTGCTTTTTCTGCCATTTCGGGGACAGGGGTGTAAGTTGACACTAAGTAGATGAGTGGACCTTCCTGTTGGATCTTGTCGGCCGTTTTGAGCAGGGACAGGGTGGTATCGTAATTTTTACCCAGCAATTCCTGCATACGGTTCTTGATGAGCGGTTGTTCGAATAATCCGACATCGTTCGGATCTAAACCGACAAGGGGTTTAAGCAGGGCCCACATGAGCTGGCCTTGGGGTGACATTAATAAGAGTGGTGCAACGCAGGCGTTGAGCATTAATGCGAGCCACACAATATGCAGGCAGCGCATTTTTTTGAGCAGAGATGTACTCAAGATGATATTTCCTTGGAAGTACCAGCAAGTCGCCGGCGGCGGATTGTAGCTGATTGGCATAAGGTAAACGAGAGGGTGGCAAAGTAAATTTTAAGCAAAAAAATTAACCCAAATGTTGGATTTTATCCTCCTGAATTTGAAAGGTATTTACAGGTGATACAATAAATTATTTGCTGCTAATTTAATCGAAGGTAATGGTTTTTGAGTGCTAAAAATAGATTCACTCCTAAGTGCTTTATTTTTAGCACTTATTTTTCTTCTTACTTTTTAACTTCTTTTTCAGTATTGAATATGTAAAGTTTGTAAACTTTGTTCTGTTTGATAATCGATCTCATTTAATCTCGGCGCATTAAATTAGTTTAATGCAGCTTATTTCTATCTTTAGCTGCATAGGGAAAGCAGACTTTGGAGGTATTTCTCTTCGGTTTGCTTTTGAGAGTGCATCATTGAAATTAAGAGTCAGTAAGTCGTCTTTGTCCTTTGCCCGCATTATTCATGTTTATGTGTCTATGGCTTTATTGTTGCTGATGCTGTTTTTTGCTGTGACAGGTATAACGTTAAATCATCCTAATTGGTTTTCTCAAGCTGATCAGGAACCTAAGCGGGAACAAGTGCCAATCCCAGCCTATTTGTTACCCGTTAATGCCCAAGACTCACAATGGCGTCTGGCTGCGGGTCATTGGTTGAAAAGTGAATGGGCTATGGATATGGCGAGTGCCGATATCGATGAAGATGAAATTAGTTTAGTCAGCAAAGGGCCCGGCACTTACCGCAGCCTGACATTGGACTTACTCGACGGGCAAGCCTATGTCGAAACCTTAGATTACGGTGTCGTTGCCGTAGTGAATGATTTGCATAAGGGCCGTAACACAGGCACAGCTTGGGCTTGGATACTCGATCTCAGCGCTGTGCTTATCATTTTATTTTCGCTCACTGGGGCTTATTTGTTGTTGCCTCAAACCAAGCGCCTCAAAAAGTCATTGTTATACATGGTACTCGTCAGCAGTAGTTGCGGGCTTGTGTATGTTTATTTTGTTCCATAAGGAGTATAGGCCGAGTATGCGTCATCTTATTCGCACCATTGCGGTGAGTGCTTTGTTTGTCAGTTCTGTGGCGTTTGCGACGCCTAAAATGACAGTCGATTTAACCTTGCCTGAAATTACCGAAGGGCAATATCACAGACCCTATGTGGCCGTATGGGTTGAGGATGCCAAGGGGCAAACGGTTAAAACCTTAAGCCTTTGGGTATGGGATGAAGGCCATAAATGGTTGAAAGATATCCGTCGTTGGTGGCGTAAAGCCGGACGCGAAGATATGAGCTTTGTTGACGGTATTGCATCTGCGACACGTCCCGCGGGTCATTACAAAATCGATTGGGATTTAAAAGATGAGGCGGGAAAAGTGCTTGAACCTGCCACTTACACTGTATTTATTGAAGTGGTGCGTGAACACGGTGGTCGCGATCTTGTACGACAAAATATCGATTTAGCTGCGGGAGATTTCTCTGTGCAGTTGCCCGCTACGACAGAAACTGGCGTTATCGACTTACGCTTAAGCGGCATGGCTCGTTGAGTCAATCCATTAAATATTTAGCCCGTATATTAATTGTTAAACTTAAGGAAAAGGCATGAAATTACGTCTTATTGCATTACTTAGCACACTTTGCATTAGCCCATTGGCAAGTAGCCACGACAGATGGATTTTACCTAGCCACTTCAACGTTTCGGCTGAAAGTGAAGAAATTGTGTGGATTACTTCAGATGTGTCTGCCAGTAATCAAGTGTTTATGATGGATAAACCTTTTAGTGCCAGTGATGTGCGTGTGTTACAGCCAAATGGAAAACCAACGTCTCCAAGCTCAAGTTACACGGGCGGACGTAAGTCGGTGTTTGATGTGCAACTGATGCAAGATGGCACTTATAAGTTTGAAAAAGAAGTTTCACCTCGTTATTTTTCTCAATATAAAGTTAAAGGAAAAGAAGGGGTTGTACGCAGCCGTATGGATAAAAAAGCCACAACTGCTGCTATGCCAAAGGGAGCCTATGAACTTGAAAGTTCTTTAAATGTGTCGCGGGTTGAAACCTATGTCACACGTAATAAGCCAACTGAGGAAGTGTTAAAGCCTAAGGGGGAATATTTAGAACTAGTGCCTGTGACTCATCCTGCTGATATTGTTGAGAACGAAGCTGCTACCCTGCAATTTGTTTTCGATGGTAAGCCCGTTGAAGGCGTTAAAGTCGCCATTATGAAAGACGGTAGCTTATATCGTAACAAACCAGAGGAAATCGAATTTACCTCAGATAAAGACGGTAAAGTTTCAATGATCTTACCTTCAGCAGGACGTTATCTCTTACATGCGGCAATTGAGCGCCCTAATTCAGATAAATCCCTTGCTGATAAAACGGTTAGCGAAATCTTTTTGACCTTTGAGGCTGGGCTTGAATAAGTGAGTTAACCTCTAATTTGAGGTTTTTGCTTTGAGTCTTTATGCCCACGGTCTAAATGGCGAGTGGGCATTTTTGTATTCATTTCGTACTAAAACGTGTGCGAAATTTCCTTAGGTATACAGATTTGAATTTGATTACTGGTAACTCTGCTTAAGGTTGGGTAAGCTGCGTCAATGCATAGTTCTTGGTGCATCAAAAGCGCATAACGATTAGAATAGCGCAATTCCACCCTCATTTGACTGTGTTGACCTTAGCGTTGGCACGGGTTGCTTTTGTTTTAAAGGAGACGAAAGAAGTTATGACTAAGGTTCCTATGACAGTTGTCGGTGCAGAGCAGCTGCGTAAAGAGTTAGATATTCTCAAGTTTGACCGTCGCCCTAAAATCACTGAAGCAATTGCTTCAGCGAGAGAGTTAGGCGACTTGAAAGAAAACGCGGAATACCATGCGGCTCGTGAGGAACAAGGTATTTGTGAAGCACGTATCCGTGATATTGAGGGTAAGTTATCTAACGCGCAAATTATCGACGTCACTAAGATGGTGAATAACGGTCGTATCATTTTTGGCGCCACTGTGACTATTTTAAATCTCGATACCGATGTTGAAGTGACTTATCGCATAGTCGGCGATGACGAAGCGAATATTAAAGAAAACCTGATTTCAGTGAATTCACCAATAGCCCGCGGTTTAGTCGGCAAAAATGAAGGTGATGAAGTGTCTATTACTACGCCAGGTGGTATGACAGATTACGAAATCATCTCAGTACAGTATTTATAATCTGCTTATAATACTTTGCTTATAGTGTTGTGAGCGTGACTCATGCGATATCGCTAAAACCGTCCTAGGGCGGTTTTTTGTTATCCGCGAATTAAGTTTGTTTACGGCTTGAGTTTAGGGCTTTAGCCAAGGATATCGATCGCGCTTCAGCGTTGAATTCGGGGTAAGATGGACAAAGTTTAATTTGTCTCTTTGTAGGTTTTTACCTAAGCTGCCATCCTAGCAAAATCAACATTGGCGAAATGTGTATGTTGTTTTTTTGCGCGAGTTTCACTTTATGGACCCACAGTTAAGCATCAAAAGCGAACAGTGAATAGGTTCATCTTTAGTTTGATAACGTTTTATAAGAGGGCACGCTTTGGTCAAACATTGGCGTACAGGATTGATGTTAGTTTGCGTGGCGATCATGTTGATTGCGCACTCGGCTAGCTATGCGCCAAAACCCTCAGTACAGCGCAGTGATGCAACTCGCCATTATGCTCAGATGCATACTGTGAGTCTTGATAGCTCGACTCCCCATACAAAGCGAAGCGCTGAGCCTCAAAGTTTGCCCGATGCCGATGTTATCGCCCAAGACAATGCGCAGCTCAATGCCCAATCTAATGCACAGTCTGATGCGCAAACCGTTGAAAGCTGCGGCTCACCGAATAGTCATGATACCGATCTAGTCAATTCAGAATTAGAATCACAGCCAGCACCTTGTCCGAGTTCTGGCTATGTGAGTCATTCAGATGACTTAGATTTTGCCCCGATAAATTCGCCGCGATTTATCAGTCTTGCCCAGCACGATGTGCGTGAGGTCAAGCCAGTATATGTACTCGCTGTAGACTTTACTGCCGAACCGACATCCAATGTCGTTGAACCCACCGATCTTGATATCACATCAGATTGGACGCTTTCTGCTGTTTCTTCCCCCGCCCGAATTTCGGGTTGGAAAGTCTCAAATCTTCAATATCGATTTAGCCAACAAGCCGCTTAACTCGCCTATTTAGGCATGACGTTGATAGGAGCCTACTCTTATCGATTTTTCATGCTGTTGTCTTTTTGTACTCACCGAAACTTTTTATAGCTGCTTAAGTAGGCAGTGATGTTTTGAGCCTTACGAGCTTAGCCGCTGGTACTCAATCACGTGTTTCGGACTGATATCAATATGTTCGCTTAGTGATTTGATTCAAATGCTGAGCGTTAAATAGCGAGTTAATCCCATGGAAAGAAAACCCAATCAACGGCTGCTAAATCACTATTCAGCTTGGAAATACTTAGTGCTTATCGTCACTATTATCGTGATGCTATTCAGTGCCTTGCCGACATTTTACGGTGAGGATGCGGCGGTGCAGGTGGGCGCGAAGGCGGGGTTAACGCTCACACCTATTGCCCTTCGAGATAAGCTACAAGCTGAAGGCGTGACGGTAAAACGTATCGACCAAAAAAATGGTGAAACCTTAATTGTCCTCGATGCGGATAACCAACAAACCTTAGTCAAAACTTTAGTGTCTTCTATGGTCGCAGAGCCAAAAGAATTGACTTTATCCCTTGCCAGTGCGGCGCCAAGTTGGTTACAAAACTTAGGCTTTCAGCCGATTAAACTCGGGCTCGACTTGCGCGGTGGCGTACAGTTCTTACTCGATGTTGATATTGATCCTGTTTATCAAACTCAGGCCGAGACGCTTGTTGATTCGCTACGTCAATTCATCCGTGAGCAGAAAATTCGTGGTGCTAGCGTGCATTTGGACCAAAGTCACCAGTTAAACATGACATTGCCCGATAATGATGCCCGTGCTGCCGTGCGTCAAATGATGAAAGAGTCCTATCCTAATTGGCAGCTATCCAATGCAGATGGCGCGGGTTTACTGATTAAGTTGAGCCAAGAAGAGCAAACGAAACTGCGTAATTTGACAGTGCAGCAAAACTTACAAGTGATGCGCAGCCGTATTGAAGAACTCGGTATCACTGAAGCTTTAGTGCAGCGTCAAGGGGAGCATCGAATTCGGATTGAATTGCCTGGAGTACAAGATCCTGCCGCCGCCAAAAACGTTATCGGTGCTACGGCGAGTCTGGCCTTCTTCGAGGTTAAAGAGTCTGGCTCCGTCAATGCTATGGTACTCAATGACAAGTCTGGTAAGCCTATTTATGTGAGCCGCACACCAGTGCTGGGTGGCGATCATATTGTCGATGCGAGGGCGAATTTAGGCGAGATGGGCATGGCGGAGGTGAACATTAACCTTGACCGTGTGGGTGGGCAGAAAATGTCTGAGTTTTCCCGTACCAATATCGGCAAACCTATGGCGACGTCTTACAGCGAATACAGCCGTGATGAGCAAGGTAAGGCAAAGCAAACACAAGAGATTATCAGTGTTGCGACGATTCAATCCCAACTTGGAGATCGTTTTCGCATTACGGGTGCTGGCTCCTATCAAGAAGCACAACAATTAGCTTTGTTACTGCGAGCAGGCTCTATGACGGCGCCAGTGACTATTGTTGAAGAGCGCACTATTGGCCCGACGCTGGGTGCTGAAAACATTGAAAACGGTTTTGCTGCCCTTGGTTTAGGGATGGGGATTACCTTGCTGTTTATGGCGCTTTGGTATCGCCGTCTCGGTTGGGTGGCGAATATAGCGCTGATCTCCAATATGGTGATCCTGTTTGGTTTACTGGCACTTATCCCTGGCGCTGTGTTGACCTTACCTGGGATTGCGGGCTTGGTGTTAACAGTCGGTATGGCTGTCGATACCAACGTGCTGATTTTCGAGCGAATAAAAGACAAGTTAAAGGAAGGTCGCAGTTTTGCGCTGGCAATTGATACTGGGTTTGATAGCGCGTTTTCTACTATTTTTGACGCCAACTTCACCACTATGATCACTGCAGTGGTGCTTTACTCCATAGGTAATGGTCCAATCCAAGGTTTTGCCTTGACCTTAGGTCTAGGTCTATTGACCAGCATGTTTACCGGTATCTTTGCTTCAAGGGCCTTGATCAACTTAGTTTATGGACGTGATGCTAGCCGTCATGTGAGGGTATAACCATGAAAAATATCAATCTAACTAAATGGCGTTATGTTTCGAGTGCTATCTCTATTTTGTTGATGCTAGTGTCATTAACCATCATCGGCGTGAAAGGTTTTAACTGGGGCTTAGATTTTACTGGCGGTGTCGTCACCGAAGTGCAGGTCGATAGAAAAATTACCAGCAGTGAATTGCAACCTTTACTCAACGCCGCTTATCAGCAAGAAGTGAGTGTAGTCTCCGCCAGTGAGCCGGGACGTTGGGTGTTGCGCTATTCCGATATAAAGAGTGTCGATACAGAGCAAGGTAATATCGATATTCAGCAGGTATTAGCGCCACTTAACTCTGAAGTGCAAGTGCTTAACAGCAGTGTTGTCGGGCCGCAGATTGGTCAAGAATTGGCAGAGCAGGGCGGTTTGGCGCTGTTAGTCGCTATGCTGGCGATATTAGGTTATTTAAGTTATCGCTTCGAATGGCGACTCGCATCGGGTGCTCTATTCGCCTTAGTGCATGACGTAGTGTTCGTGCTGGCATTTTTCGCGTTGACTCAGATGGAGTTTAATTTAACGATACTTGCGGCTGTGCTGGCGATTTTAGGTTACTCCTTAAACGATTCGATCATTATCGCTGATCGTATTCGTGAATTATTGATTGCTAAGCCAAAGCTTGCGATTCAAGACATTAACAACCAAGCAATTGTGGCGACGTTTTCTCGTACTATGGTGACCTCAGGGACAACCTTAATGACGGTCGGTGCGCTGTGGATCATGGGCGGTGGGCCGCTGGAAGGATTTTCGATTGCAATGTTTATCGGTATATTAACCGGCACATTCTCTTCGATTTCGGTTGGTACCTCATTGCCTGAGTTATTAGGCTTAACGCCTGAGCATTATAAGGAACAAGTTATTTCTGAAACACCTTAGGGCTATGCTAATCGCTTAAATTAACAGCGAAAACAAAAAGGCCACTCGATTGAATGGCCTTGTTGTTAACACGATAAAATCAAGAAAAATTACTTTGCCTTTGGCAAAGCAATTTTCATTTCTGGTGATTGACGATAAATCACCAGAATATGACCAATAAGTTGCACTTTTGCGGATTGAGTTTCACGTACTATGGCATCAACGATGGCATTTTTTAGCTCTCTGTCGGCAGAGGCTACTTTCACTTTAATCAGTTCATGATAAGCGAGTGCGCTTTCAATTTCAGCGAGTACACCTTCAGTCAATCCATTGGCACCAAGCAGCACCACTGGCTTTAGCGGATGCGCTAGACCTTTTAAATGCTGTTTTTGTTTGGTTGTTAAGTTCATTTCTACCAACTTTTGCTGAGTTACTGTTGAAAAACGGCTATTCTACCCTTATATAGCCTTTGTGTAACTCTCAATTGTTGCGGATTTTAAATGTCAGGTATAAAACGTACGGCCAGTTCTAATCGCTGGATGCTAGAACACTTTGATGATCACTATGTCAAACTAGCCCAAAAAATGGGCTTGCGATCTCGCGCTGCGTTTAAGCTTGAGGAGATCCAGCAAAAGGATCAACTAATTCGCCCAGGCATGACTGTGGTTGATCTCGGTGCCGCTCCGGGAGGTTGGTCTCAAGTGGCAGTTAAATTAGCGGGAGATAGAGGTAAAGTCATCGCCTGTGACATTTTGCCTATGGATCCCATCGTCGGCGTCGATTTTTTGCAAGGGGATTTTCGTGAAGATAAAGTCCTTCAAGCATTACTTACTCGCGTCGGTGATGCTAAAGTTGACGTTGTGTTGTCTGATATGGCACCCAACATGAGTGGTTCAGATAGTGTTGATCAACCCCGTGCCATGTATTTAGTGGAATTGGCGTTAGATATGTGCCATCAAGTATTGGCTCCTAATGGCTGTTTTGCGGTAAAAGTCTTTCAGGGGGAGGGCTTTGACGAATACATGAAAGCGGTAAAAGCAGTGTTTAAAGTCGTTAAAACACGTAAACCAGACTCTTCACGGGCTCGTTCCCGCGAAGTCTATCTTGTGGCGACAGGGTACAAGTTGTAGTAACCTAGCGTTAATAATCGCAAGACTTAATGAGGTCTAGTAATTTGAGTGACATGGCAAAAAATCTAATACTCTGGGTTGTCATCGCCGTTGTGCTGATGTCAGTGTTTCAGGGTTACTCCCCCTCTTCTTCGTCATCGCAGAAGATGGATTATTCTACCTTCTTAGATAATGTCCGTGATGGACAGGTCGCAACTGTTGAAGTTAAGAGCGACCAACGTACTATTGAAGGTGCTAAACGAACTGGTGAAAAATTCACTACTATCATGCCGTTATATGACCAAGATTTAATTAATGATCTTGATCGTAAAGGCATCACTATGAAGGGCCAAGAAGCCGAAGAGTCAGGGTTCCTTACCCAAATCTTCATCTCTTGGTTCCCGATGTTATTGCTTATCGGGGTATGGATTTTCTTCATGCGCCAGATGCAAGGCGGCGGTGGCAAAGGCGCTATGTCCTTTGGTAAGAGCAAAGCCAAGCTGATGAGCGAAGATCAGATTAAAACTACTTTTGCCGATGTTGCTGGTTGTGATGAAGCAAAAGAAGAAGTGAAAGAGCTGGTTGATTACCTGCGTGACCCAACTAAATTCCAAAAATTGGGCGGCCGAATTCCAACGGGCGTACTGATGGTGGGTCCTCCAGGTACAGGTAAAACTTTGCTGGCGAAAGCCATTGCGGGTGAATCTAAAGTACCTTTCTTCACTATTTCAGGTTCTGATTTCGTGGAAATGTTTGTTGGTGTCGGTGCATCCCGTGTGCGTGACATGTTTGAACAAGCGAAAAAGTCGGCACCTTGTATTATCTTCATCGATGAAATCGATGCGGTCGGTCGTCAACGCGGCGCGGGTTTAGGTGGTGGTCATGATGAACGTGAGCAAACACTGAACCAAATGCTGGTTGAGATGGATGGCTTCGAAGGTAATGAAGGCGTTATTGTTATCGCGGCAACTAACCGTCCAGACGTACTCGATTCTGCGTTACTTCGTCCGGGTCGTTTTGACCGTCAAGTGGTCGTTGGTTTACCAGACGTTCGTGGTCGTGAGCAGATTTTGAAAGTGCATATGCGTAAAGTGCCGCTTTCTGAAGATGTGAAGGCGAGTGTGATTGCTCGTGGTACGCCAGGTTTCTCGGGTGCTGATTTAGCTAACTTAGTGAACGAAGCTGCCTTGTTTGCGGCTCGCGGAAATCGCCGAGTTGTAGGCATGGAAGAATTTGAGCGTGCAAAAGATAAAATCATGATGGGTGCTGAGCGCCGCTCTATGGTGATGTCTGAAGCAGAAAAAGAAATGACTGCTTACCATGAAGCGGGCCATGCGATTGTGGGTTGTTTAGTGCCAGAGCACGATCCCGTGCACAAGGTCACTATCATTCCTCGCGGCCGTGCGCTGGGTGTCACTTTCTTCTTACCCGAAGCTGACTCAGTGAGCCAGAGCCGTCGTAAGTTAGAAAGCCAAATTTCGGTCGCCTACGGTGGTCGTTTAGCTGAAGAGCTTATTTACGGTACTGAGAAAGTGTCGACTGGCGCATCACAGGACATCAAATACGCGACATCTATTGCGCGTAACATGGTGACTCAGTGGGGCTTCTCGGACAAGCTAGGTCCATTATTGTATGCCGAAGAAGACGGTGAAGTGTTCTTAGGTCGCAGTATGGGTAAAGCCAAAGCCATGTCCGATGAAACTGCAACTATCATCGACGCTGAAGTGAAAGTCTTTATCGACAAGAACTACGCGAGAGCGAGGCAGATATTGACGGATAACCTCGATATTCTGCACTCAATGAAAGAAGCTTTAATGAAGTATGAAACCATTGATTCACTTCAAATTGACGATTTAATGAAACGTCGTGAAGTGCGTCAGCCTGCTGATTGGCAAGTAGATGACAGTGGTTCTAACGATAAAGGCAATGGTCATGGTGAACCAGCAGCGAAAGCTGAAGACAGTGTGACTGCACCTGCTGAGCCAGAACTTAAAGATCCTGATGAATCTCCAGCTAAGTAATGTGTTGTGAAACCAAAGAAAACCCCGTGAAGGGGTTTTCTTGTTTTACCTTGTAGCAATTTGACTGCGCTGTCATTGGTACTCTCTGCCACCATTGATATTTATCTTCTGACATTGGTCTTTTCGGATAGAAAATGAAGGCTTGAAATTAATGACGCAAGTTTTGCCAGTGAGTAAAATCGTAAGTGTTCGTATTACAGGAGTAAATGCGTGTTTGAACTGATTGCTGGCACTAAACGCCTTGCGTTATCTTCGCCCATTGTGATGGGTATTCTTAATGTCACTCCCGATTCTTTTTCCGACGGTGGCCAATATTCTTCCTATGAGTTTGCTTGTCAGCATGCCGATGATATGGTGGCTCAAGGCGCGGGAATGATAGACATTGGCGGTGAGTCGACAAGACCTGGCGCCGTCGAGGTGAGCTTAGCCGATGAACTTGCGCGGGTGATCCCGTTGGTGAAATATGTTGCGGCGCACCATGATGTGTGGATTTCGGTCGATACCAGTAAACCTGAAGTCATGCGTCAAGCTGTTGCTGCGGGCGCACATTTGATTAACGATGTGCGTGCCCTGATGGAGCCTGGTGCGCTTGAAGCTGCTGCAGAGTTGCAAGTCCCTATATGCTTAATGCATATGCAAGGCGAACCCCAAAGCATGCAATTTGCACCGACTTACCATAATGTTATTGAAGAAGTTTCTGCCTTTTTAACTGAGCGGATTGAAGCTTGCTTGCGAGCAGGGATCCCCCGTGAATTATTAATACTCGATCCGGGATTTGGTTTTGGTAAAAGCTTAGAGCATAACTATGAATTACTGGCGAAGCTCGACTGTTTTGCCCAGTTTGATTTACCGATATTGATAGGATTGTCTCGTAAGAGCATGATAGGAAACCTCTTAGCAAAACCGACCTCAGAACGTCTTGCTGGGAGCCTTGCTGGCGCTATGATAGCGGCCCAAAAGGGCGCTCATATCATTCGTGTGCATGATGTTACTGAAACTGTGGATATGCTCAAGGTGTTACAAGCGACACAAGCGTATTTTTAAGCATCGTTATGCTCTCGTTAAGCATTTAATTAATATTATGATCCCAAATCATTGGGACACATTTGAGTTTGTGGAGCGATATGAAAGAACGTAAATTTTTTGGAACTGACGGTATTCGGGGAAAAGTCGGTTCAGGTCAAATGACGCCTGAGCTTGCGCTTAAGTTAGGTTGGGCGGCGGGGCGCGTGTTATCCCGCAGTGGTACCAAAAAGGTGATTATAGGGAAAGATACCCGTATTTCGGGCTATATGTTTGAGTCAGCATTAGAAGCTGGCCTTTCTGCTGCAGGCCTTAATGTGATGTTAATGGGACCTATGCCAACGCCAGCAGTAGCCTATTTGACGCGCACGTTTCGCGCCGAAGCTGGGGTGGTGATCAGCGCGTCACACAATCCGTATTACGATAACGGTATTAAGTTTTTTTCCACCGACGGCAGTAAGTTAGACGATAACCTAGAGCTAGAAATTGAAGCCGAGCTTGAAAAGCCCCTCGTTTGTGTTGAATCGCATCTATTGGGGAAGGTATCGCGTATTGAAGATGCCCGTGGCCGTTATATTGAGTATTGCAAAGGTAATTTTCCTGCAGAACACACGTTAACTGGGCTAAAAATTGTGGTTGATTGTGCCCATGGCGCAACTTATCACATAGCGCCAGCTGTGTTTCGTGAGTTAGGTGCCGAGGTGATTGCTATTGGTGATAAACCCAACGGAATGAACATCAATGATAAAGTGGGCGCGACGTCCATGGGTAAAATTTGTGAAACCGTTCTAGCCGAAAGTGCCGATTTAGGTATTGCACTCGACGGTGACGGTGACCGTATTATGATGGTCAACAGCAAAGGCGAAGTGATCGACGGCGATCAAATTTTATATATTCTGGCCTGTGATGCGAAATCCCGTGGCGTATTACGCGGTGGTGTAGTTGGTACGTTAATGTCAAACCTTGGGCTTGATCTCGCCTTGCAAGCATTAGACATCCCCTTTGCGCGTTCGAAAGTGGGCGACCGTTATGTGATGGAACTACTTAAAGAACTCGATTGGCGCATCGGCGGTGAAAATTCAGGGCATATCCTCAATCTTGATCACGGCACAACTGGTGATGGCATCGTTGCGGGGATTTTAGTGTTAGCGGCTATGCGTCGTCAGAATGCCACGCTAGAAGAACTGACTTCTGCGATGGAAATGTTGCCGCAGGTGTTAGTCAATGTGCGCTTTGAAGGCGAGCACGACCCTCTTAAGTCAGATAAAGTTAAAGCGGCGCAGGCACAGGTTGAATCTCAACTGGGCGCGCGTGGCCGAGTATTATTACGTAAGTCAGGTACTGAACCTTTGATCCGTGTCATGGTTGAAGGTGACGATCATAGTGCAGTATTGGCGCACGCAAATTTGATTGCGGATGCGGTAAAATCGGCAAGCTAATATTTGCTAATTTTGTAATGAGTGCGGCTGATACCAATTTAAAATTAAGGTGTTAGCTGCACAAATGAACAGAAAACAGCTTTGGCGTGTAAAAAATAAGCATTCCAACCTGATATCTGAAAAAATTCGAATTTAGCTATTGTAACTTAATAAGTGGTTCGCTATTATTCACGCCGCTTTCAGAGGAGACAGTGATGGCACTCAGACGTCCTATGGTAGCTGGCAATTGGAAGATGAACGGCAGTGCGGCATTAGCCCAAGAGTTGTTCAAAAAATTTGCCTCTAAGCTCCAAAATGATTCAGCTGAAGTGGTTTTATGCCCGCCTTCTATCTATCTAGAGAGCGTTAGGCAACTGCTAGAAGCAAACAAGGAAGCGTTAGACGGTTCACTTGTTAGGATGGGCGCTCAAAACCTAAGTCAACATGACTTTGGCGCTTATACCGGAGAAGTTTCAGGTCAGATGCTCAAAGATTCAGGATGTCGATATGTAATTATCGGGCATTCAGAACGTCGCCGTATGTACGGAGAGACGAGTAATATCGTAGCGGAGAAATTCGCTGCTGCACAAAAGCATGGCTTAACCCCAATTTTATGTGTGGGTGAGTCAGGTCCAGCACGAGAAGCAAGACGCACCTTCGAGGTGATTGCTGAAGAGTTAGATATAGTGATCCAGAAAAATGGCACTATGGCTTTTGATAACGCTATTATCGCCTACGAGCCGCTTTGGGCTGTAGGAACAGGTAAAAGTGCTACACCAGAGCAGGCACAAGAAGTTCATGCGTTTATTCGCAAACGCCTCTCTGAAGTGTCTCCGTTTATCGGAGAAAATATCAGGATTCTCTACGGTGGTAGTGTGACACCGAGTAATGCTGCAGATTTATTTGCCCAACCTGATGTTGATGGTGGACTGATTGGCGGTGCTAGCTTAAACTCTAGCGAGTTTTTAAGTCTGTGTACCATAGCGATGAGCGCATAATATGTATGAAGTTCTAGTAGTTATTTACTTGTTGGTTGCATTAGGTCTAATAGGCTTAGTATTAATTCAGCAAGGTAAGGGAGCTGACATGGGGGCCTCTTTTGGCGCCGGTGCATCAGGTACTCTTTTTGGTTCAAGCGGTTCAGGTAATTTCCTGACACGCAGTACGGCGATTCTTGCCATTGCGTTTTTCACTTTAAGTCTGCTTATTGGTAACTTAAGTGCAAACCACGCAAAAAATGAAGATTCATGGAAAGATTTAGGTTCAGACACTGAACAGGTTACCCAACCAGTTGAGCAAGGAACCCAAAAGTCAGAAACGAAAATTCCTGACTAGTAAAAGGTGTCGCCGAGGTGGCGAAATTGGTAGACGCGCAGCCTTGAGGTGGCTGTGACCTAACGGTCGTGCGGGTTCAAGTCCCGCTCTCGGCACCAAATATAACTAAGATAGGCGAGATAAGTTCTCTCTTAGTTATTGCAAGAAATGACGATAGTCAATATACTTGCACACAGTTGACGCGGGGTGGAGCAGCATGGTAGCTCGTCGGGCTCATAACCCGAAGGTCGTCGGTTCAAATCCGGCCCCCGCAACCAGCTCCTAGTAACGAATAGTGTTTGAATTCGTTATGGTTTACAGGTTCTTGAAATTAATGACCTCGTGATTACGGGGTTTTTTGTTATCTGGGACTTTTAAATTTGTCGCATGCTTCGTATGTGGCGTTGTACTAGGGCTATTAAGCCCTTTTTTGTTTTTTCGGGGGTCAATCTTGGCAACGTTAGAATTCAGACTGGCAGAAATGCTCAAAGTACCTGTGGAAGCATTAGGCTTTCAGCTGTGGGGCATTGAATATGTTCAAGCGGGTAAGCATTCCACACTGCGAGTGTTCATTGATGGTGAGAATGGTATCAATATTGAAGATTGTGCCAATGCAAGTCGCCAAGTCAGTGCTGTACTCGATGTTGAAGATCCTATTTCTACAGAATATACCCTAGAGGTATCTTCGCCAGGCGTAGATAGACCCTTATTTACTGCTGAGCAGTACGCGGGCTATGTAGGCGAGGATGTAAAGCTTCAATTGACTATGCCGGTTGACGGCAGTCGTAATTTAAAAGGCGCCATCACTGCGGTCGACGGGCAAATGCTCTCGCTGAAAGTGAATGGTAAAGAGTTAGTTGTCGCATTGGATAATATCCGCAAAGGCAACTTAATCGCTAAGTTTTGATGGTTTCAAGGTGAACGAGGCAAGACGAGATGAATAAAGAGATTCTGCTAGTCGCTGAGGCGGTTTCAAATGAAAAGGCCGTTCCACGCGAGAAAATTTTTGAAGCGCTAGAGATTGCTCTGGCCACAGCAACCAAGAAAAAGTACGAAGGTGATATTGACGTTCGTGTTGCTATCGACCGTAAAACCGGTGGTTATGATACTTTCCGTCGTTGGATGGTAGTTGATGATCACGGTGAAGCGTTAGAAAACCCTTATCGTGAAATCACGTTAGAAGCGGCACGTTACGAAAATCCGGACATCCAGCCTGGCGAGTTTATCGAAGACGATATCGAGTCAGTGGTGTTTGACCGTATTACCACTCAAACCGCTAAGCAAGTGATCGTACAGAAAGTACGTGAAGCTGAACGTGCGCAAGTGGTTGAGCAGTTCCAAGATCAAGAAGGTGAGTTAATCACTGGTGTGGTCAAAAAAGCGACTCGCGAGAGCGTAGTGGTTGACTTAGGTAATAACGCTGACGGCGTATTGTTCCGTGAAGACTTAATTTCACGCGAATCTTTCCGCCCTGGTGACCGTGTGCGTGCATTATTGTACTCAGTACGTCCAGAAGCTCGTGGTGCACAGTTATTCTTAAGCCGTACTAAGCCTGAAATGCTGATCGAGCTTTTCCGTGTTGAAGTGCCTGAAATCGCTGACGAACTGATTGAAATCATGGGCGCTGCTCGTGATCCAGGCGCTCGCGCTAAGATCGCCGTTAAGTCGAATGATCGCCGTATTGATCCTATCGGTGCGTGTGTGGGTATGCGCGGTGCGCGTGTACAAGCCGTTTCGAATGAACTGGGTGGCGAACGTGTTGATATCGTGTTGTGGGATGATAATCCAGCACAATACGTGATCAATGCCATGGCGCCAGCCGATGTTGCCTCTATCATAGTCGACGAAGATAACCATTCTATGGATAT
The DNA here is from genome assembly GCF_025653705.1 of Shewanella sp. SM87. NCBI lineage: Bacteria > Pseudomonadati > Pseudomonadota > Gammaproteobacteria > Alteromonadales > Shewanellaceae > Shewanella > Shewanella sp. SM87. The sequence goes on from NZ_JAKKSC010000002.1 coordinate 123,411, forward strand.
CGCTGTTGAAGCCGATAGTTTGGCACAAGCCATTGGACGTAATGGCCAGAACGTACGTTTAGCAACACAACTGACTGGTTGGGTTCTGAACGTTATGACAGTGGAAGATATGAATAAGAAACATCAGGCAGAAAGTGCCAAGGTGGTTGATTTATTTGTTAACTCACTGGATGTCGATGAAGATTTTGCACAAGTACTGGCAGATGAGGGCTTTACGTCGCTCGAAGAAGTTGCCTATGTGCCTGTGTCTGAACTATTGGCGATTGACGGTTTTGACGAAGATCTCGTCGAAGCTTTACGTGAACGTGCAAAAGCGGCGATCTCAACTCGAGCTCTCGCTACTGAAGAAGCACTGGATGGTGTGGAGCCAAGTGAAGAGTTGCTAGCACTTGAAGGTGTTGAAAGACACTTAGCCTATGTTTTCGCTAGCAAAGGTATTGTGACTCTAGAAGACTTGGCTGAACAAGGCATTGATGATTTGATCGAAATTGAAGAATTGACAGAAGAAAAAGCAGGTGAGCTCATCATGGCAGCCCGCAATATCTGTTGGTTTGGCGAAGAAGCATAAGTCGATCAACAGGGGGATTTAACTGATGGCAGATACTACCGTAGAGAAATTGGCCACGGAAGTGGGTAAAAGTGTTGAACGTCTGATTGAGCAATTCTCTCAGGCTGGAATTAAGAAAGGCCAAGCTGATAAAGTGACTGAAGCTGAAAAGCAGCAGTTACTGGATTATCTGAAAAAGCAGCACGGTGGCGAAAATGCGCCAACGAAAATGACGCTGCAGCGTAAAACCGTATCGACCCTAAGTGTGGCCGGTAATGGTGGTCAATCTAAAGATGTTAAAGTTGAAGTTCGTAAAACACGAACTTTCGTTAAGCGTGATGCTAATGAGGCTACTCTGAAGGCTGAAGAAGAAGCGAAAGCCGAAGCAGAAGCTTTGGCAAAAGCAAAGGCCGAAGCAGAAGCTGCTGCGGCAGCAAAAGTGAAAGCTGAAGCAGATGCTAAGGCAAAAGTGGAAGCAGAAGCCAAGGCGAAAGCTAAAGCAGCAGCCGAAGTGAAAGTGGTTAAAGATATGTCACCAGAAGCAGAAGCGGCTCGTCTAGAAGCTGAACGTTTGAAAGCGGCGCAAGAAGCGGCAACTAAACGTAAGCAAGACGAAGAAGCGGCTAAAGCGGCAGAAACTGCTCGCTTACTCGCTGAAGAACATTCTAAGCGCTGGGCCGAAGAAGAGCGCCAACGTTTAGAAGCTGAGAAAAACGGTGATCATCACATCACGACATCTAAAGTAGCTCGTGCTGCTGAAGATACTTCTGATCTGGATGAAGAAAAACGCGGACGTCGTGCTCGTAACAAGAGCAACGCGAAAAAACGTGGCGGCAAAGATGCCCGTGACGGCCGTGAAAAACACATGCGTAACCGCAGTACTGCACCTGAGTCTATGGCGCATGGCTTCAATAAGCCTGTGGCAGCAGTGAGCCGTGATGTGCGTATCGGTGAAACTGTTACTGTTTCTGAACTTGCGCATTTAATGGCAGTGAAAGCGACTGAAATCATCAAACAGATGATGAAAATGGGTTCTATGGTCACGATCAACCAAGTGTTAGATCAAGAGACTGCCCAGCTAGTTGCTGAAGAAATGGGTCACAAAGTTGTGCTTATCCGTGAAAACGAGCTTGAGCACCAAGTGCTACAAGACCGTGATGATGAAGATGGCATCAAGCTAGAATCTCGTGCACCAGTTGTGACTATCATGGGTCACGTTGACCACGGTAAGACTTCGTTACTCGACTACATTCGCCGCGCTAAAGTGGCTGCTGGTGAAGCCGGTGGTATTACTCAGCATATCGGTGCATACCATGTTGAAACTGAAAATGGCATGATCACTTTCCTTGATACTCCTGGTCACGCCGCGTTTACCGCAATGCGTGCCCGTGGTGCCAAGGCAACGGATATTGTTGTGCTAGTTGTTGCTGCCGATGACGGTGTAATGCCGCAAACAATCGAAGCTATTCAACATGCTAAAGCTGGTAACGTGCCATTAATCGTGGCTGTGAACAAGATGGATAAACCGGAAGCGGATATCGATCGCGTTAAGAGCGAATTGTCACAACACGGTGTTATGTCTGAAGATTGGGGTGGAGACAACATGTTTGCCTTCGTTTCAGCTAAGACAGGTGAAGGCGTTGACGAACTGTTAGAAGGTATCTTACTGCAAGCTGAAGTTCTCGAACTGAAAGCGGTACGTGATGGTATGGCTGCCGGTGTGGTCATTGAATCACAATTGGACAAAGGTCGCGGCCCTGTGGCTACGATTCTGGTTCAAGAAGGTACGCTGCGCCAAGGTGATATCGTTCTGTGTGGTCTTGAGTACGGTAAAATTCGTGCAATGAAAGACGAAAACGGTCGTTCAATCACTGAAGCGGGTCCATCTATTCCTGTTGAAATTCTAGGTCTGTCAGGCGTTCCGTCTGCAGGTGATGAAGCAACAGTTGTACGTGACGAACGTAAAGCTCGCGAAGTTGCCCTGTATCGTCAAGGTAAGTTCCGTGATGTGAAACTGGCACGTCAGCAAAAATCTAAGCTAGAAAACATGTTTGCGAACATGACAGACGGCGAAGTGAAAGAACTGAACATCGTTCTTAAAGCAGACGTACAAGGTTCACTCGAAGCGATTACTGATTCGTTAACAGGTTTGTCTACCGACGAAGTGAAAGTGAACATCATCGCTCGCGGTGTGGGTGCACTGACTGAAACGGATGCAACCTTAGCGGCTGCCTCTAACGCTATCATGGTTGGCTTTAACGTACGTGCCGATGCACAAGCCCGTAAGACTATCGAAAGTGAAAGTGTTGATTTACGTTACTACAGCGTTATTTATAATTTGATTGATGAAGTGCGTGCAGCGATGACAGGTATGCTGTCTCCTGTGTTCAAACAACAAATTATCGGTCTGGCTGAAGTTCGTGATGTGTTCAAGTCACCTAAGCTGGGTGCAATTGCTGGCTGTATGGTGACCGAAGGTACCATCAAGCGTAGCGCGCCAATTCGCGTACTACGTGATAACGTTGTTATCTACGAAGGTGAACTCGAATCGCTACGTCGCTTCAAAGACGACGTTGCTGAAGTTCGCAATGGTATGGAATGTGGTATTGGCGTTAAGAACTACAACGATGTTCGCGTTGGCGACCAAATCGAAGTATTCGAAACCGTCGAGATTGCTCGTACTCTGTAACGATAATAAGGGCGGCTTTAGCCGCCCTTATCAATTTAAGCTATGGTAAGAAATATTATGGCAAAAGAATTCAGTCGTACTCGTCGAATCGCTCAGCAGCTTCAGCAAGAACTTGCTCAAGTGCTACAGCGCGACATGAAAGATCCTCGTATTGGCTTTGTGACTGTGAATGACGTCGACGTCTCTCGCGATCTCAGCTATGCCAAAGTCTTCGTGACTTTTTTCGAAGAAGACAAAGCTGTCGTTCAAGAAAAGCTAAACGCTTTGATCAGCGCAGCTCCTTATATCCGCACTTTAGTGGCGGGTCGTATGAAGCTGCGTGTCATGCCTGAACTGCGTTTTATCTACGATAGCTCGCTAGTTGAAGGTATGCGCATGTCTAACTTAGTTAGCCAAGTGATCAACCAAGACAAAGCGAAGCAACAGCAATTTGGCAGCGAAGACGCATCGGTTGAAGATGAAGTCTTAGGTGATGATATTGCTGATGACGCAGATGAAACGGAAGGTAAAGATTAATGGCTCGTCGTCCAAAAGGTCGTTTTATCGATGGGATAGTGCTGCTGGATAAATCCACTGGCATGAGTTCTAACTTTGCATTGCAAAGGGTAAAGCGCTTTTTTAATGCGAATAAAGCTGGGCATACGGGCGCACTCGATCCGTTAGCGACAGGTATGTTACCTGTATGCTTAGGTGAAGGGACTAAGTTTTCTCAGCATCTATTGGATGCCGATAAACGCTACTTAGTCACGGCAAAGCTTGGCGAACGGACAGATACCAGTGATTCCGATGGTGAAGTGGTGCAAACCCGCGCCATTGATTTTACCGAGGCGCAGCTATTAACTGCGCTTGATTTCTTCCGTGGTGAAACTCAGCAAGTGCCTTCTATGTATTCCGCGCTGAAATATCAGGGTCAGCCCCTGTATAAATATGCCCGTGAAGGCATAGAAGTGCCGCGTGAATCTCGCCCTATTACGGTATTTGAGCTAAATTTCATCGGTCTTGAAGGCGATGAGCTGACCTTAGACATTCATTGTTCTAAGGGCACTTATATTCGCACTATCATAGACGATCTCGGTGAGATGCTCGGTTGTGGCGCCCATGTGATTATGCTGCGCCGCACCCAAGTTGCACAGTATCCCTATGCCAGAATGGTCACTTTAGAACAACTTGAAACGCTAGTTGCTCAAGCACATGAACAACAGATAGATCCGAGCGTATTACTCGACCCTCTGTTATTGCCTATGGACACGGCCGTGGCCGATTTTCCAGAGGTGAATGTGCCGGATGCGATAGCTCCTTACTTAATGCAAGGTCAAGCGGTTCGAGTACCGGTTAATGCAGATTTGAAAACCGATGAGTTGGTACGTATCACTTTAGGTGACATTCGCCGATTTGTGGGGATTGGCACAATGAACGAAGATGGCTTATTAGCGCCGAAACGACTCATTGTTATCCATGACGAACCTGCAGAAACGCATTAGCCCGCTATCCATCGACAAATGATTAAATTAGTTGATGCATTAGTCCCCGCCTTTTATTGCGCTAGGGTGGGTTTATGGGTAAAATAGCGCGCCCTCTGGCTGAGTTAGTGATCGGCTAGAGATTCATATTATTTATTTGGAGATATACATGTCACTAAGTCCTGAAGCAAAAGCAAAAATTTTGGCTGATTTTGGCCGTTGTGAAAACGACACTGGTTCAACTGAAGTTCAAGTTGCTTTGTTAACTGCGCAAATTAACCATTTGCAAGATCACTTCAAAGAGCACATTCATGATCACCACTCACGTCGTGGTCTGTTACGTATGGTTAGCTCACGTCGTAAGTTAACTGCTTACCTGAAACGTACTGATTTAGCACGTTACACTGCTCTGATCCAAAAGTTAGGTCTACGTCGTTAATTTCGCGTCGACTAACGTGAAAAAGGAGGCTTAGCCTCCTTTTTTATTGCCTAAAATTCAACAGAATATTTATTGTGTAAACGAGAGATATAAAGAAGTTACAGCCAAAATCTGTCTAACGTTTAGGTCTGTTACGCTGAGCTTGATGTGATTAAGCATCGAATCGATACTTAAGTGCCAATGTAAGTATCCTAAGCCCCACGTAAACCATCAAGACTACTTATTGTTGCTGTTTGTGTTGCTATATACAGCGCTTCAAATTCAGCTTGGGGTAGAGGTTGACTAAAATAGAAACCTTGGCCGACTTGGCACTGATTTTCTTTCAACCAATCCAATTGCTGCTCGTTTTCAATGCCTTCGGCCACAATGGTCAGATTAAGTTGCTTACCTAACATCAAAATAGTTGATGCAATTGCGCTATCCCCAGGTAGATCGGAAACGAAACAACGATCGATTTTCATGGTAGTGATAGGCAAATGGCGCAGGTAAGAGAGTGAAGAATACCCTGTGCCAAAGTCATCGACTGCAATGCCAAATCCGGCTGATTTCAATTGTTCAAGCTTAGCGATAGCGAGTTCAATGTCGTTCATCAAAGAGGTTTCAGTGATTTCAATTTCCAGCAACTCGGGTTGGATTTGATAGCGTAATGCCATCTGTTTGATATCGGGAACTAAACTAGCATCGGCAAATTGCTGTGAGGCAACATTAATTGCAATTGGGATGGCATAGTTATATTTTTTCTGCCATTCCCTAAGTACTTTACAGCTTTGCTCTATCACCCAACGACCTATAGGAATGATGATACCGGTTTCTTCCGCGACGGGAATAAAGGAAATGGGGCTGATGAGTCGTCCGTCTTTTTGCCAACGGATCAAGGCTTCACAGGCGATGACTTTGCCTGTTTGCAGATCAAGTTTCGGTTGGAAATACAGTAAAAATTCATTGTTTTTTAACGCATCATGTAAAGATGCTTCAGTGCGTAAACGAACTGCTGCTCGCTCAGTCATCTGTTGTTTGAAGAAGGCCCATTGATTCGAGCCTGCAGCTTTCGCGCTGTACATGGCAATGTCAGCGTGACGGATCAAATCTTCAGCGCTGTTACCGTCTTCGGGATAAATAGAAATCCCAATAGATGCCGCAGGATGAATTGCATGTTCATTTAATTGAATCGGGACATTTAGCTGGATCAGTAGCTTATCTACAAAATCTGCCGCTTGGTCTGGGGTGTGAACTGTATCAGCTAGAATAACAAATTCATCGCCACCTAAGCGGGAAACTGTGCCTTTATCACCAACGAATCGTTCGAGAATGCGGGCGATACGAGCGAGGAATTGATCGCCTAATGCGTGGCCAAGGGAATCGTTGATATTTTTAAAACGGTCTAAGTCGATAAACATCAATGCAAAGCTGCGTTTGTGTACTCGCGAGCGTTGGATAGTGACTGCGATAGTTTCAAGCAATAATGTGCGGTTCGGTAAGCCAGTTAGTGGATCTCGGGTCGCCATTTTGCGCAGTTTGGATTGGGTTTGGCTAAATTGAATAAGAATTTGGTTGAATTTCGAGGTCACTAAGCCGAGTTCATCATCCTTGTGTGCGTTGGACATAGGTAAGAGATTTTCATCCGGAGAGTCGGGTTCGATCTTATCGATGGCCTCACTGATGCGTGCGATAGGCTGAGTCAGGAAGCGATGGAATACCACGGACAGCACTAAGGTGAGTAAGAGTGCACGAGCGAGAGTAGCAAAAAAACTAAATCTTAACTGCGAGAAGAGGGTGTTTGTTAGTTCTTGGGTATCGTAGAAAACCGTTAATGTACCAATGAGTTGCTGTTGTTGGGTACCTTCAAAATAAAAAGGCCTATACAAAGGGCGAGAAATTTCTTTGAGATCATCAAATAATTTATTACTTAAACTGATAAAAGTCTGTGAGTTATTCTGCTTATTATTACTGACAGAAACAAACATTGAGCCATCGTCTAGCTCAATCACCGCCGAGCCAACATGTTCGACTTTGATGGCACCCTCTAAAGTTTGACGGGCTAAATTATCATCTAATGCCCATACAGCATTTGCTGCAGGTTGTTCAACTGAATCAAGGAGTTCTTGCTGAGTGGTCGTGAGTTGTTGTTTGGTTGATACGACGACTAAAGCGATTTCAACAATAAAAATGGCAATGGCAAAAAATAGGGCAGTAAATACGACTAGGTTAGTTTGTTTCCATGTCAGTGACTTAAAACTGCCTGTCATCGGGCGCATCCTTCATGATAATTATTCACCATCGGCGAGATTTTCCGTATCAATATAAACCGCAACTCTTTGTTGATTTAACCACTTTAGTGAAAAGTTACGTATTTGTCATCATTATCTGCTCTTTATCTATTGATCCGAATTGCAGTATACTTACGCGCGTAATTCAAGGTCATTAATTAAGGAATGGGTCACGTGAATCCTATTGTAAAGAGTTTTGAGTATGGTCAACATACAGTCACCCTGGAAACAGGTGTTATAGCGCGTCAAGCTGATGCAGCCGTTTTAGCGAGTATGGGTGACACGACAGTGTTAGTCACTGTTGTCGGTAAAAAAGATGCAGATGCAGGTCGTGACTTTTTCCCTCTGACTGTTAACTATCAAGAAAAAACCTACGCAGCGGGTAAAATTCCTGGTGGTTTCTTTAAGCGTGAAGGCCGTCCTTCAGAAGATGAGACATTAATCGCTCGTCTGATCGACCGTCCAATTCGCCCTCTTTTCCCTAATGGTTTCAAAAACGAAGTTCAAGTTATCATTACCGTAGTATCTGTCGATCCACAAATCGAGCCAGATATCATCTCCATGATCGGTACTTCTGCGGCACTGGCTATTTCTGGTATTCCATTCAGTGGTCCTTTAGGTGCTGCACGTGTGGGTTACATTGATGGCGAATACGTGTTGAACCCAAGTGTTGCACAACTTGCAACCAGCCAACTGAACTTAGTGGTTGCTGGTACTGCTGGTGCAGTATTAATGGTGGAATCAGAAGCCCAAGCATTACCAGAAGAAGTGATGTTAGGTTCTGTAGTTTACGGTCACGATCAACAACAAGTGGTTATCAAGGCGATTGCTGAATTTAAAGCAGAAGCCGGTAAACCAACTTGGGATTGGACTGCACCAACGCAAGATGCCGATTTAGTTGCCCAAATCAAAGAGCTTGCTGAAGCTGGTTTAGGTGATGCGTATAAAATCCAAGTCAAACAAGATCGTTATGCTCAAGTTTCTGTTGTAAAAGCAGCAGCAAAAGAAGCCTTGTTAGCGAGCAATCCAAGCGTTGATTTACGTGAAGTTGACAACTTACTGGGTAGCTTAGAGAAGAAAGTGGTTCGTGGTCGCATCATCCGTGGCGAGCCACGTATTGATGGTCGTGAACCAGACATGATCCGTGCATTGAGCGTGTTAGCGGGCGTATTGCCACGTACTCACGGTAGTGCATTGTTCACTCGTGGCGAAACTCAAGCGTTGGTAACTTGTACTTTAGGTACTGAACGTGATGCACAGAAGATCGACAGCATCATGGGCGAGCGCACTAACCGTTTCATGCTGCACTATAACTTCCCTCCATACTCTGTTGGTGAAACAGGCATGGTGGGATCACCTAAGCGCCGCGAAATCGGTCATGGTAAGTTAGCTTGGCGCGGTATTAACGCTGTTATGCCTTCAGCGGCTGAATTCCCATACAGCGTACGCGTTGTATCTGAAATCACTGAATCTAACGGTTCAAGCTCTATGGCGTCAGTATGTGGTACTTCTCTCGCGTTGATGGATGCCGGTGTACCTATCAAGACTTCTGTAGCGGGTATCGCTATGGGTCTAGTGAAAGAAGGCGATGATTTCGTTGTGCTTTCTGACATCTTAGGTGATGAAGATCATTTAGGTGACATGGACTTTAAAGTTGCGGGTACGCGTGATGGTATTACTGCACTGCAGATGGATATCAAGATCGAAGGTATCACTAAAGAAATCATGGATATCGCACTGCAACAAGCCTATGGTGCACGTGTACATATTCTAAACGTGATGGATCAAGCGATTGGTTCACACCGTGATGATATTTCTGATCACGCTCCACGTATCACTGTTATCAAGATCAACCCAGAAAAAATCCGTGACGTTATCGGTAAAGGTGGCGCAGTTATCCGTGCTCTGACCGAAGAAACGGGCACTACGATTGAACTGGAAGATGATGGTACTGTGAAAATCGCTTCTTCAAACGGCGAAGCAACTAAAGAAGCTATCCGTCGTATCGAAGAAATCACTTCAGAAGTTGAAGTGGGTCGTATCTACAATGGTAAGGTTATCCGTATCGTTGATTTCGGCGCATTCGTGAATATTCTGCCGGGCAAAGACGGTTTAGTACACATTTCACAAATCAGTGATGAACGTGTTGCTAACGTGTCTGATCACCTTGAGCTGAACCAAGAAGTTGCCGTTAAGGTGATGGAAGTGGATCGTCAAGGCCGCGTACGTCTGTCAATTAAAGAAGCACAAACGAGAGAAGCTGCTGCTGAATAATGAGTCTTTGACTTATTTATAGGCACACACTTTTTAAGTGATTGCATCAAAAGGAGATCAAATGATCTCCTTTTTTGTTTTGGCATTAAGAAAGTCACTATTAATCTTAATTCCCTAATAGCGGTCCTGTGGTGGGATTGCTATCATGAAGATTCTTCTGCGTATGTTGGGAATCTAAAAAGGTAGAAATGGATGAGTCTTAAAATTAGAACCGCTGTCGTTGCTGTGCTGGCGAGTGCCAGTCTGTTGTTAGCCGGATGCGCAACCACCCAGTCTCCTTTAGATAACCATAATGATGTTGAAGGTAAATTGGTTGTCGCGCCTGTCATGCCTGATTATAAAGTCGAAGTGACACTGGCAAAACTCAACGAGATTTTGGCTACGGTCGAACTGACGAATGAACAGAGAGCTAGATTTCATTACGATCGTGGTGTGATTTACGACAGTGTAGGCTTAAGACTGCTCGCACGGATTGATTTTATGCAAGCGTTAAAACTTCAGCCTGATCTTGCTGATGCCTATAATTTCCTTGGAATTTATTACACCCAAGAAGGTGAATACGACAGCGCCTATGAAGCCTTCGATGGCGTATTAGAGTTAGCACCTAATTATGATTATGCCTATTTGAATCGCGGTATTGCTTTGTACTATGGCGACCGCATTGATTTAGCGACTAAAGATATGCAGGCGTTTTATGCAGGCGATAATAAAGACGGTTATCGGGCATTATGGCTGTATTTGATTGATTTTAAAGCTGACTCCGTTGAAGCGAAAAAACAGTTAGCGCAGCATCGTCAGAATTTAGAAAATGATGCTTGGGCGACCGTTATCGTCGATTATTATTTAGGTAAAAAAAGCCGTGATGAGGTGTTTTCTGCCGCTAAAGTAGGCTTAACATATCCGAAAGAATATGCTGAACGTTTATGCGAAGCTTATTTTTACCTTGCAAAAATGGCGATAGAAACTAAGCAATATCAAGATGCTGCAAACTATTTTCGCTTAGCATTGGCAACCAATATCTATGATTTTGTCGAACATAGATATGCGCGTATTGAACTCGCCAAAGTCAAAGGTTTGCTCGAAGCCACAAAATAACCTCTCTCAGCCCGAGTTCATCTCGGGCTTTGCCTAGCCAAGCTCGAACTGAGGCGCTATAATTTGCGCCTTTTTAGCGATACAAGTGCATAGGTTAACATGTCAGGCAATAAAGTAGAGGTCGATAAACGTCGCACCTTCGCGATCATATCGCACCCCGACGCGGGTAAAACAACCATTACCGAAAAAGTGCTGTTATTCGGAAACGCTTTGCAGAAAGCGGGTACGGTTAAAGGCAAAAAATCGGGTCAGCATGCTAAGTCTGACTGGATGGAAATGGAGAAAGACCGCGGTATTTCTATTACTACGTCTGTCATGCAATTTCCCTATGGTGGCGCCCTTGTTAACCTACTCGATACGCCTGGTCACGAAGACTTCTCTGAAGATACTTATCGTACTCTGACGGCTGTAGATTCCTGTCTGATGGTCATTGACTCTGCAAAGGGTGTAGAAGACCGTACCATTAAGTTGATGGAAGTGACACGTCTGCGTGATACGCCGATTGTGACCTTTATGAATAAACTCGACCGCGATATCCGTGATCCTATTGATCTAATGGATGAAGTCGAAAGCGTGCTGAATATTGCCTGTGCACCTATTACTTGGCCTATTGGCAGCGGTAAAGAATTTAAAGGTATTTACCACATACTACGTGATGAAGTGGTGTTGTATCAAGGCGGTATGGGACACACGATCCAAGAGCGTCGTGTAATTAAAGGCATTAATAATCCTGATCTTGAGAAAGTGATTGGCAGTTATGCCGCTGATTTGCGCAATGAGATGGAATTAGTACGTGGCGCGTCGAATGAGTTTGACCATGCGGCTTTTTTGAAAGGTGAGTTGACCCCAGTATTTTTTGGTACTGCTTTGGGTAACTTCGGTGTGGATCATATTCTTGACGGTATCGTTGAGTGGGCACCTAAGCCACTTCCTCGCGAAAGCGATGTGCGAGTGATCATGCCTGACGAAGAAAAATTCACTGGTTTTGTATTTAAGATCCAAGCAAACATGGATCCTAAACACCGTGACCGTGTTGCCTTTATGCGTGTCTGTTCAGGTCGTTACGAGCAGGGCATGAAAATGCACCATGTGCGTATTGGTAAAGATGTTAACGTTAGCGATGCATTGACCTTTATGGCGGGCGATCGTGAGCGTGCTGAAGAAGCTTATCCCGGCGATATCATCGGCTTACATAACCATGGCACTATCCGTATTGGCGATACGTTTACCCAAGGTGAAAAATTCCGTTTCACTGGCGTACCTAACTTCGCCCCTGAAATGTTCCGCCGTATTCGTCTGCGTGATCCGCTTAAACAGAAACAGCTCTTAAAAGGCTTAGTACAGTTATCTGAAGAAGGTGCTGTACAAGTATTCCGCCCAATTGATACTAACGATTTGATTGTTGGCGCTGTGGGTGTACTGCAGTTTGAAGTGGTTGTTGGTCGTCTGAAGAGTGAATATAACGTCGAAGCTATTTACGAAGGTATTAGCGTGTCTACCGCTCGCTGGGTTTATTGTAAGGATGAGCGTAAGCTTGAAGAGTTCCGCCGTAAGTGTAGCCAAAACTTGGCTCTCGATGGTGGCGATAACTTAACCTATATAGCACCAACTATGGTTAACCTTAATCTTTCGATGGAAAGATATCCTGATATTGAGTTTGCGAAAACCCGCGAACACTAATAGGGTTCGGTCTAGAATAGTGGTTGAAATGGCGGTGAATTCACCGCCATTTTTGTATCTAATGAAAACTAAAAATCGGTTCTGGATGTGAATGATGGCGAATTGGATCACAAAAACATGGCAGGCTTATATTCATTGGTGCGACCGAATGGGGCTGACACCTGAAAATCGTCGCTGTTGCATGCCGCGCCTTGAAGATCCTCCATTAGCGGTAAAATGCGTCAAAGCTTTGGTGGTTGACGAAACGGTATCGCCACCTGAACCTCATTCAATTGGTAAATCGACCGCAGAGTGAGGCATTTACTGTGATTGATACCCACGCCCATTTGGATTTTGCCGAGTTTGATGTTGACCGCGACGATGTGGTGTTGCGAATGCACAGTGTTGGCGTAGATAATCTGATTATTCCCGGTGTGTCGCCGCAGCACTGGCACAAACAGCTCACCGTTGCCGAACAATACCAAACTTATTTTGCCCTCGGTATTCATCCTTGGTTTTGTCCAGAGGATGTTGATGCTGGGATCTTAGCATTAACATCTCAAGTTTCGGCGTTACTAGAATGTCCTCGCTTTGTTGCTATTGGTGAATGTGGCTTAGATAAGCTCTATTCCTCAACGTGGCCTCAGCAGCTCGCATTTTTTGAGGCACAATTAGCTTTAGCTAAGTCCGTTAATCTGCCAGTTATTATTCATAGCGTAAAAGCACATTCAGAGGTTTTAGAGTGTTTGAAAAAGTATCAATTGCCTAGAGGCGGTGTGATACATGCTTTTTCTGGCAGTACTGAAATTGCACTGGAATATATCAAATTAGGTTTTAAGCTGGGAATTGGTGGTTTGATTATGAACCCTAATGCTAAAAAATTGCTCAAAACTGTCAGCGAATTACCACTTCAGCACTTCATACTTGAGACTGACTCTCCTGCAATGACACCGATAAATGTTACTGAAAAACGTAACCAGCCCGCTAACCTTGTTCTTTTTATAGACAAAATTGCCAATTTGCAAAAAAAATCAAGTGTTCTAATATCAGAACACTTGGTGTTGAATGCAATGCAACTGTTTGACCTTTAGCTGTTTTTAAATAAACAGGTGTAGGTCGCACTAGCATTCTGCACTAAGCGATTGAAATTAAACTCCAAAAATATGATCAAAACGACGATTTTCGACTTTGCCTCGGGTATAATCTGACTCGGAAATAGGTTGATTAACAACATAATTAAAAAGTGTTAACAATAGGGTGATGGTTAATGGATATATTAATGAGTTTAGTAGGGGTGGTCACCCTACTTGCGATAGGTTTCCTCCTATCGAATAACAAAAAAGCAATTAATTTACGTACAGTGGGCGGCGCGTTAGCTATCCAAGCTGCCTTCGGTGGTTTTGTACTGTATATTCCTGTTGGTAAAGACATTCTGAAAGGAATGTCTGATGCGGTTTCTAGCGTTATTGGTTACGCACAAAACGGTATCGGTTTCCTGTTTGGTGATTTAGCTAACTTCAAACTTGGCTTTATCTTCGCAGTTAACGTGTTACCCGTTATTGTGTTTTTCTCTTCTCTGATTGCGGTTCTATATTACTTAGGCGTTATGCAGTGGATCATCCGTATCATCGGTGGTGGTTTACAAAAAGCATTGGGCACAAGCCGTACTGAATCTATGTCAGCAACTGCTAACATCTTCGTTGGTCAGACTGAAGCCCCATTAGTGGTTCGCCCATTCATTCCAACTATGACGCAGTCTGAACTGTTTGCGATCATGGTGGGTGGTTTGGCATCAATCGCGGGTTCAGTATTAGCTGGTTACGCGCAGATGGGTGTACCTATCGAATACTTAGTTGCCGCTTCATTCATGGCAGCACCAGGTGGTCTATTAATGGCTAAACTGATGCACCCTGAAACTGAAGCTGCTAAAAATGACATGAGCGATTTACCAGAAGATCCTGACAAACCAGCTAACGTATTAGACGCCGCTGCTGCAGGTGCTTCATCTGGTATGCATTTAGCCTTAAACGTAGGCGCTATGTTGTTAGCCTTCGTTGGTTTGATCGCTATGGTCAACGGTATTATTGGTGGTGTGGGTGGTTGGTTTGGCGTTGAAGGTTTAACACTTGAACTGATCCTTGGCTATGTGTTTATGCCATTAGCATTCCTTATCGGTGTGCCTTGGAATGAAGCATTAGTAGCAGGTTCTTTCATCGGTCAAAAGATCATTGTTAACGAATTCGTTGCTTACTTAAACTTTGCTCCATATATCTCTGATGCTGCCACTACTTGTACAGCGGTTGCTGCTGAAGTTGTTAAAGGCCTGCCGTTATGCGTTGCTGAAACTCAAGCTGTGATGACTCATAGAACACAAGCGATTATTTCGTTTGCTCTGTGTGGTTTCGCTAACTTGTCTTCAATCGCGATTTTGCTTGGTGGTTTAGGTGCTATGGCTCCTAACCGTCGTCATGATTTAGCTACAATGGGTATTCGTGCGGTTATCGCCGGCTCTTTAGCTAACTTAATGAGCGCAACACTTGCTGGTTTGTTCTTAGCTATCTAAGTAACAGCAGCAGGGGGAAACCCCACTAACTGGGTCCTGACCATGCAGGGCAGGGCCTAAGTTAATTCAACCATTTTCCAGTAGTGATTCCTGTAGTGAATAGTTTCTCCAATTGAAAGACACAGAATGCAACTGAAGTGTAGCTGTCATTCTGTCTTAAATGTCGTGAGTCTACGGTTACGTTAATTAATCGTAATGCAGAAGTCGCGACTTTGTTCACAATTAAGAATTTTGTGTTTGTGATTTTACGCTAGATTATTGAGATTTTTTTTAATCTAGGTAGAATGCGAACGCCACAAAAAGAACGCTACCCTCGATGGTAGCAAACAAGATAAATGGGGTTGATGATGAAAAACGTTAAAACTTTAGCTTTAGCCGCTACTGCAGTAGCAGCAATCTCTGGCAACGCATTTGCTGCTGATCGTACTGATCTTCACGGTACTGATTATAAGTGGATGCAGTTCAACGCTATGTACTCTATTGGTGAAAAGCCAGATAACCCAGCAACAGGCGATCAACACAACTATTTAGAAATGGAATTCGGCGGTCGTTCTGGCGTATTCGATCTATACGGTTATGTTGACGTATTCAACTTAGCAAACCAATCAAGCAGCAACGGTGACAAGAACCCAGGTTCTGGCACAAGCAAAATTTTCATGAAGTTTGCTCCACGTGTGTCTATCGATGCTTTGACTGGTAAAGACTTATCTTTTGGCCCAGTTCAAGAAGTTTACTTCTCTACTCTGTTCAACTGGGACGGTCTGAATGGTGAAGGCGTTAACTCTTCATTCTGGGGTGTTGGTGCTGATGTAAACGTGCCTTGGTTAGGCAAAACAGGTATGAACCTATATGGTTTTTACGACCTGAATGCTAAAGAGTGGAACGGATATCAGTTCTCTGCTAACTGGTTCAAACCTTTCTACTTCTTTGATAACAAGAGCTTCCTGTCATTCCAAGGTTACATCGATTATCAATTCGGTGCAGATGAAGACCAAGCTGCTTTCGTACCAAAAACGTCAAACGGTGGTAACATCTTCTTCGGCCTATACTGGCATTCAGATCGTTATGCTCTGGGCTATGGCTTGAAAGGCTTCAAAGACGTTTATCTGTTAGAAGATGGTGCTGGTGCTCTAGCTCTAGAATCAACAGGTTGGTCACACTACCTGTCAGCAACTTACAAGTTCTAATCTCTTGTAATTATTGCTTGTTGGAGCCGCATTATGCGGCTCCATCTTTAGTTTTACCATGAGTCTTTATCTAAGCCTATTAGGCTAACAAGTGGGTTTATATAAAGGTTTGTGTTTTTCTCGCGCTAAAATGGATTTTTCGCGGAAAAGTAGGAGCAAGATTTTATTCGTATCCTCTCTTCCGGTCTTCAAGGATTCAAGTCGTGGTCACTTATAAGTTATTTTAAGTGTCAGGATGCCTATTGCTCTTTATGACTTAGGCAAGATTGAATACCTACAACAAGGTAGTTTGTACAAGCAAATTACTCGGCACCGCCTGAAGGCCCGGCCATATAAAAATAATCAAAATAATGCCACCTCTCAAGCGTTGCTTTTATGCGACTGATTTCTATTCATTTAATTTTTATTTTGGAGAGCTATTATGACTGATTTAAAAAAAGCAGCACAACGCGCCATTGAGTTAATGGACTTAACGACTTTGAATGATGACGACACAGATCAAAAAGTGATCGACCTGTGCCACAAAGCGAAAACGGCTGCGGGCAATACTGCCGCTATCTGCATTTACCCACGTTTCATCCCGATTGCACGCAAGACGTTAGATGAAATCGGTGCTGAAGATATCCAAATCGCCACTGTGACTAACTTTCCCCATGGCAATGATGACATTGCCATTGCTGTGTTAGAAACTCGCGCCGCTGTTGCCTATGGTGCTGACGAAGTTGACGTGGTATTCCCATACCGCGCACTGATGGAAGGCAATGAAACAATTGGTTTTGAATTAGTTAAAGCCTGTAAAGAAGCCTGTGGTGAAGTCTTGTTAAAAGTCATCATCGAATCTGGCGTGTTAGCTGCTCCTGCACTTATCCGTCGTGCATCTGAGCTTTCAATCGATGCAGGTGCTGACTTTATTAAAACCTCTACTGGTAAAGTGCCTGTAAACGCCACACTTGAAGCCGCTGAAATCATGTTAACTGTGATTAGCGAGAAGAATACCCAAGTAGGCTTCAAGCCTGCCGGTGGTGTGCGTGATGCTGCACAAGCGGCTGAATTCCTCGGTGTTGCTGAGCGTATTTTAGGTGCTGATTGGGTTTCACCACGTACCTTTAGATTTGGTGCTTCAAGTTTACTAAACAGCTTGTTACACACACTAGAATTAGCTGATGCGCCTAAGCCGACTCAAGGCTATTAATTGCAAACTATCGCTGATTAATACTATCAGCGTATAGCGAGCCTAATTAAGTGTGACCTAAATCTATTTGGCAAACTCAAAACTTCGATAGTATGAACTTGTAATATTGCTACAGTTTTGATGTTTCATTGCAAAGATAAGCACTAGCTACAAGGTTGTTAGTGCCTATCTTGGAGGCAGTATCATGTTTCTAGCTCAAGAGATTATTCGTAAAAAACGTAATGGTTTAGCGCTAAGTTCCGCAGAAATACAGTTTTTTGTTCAAGGTATCACTACTAACGCAGTGTCCGAAGGTCAGATTGCCGCATTAGGCATGGCTGTGTACTTTAATGACATGAATATGGATGAAAGAATCGCTTTAACGACAGCGATGCGTGATTCTGGCACTGTACTTAATTGGCAGTCATTGGGACTCAATGGCCCTGTTATCGACAAACACAGCACTGGCGGTGTGGGCGATGTGATTAGTCTCATGCTTGGTCCTATGGCTGCGGCTTGTGGTGGTTATGTGCCTATGATTTCTGGGCGTGGCCTAGGTCATACGGGCGGCACGCTCGATAAGTTTGATGCCATTCCGGGTTATCAAACTGAGCCATCAAGTGAATTGTTCCGCAAAGTGGTTAAAGAAGTCGGTGTGGCGATTATTGGTCAAACAGGCGATCTCGTTCCTGCCGACAAACGTTTCTATTCTATCCGCGATAATACCGCCACCGTTGAATCTATTTCCCTCATCACAGCGTCAATTCTGTCTAAGAAATTAGCCTGTAATTTAGATGCGTTGGCGATGGACGTGAAAGTCGGTAGCGGTGCTTTCATGCCAACCTATGAAGCATCGGAAGAATTAGCTCGCAGTATTGCAGCTGTTGCTAATGGCGCGGGCACTAAAACGACAGCTTTGCTTACCGATATGAATCAAGTGCTTGCATCTTGCGCCGGTAACGCAGTTGAAGTGAAAGAAGCCATCGACTTTTTAACGGGTGCTTACCGTAACCCGCGTTTATATGAAGTCACTATGGGTCTTTGCGCTGAGATGTTGCTTCTGGGCGGTCTTGCAAGCAATGAAGCCGACGCTCGCGCTAAACTGAATCGTGTGCTCGATAATGGTCGCGCTGCAGAACTCTTTGGCAAGATGGTGTCGGGTCTTGGTGGCCCAGTCGATTTTGTTGAAAACTACAGTAAATACCTACCGCAATCACAAATTATTCGTCCAGTTTTTGCCGATATGCAAGGTTATGCCTATAGCATGGATACCCGTGAATTAGGTTTAGCGGTTGTGACCTTAGGTGGCGGCCGCCGTAAGCCCGGTGATGCACTAGACTATAGTGTTGGCTTAACCCAAGTGTGTGCCCTAGGCGATAAAGTGGATTCATCTACGCCGATTGCCGTTATCCATGCACAGTCTGAAGCCGCCTTCGCGGAAGCTGAACTTGCGGTGAAAAAAGCGATTCACATTGGTGAAACCGCACCAGAAAAAACACCTGAGATCTATGCCTATATTCGTGCATCAGATCTTTAAGGAAGAATTATGAAACGTACCATTATTATGATGTTGGACTCCTTTGGAGTCGGTGCTTCTGCTGATGCAGCAAGCTTTGGTGATGTCGGTTCCGATACCTTTGGTCATATTGCTAAAGCATGCGCCGAAGGCAAAGCCGATATTGGCCGTGAAGGCCCGCTGAAATTACCTAACTTAGCGCGCTTAGGTTTAGGCCATGCAGCGATGGAAAGTACTGGTGCCTTTGCACCCGGTTTTGGCGATAATGTTGAGCTGATTGGTGCTTATGGTCATGCACAAGAGTTAAGTTCGGGTAAAGATACGCCGAGCGGTCACTGGGAGATGGCGGGCGTGCCCGTACTATTCGAGTGGGGTTATTTCAGCGAGCACCAAAATTCTTTCCCTAAAGAACTGACGGATAAGATCTTAGCCCGTGCAGGTCTGGATGGATTCTTAGGTAATTGCCATGCCTCAGGTACAACCATTTTAGAAGAGTTAGGCGAAGAGCACATGCGCTCTGGCAAGCCTATTTTCTACACCTCTGCTGATTCAGTATTCCAAATCGCTTGCCATGAAGAAACGTTTGGTTTAGAAAATCTCTATCGTCTTTGCGAAATAACCCGTGAAGAGTTAGAGCCTTACAACATAGGTCGCGTCATTGCCCGTCCATTTGATGGTACTGGTCCAAGTGATTTTGCCCGTACCGGCAATCGTAAGGATTATTCGCTCACGCCACCTGCAAAAACTGTACTCGATAAGCTGAAAGAGGCTGGCGGTGAAGTGGTGAGTGTAGGCAAGATTGCCGACATTTATGCTTACTGTGGTATCACTAAAAAAGTGAAGGCGAACGGCTTAGAAGCACTTTTCGATGCGACCTTAGCCGAAGTGAAATCTGCGGGTGATAACACTATAGTGTTTACTAACTTCGTTGATTTCGACTCTCACTACGGTCATCGCCGTGATGTTGCTGGCTATGCCAAAGGGCTGGAATATTTCGATGCCCGTTTGCCTGAAATGCTCGCATTACTAGGTGAAAATGATCTGCTGATTTTAACGGCGGATCACGGTTGCGATCCAACATGGCAAGGCACGGATCATACCCGTGAATATGTGCCAGTATTAGTCTTTGGCGCTGGATTGAAAGCGGGATCGCTGGGTCGTCGTAATAGCTTTGCTGATATCGGCCAATCTATTGCGAGCCACTTTAAGCTTGAACCTATGGCCTATGGCGAATCGTTCCTTTAGGCAAATTAGCATTTATTTCGATTTGGCGGCTGACATTTGCCGTCAGTAAACAAAGACTTAAGTCTTAATAAAATAAACAGGGGTTATTTCGATGGCAACACCACACATTAATGCTGTAGAGGGCGCATTCGCTGAGACAATGCTGTTTCCAGGCGATCCATTACGTGCAAAATATATTGCTGAAACATTCTTAGAAAATGTTGAGCAAGTGACTGATGTTCGAAACATGCTAGGTTTTACTGGTACTTACAAAGGTAAGCGTATTTCAGTAATGGGTTCTGGCATGGGTATTCCTTCATGCTCTATCTATGCAACTGAATTAATTCGTGATTACGGCGTTAAGAACCTGATCCGTGTGGGTACTTGTGGTGCGATCAGCACTGACGTTAAAGTACGTGACGTGATCATCGGTATGGGTGCATGTACTGACTCAGCGGTTAACCGTTTACGTTTTAAAGGCCAAGATTTTGCCGCTATCGCTAACTATGAGCTGATGAATGCGGTTATCGAATCTGCGAAAGTTCGTGGCACTAAAATCCGCGTAGGTAACATTTTCTCTGCGGACCTGTTCTACACTCCTGATCCACAAATGTTCGATGTGATGGAGAAGATGGGCGTGTTAGGCGTTGAAATGGAAGCGGCTGGTCTGTACGGTGTTGCCCATGAGTTTGGTGCACGTGCCCTGTGTGTTGTGACTGTATCTGATCATATCCGCACCGGTGAAAAGACTTCTGCAGAAGAACGTCAAACCACATTCAATGACATGATCATCATGACATTAGAAGCGGCGATTACACTGTAACTGTGTAAGAGTGTGCTACTGAAAAGAGGGTTCGCATTGCGGACCCTTTTTTATGCCAATTCTTAGCTGCTTTTCTATTCGACCTTGTTATTTATGGATTGGTTATTAGAAATTGGTTGTTTATGGCTTAGTATTTATAGCGAAGCTATCAATAGATTAGTGATTTACCCTATCTATTGGGATAACTATTAACCGGTTGAATCAGTGTCGAGATCGCTTGGCTCGCTGGGCGTTTTTGGCGTCGAGGTTTCGGCCGTAACGGCTGTTGCTTTAGCCGCGTGTTTTACCTGACGGACACTTTTAACCTTAGGTTTAACCTTTACAGGTGCCGCTTGTTCCGCATCGTTTGTCGCGTTTTTAACTGCTGTATTATCCTGTAACTCCAATGATTTTTCTGACGTTTTTTCGGTCTTAGTTTGCACGCTGGTCTGAGTGAGCTTATCGACATTTGTCTCTGTTACGGCTTTTGGCGCCTTAGTGGATTTAGCCGCTTTCTCTTGTGGATGATCAGTGGTCGACACAGGTTGATCTTCGGTTAGCACTTGCGCTGATCCATCACTCGCACTTTCAGATGGCTCTTCAGCTGAGGATTTTTTCTTAGATTTTTTCGGCGATTGACGCAATTTAACCCGAAAACGGCGGCGGTCAAAATCGGCGCGTTTGAAAGACAAAGAGCGCGAAAGCAACATACCAATCAAGCCTGCAACCAGCAGCATGATTTGTTGTTGTTCCATGTTTAAATTATGGGCTTCTTTGATTTCGTTGAAAAATAACTTGGTATCAAGCCTGACTTCGACATAACCTAGATTTTTCCCTTCTTGGATCACGGGCTCTACATAGGGAGGATATTTGCTTAGCAGCAAATTCATTTCTTCCGAGTCAGGATCAACTACATCCTTAGTGATGCTTTGAGCGAAGGATAGCCGCATGCCTTGGTCACTGAAGATGGCGGCGGACATTACCTTAGGATCTTCTACTAAAGCGCTGGCGAGCCATTGCAACTGTTCGTAATTTTGCAGTTGTAGCGCGGGCGCGGCACCATAAGCGGTTTGCTGTACCAGTAATCTGGCCATCTTTTGAGTTTGGGACTTTAGAAGCAGCTGACCTTGTAGTAGGCTTGTCTGCCACAATTGTACTAAGCCGAATATCAAGGCGAAGGCGGCGGCAATTTGGATCAGTCGACTGATTTTATGGCTTTTCTTTAGCCCTTTAAGATATAACACTTTGACCCTTAAAATGTAGAGCGCTTGCCTAATCATAATTGATTCTGAGTGAGCCCGATAGTTGGAGAATTTAAGTCCGATGGAAAGCTTGAACCAAGATGCGCTTTTTTTGTGGTTAGTCTCTGACCATTCCCCAAGGTTTGAACGCCAAGGGCAAGTGTTTGAACGTTATCAAGAGTCAGCAAACCCCGCTGGTGTTTCGCGTTTGCGTGTGATCTATCAAGATACGTTAGCGCAGGCAGGGATATCGGCCTGGATTGCGCAGTTGTCTCAGTCTGATGTTATCGGTATTGCCCATATCGAACGCCAAGTTGGTTTACATTGCATCGAGTTGGCGCTGGTGAATATGCCTTCTCAGGCACAGTTAGCGGCATTCCCTCAGTCTTTGGCTGAACTGCATGTCATCAATTTTGATTTGCCTCGCTTGAATCATCCCGGCTTATTAGTGATGGACATGGATTCCACGGCGATTCAGATTGAATGTATTGATGAATTAGCGGCCATGGCGGGCGTTGGCGAGCGCGTGGCGGCGATTACTGAACGTGCTATGCAAGGCGAGCTGGATTTTGAACAGAGTCTACGTCAGCGCGTGGCACAGCTTAAGGGCGCCGATGCCAGTATTATTACAACTTTGTGCGATAACTTGCCTTTAATGCCAGGGCTTGAGCCCATGCTTTTGGAGCTTAAATCCCATGGCTGGCGCTTAGTGGTTGCATCCGGCGGTTTTACCCCTTTTGTGGGCCATTTAAAGCAGCTGCTAAGCCTAGATGCGGCCTTTGCTAATGAGTTAGTCATCACTGACGGCAAACTCGCGGGTGAAGTGACGGGTAAAGTGGTGGATGCGCAGTTTAAGGCGGTTGTGGTTGAGCGTTGCAGTGAGCAGTGGGACATTCAAAAAGGTCAAAGAGTCGCTATCGGCGATGGCGCGAATGATATCCCTATGGTGATGGCGGCGGATTTTGGTATCGCTTTCCATGCCAAACCTAAGCTGGTAGCGGCGGCGGATGCGAATATTCGCCACCTCGACCTGCGGGTTTTACCTTATCTGTTGCAAATCTAGGTTATTCACTTACTTGAAATATAAGTCGAGATGAAAGCCTAAGTAAGGACTGAGTTAGAGTAATGACTCTTGTCTTTTATTGATGAGCTGGTAGTTTAGGGAGATTGACAAACTACCAGTGACTTATTTTGACTCAGCTCGCCCAAGGCTCAACATCACCCATTTCACAGTCCTCAATCTACCTGCCGTACCGCGATGGACAGCTGCATCTACGGCAGTTATTACCGTCGGTGCCTGATTTTTCTAAAACGCCTATTCTCATGCTCCATGGCGCCATGTCTAACGGTCGGGTGTTCTATAGCCAAAGTGGCCGTGGCCTAGGTTGTTTTTTGGCTAAGGCGGGATTTGTGGTGTATGTACTGGATACTGCTGGCAGAGGGCTCAGTTTGCCGAAAATTGATCGTGATTTTACCTTAGGGCAAGGTGAAGTGATCCGCGAGCAATTACCTTTAGTGCAGCAGGCCATTCTCGATTTACATCAAAAAGCCTGTCAAGAACAAGCGGCTCAAGATGATCGCAAAGCCGTGTCGCCTTCGCAGGTGCATTGGTGCGCCCATTCATGGGGCGGGGTGTTAATGGCGAGCAGTCTGGCCCGTTATCCTGAGTTACAACAAAGCGTTCGTTCACTGCTTACCTTCGGTAGCAAGCGGACGATTCGGGTTAAGTCCTTCAAAAAGTGGTTGATGGTCGATGTCTTTTGGAACCGTCTAGCGCCAGGCTTAGCGATGGGCCAAGGTTACCTTGCTGCCGATAAGCTGCGCATCGGTATGGATAATGAGAGCCGCGCCTCGTTAGTTCAAAGTATCGATTGGGTGCAGGGTGATTGGATCGATCACGACGATGGATTTGATTATGCGAAAGCGGCAAAGCGCGCTCATTGGCCACCGGCTTGGTTTATCTCAGGGCAGAACGATACTGTGCTGGGGCATCCCGAAGATGTGGCGGATATGGTCGCAGAGTGCGGCTTTAAACGAGTTAAATCAACGCTTCTTTCTAAAGAGAATGGCTTTAAGCATGACTATGGTCATGCTGATATGCTGACGCATTTAGATGCCACCAGCGATCATTTCCCCAAAATTAGTGATTGGTATTTAAGTTTTGATTTGGCGGTGTTAAATGGTTAAGACTGTTTTTTGTGGAGCACTGGGTATCTTAATTCAACCTCTTGGGTGATATCCAAGAGTTCACCGACGCCAATCACTCGCCATAACTGTTCTTCTAACTGTTTGGCTTTGTGGTTTGCATGAATATGAATGTATTCCAACTCGCGGCGCAGATAACTCATGTCTGGCTTCTCTGTCGCGCCACGGTAAATGCGTAGAGCAATAAAACGGCCAGTAATGTTACTTTGATTGATAAAGGCTAACTGCGCTTGAGCGTTACCGATTTCTGTCGTTCGCATACACTTCAGATGAATTTTTCCGCGAGATTGTCGAGTTACTTGGACAAACACTTCAATGAAATCCATGTCTTGTTGTGGTTTCATCTGACGGATAGGTTCGAGAATATCCCGTTTAAAGAATCCGTCTTTTAGTAGCGGTGCTAAGTTATATTGCAGGGTATCTGAGGTTCCCGCAGCAAAAATATCGCTGACCTCATCTTGCCGCGTGCCGACGCCTAAACACGCGACTTGAGCTGCTTTTGTTGTTTTTTCAACAAAATAGGGCACAGAATGCAAATCACGTAATAATAAATTTTTTAAACCATCGGCTAGTTCATTAGCCTCACTATTGTTTTCGGTTAGTTGTTCTAACTTTTCCTTATTATGAGCGATGAGTTTATTTAAAAACTCCACTCCCACATGGGGAGAATGACCCATTACTGCGGTTAAATGCAGCGTCACGCCATTCTTACGGACTCTTACTAAGCGATAGGGGAGGTTATCTAGCTGTGTCTTGCCTGCAATGGTTTGGAGCTTTGGGAAGCTTAACAGTAGTGGTTTATTTGATGAAAAATCTGCAGGATTATCCAAGGTTAATTGCATGCCTCGGCTTGAAATATCTAAAGTAATGCCCGTGGCTTTGTGCTTGTCTTGAGTCACATTGACTAAGGTTTTAAAGGCGAAACGCGCTTCTTGGCGTCGCTCGCTAAACTGCATGGAAACTAACTTAATTTGATTGGTGGTCAGTCTTTGTTGACCAAAGGTTTTTAGGGCGTTGGCATTGCTATCGTCTTGCCAAGCTTTGTAATGGCCTCTGGTATCTTCGTTGCTGATTTCGATGAGCTGAAGCAAATGACTAAATTGTGATAATTGTTGTTCGACCAATGGGCTAAATTTTGCTTCATCTCCTGGGAGGGTCGCACGTCGATAACCCTTATCATGATAAATTTTATCTTGGGTGACTTTGAAGATCCGCCAGCTGGGCTTGGTCGATGCAAAGCCTAAAAATAAAGGCATCATGCCCTTAGCTTTAAGCTCTGCTAAGGTGGCAGAGTAAAAATATAAGCAACCTTGGGCATTATAGGTAAAGCTAAAAAATAGCCCATGGTCGGGATTTTCAGGATGATTAAGTAGCTCAGATAAACGGCTTGGTGTCAGCATAGCTGGTAACTGGCTCACATCATTTTCATCTTGAAAATAATGCACTATCTGCTGGTTATCTCGGCTGAGTAGCATGTGGCTCAAACCTTGAGTTTGAGTATTGAAATATAAAGGTAAGTGCGGCAAATGGGGTAAATAATGACGCTCAAATCCAAGCCCTGTTGCTGTGACTATCACATCATTCACATCTACTTTGTAACGCAGTTTGTAGCCGCGGATTAAATTGCCAAGCATTTCACTTAAGGCTTCGCTGCCCCCAATACGCTTGAGTCTTAACCAAATATATTCACCATTGGTTTGGCTATCGACAACCTCATAGTCAACACCGAGCTGGAGATCGGGATAGTAAAACTCTTCACTGAGTTCCAGTAACTTTATTTTTAGAGGATGGTCGAGATCGAAGGGATGGTTAGCTACAAGGCGAATACGGGCACCACCTACGGATAAATCTGCAGTTATCCCTTGTACTTCACCACGGCCGGTTTGCGATGCTGCGATGCGAATACTGTAATTCATCCGCTCTTCTGTGCGGTTGAAATAACTGCCTAATACCACGCCGGGCACCATAAAAGGCTCTGATTCTGCGGCCTCTACCTGCGTGACACTTTGGCGCAACTTTAACCGACGTTGCTGGTGAGCATTGAGCACATACTCGTATACTCCCAAGGTATATTGGTTGCGAAACAGTGACATGGCCTCATGCATACTGTTTTTGGCGGGTTCATCTAAAAAATGTCGCTGTTGACCTAACATCACTTCAACACAAGGAAGCTCAGATTTATCCCTGAGATCGATAATTCGCGTGCATGGTGAAGCCAAACGACTGAGTTCCATTTTCACTAGAAAACGGGTCGAATTGGTTTCATCTATCGTCAGCTGCTGGAAAATCTCTTGGAAGTTAGGTTCCATGAGCAATGGCTTGAGCTGTTCGATGAGTGCACTATGGTTATCTAGACTCATGTAGGGTTCTTTTTAATGCTTATTTTGTATTGGGCTGTTAGTCTTATGTCGGCAGTATTCGCAGTTACTTAAATTGATTTTATACAGATTTTAATGAGTTATGGCAAAGAATAAAACGGCGTACGTATGTAATGAGTGTGGACAAGACTTTCCCCGTTGGCAAGGGCAGTGTAGCGCTTGTCAAGAATGGAATACGATCACTGAGGTGAGGCTCGGTGCAGTGTCGCCTGGGCGCAGCACTAAGTTTGTCGGTTATGCCGGAGCAAGCAGCAATGAAGTGAAGACATTAGATCAAATCGATCTTAATGCATTACCGCGGATCTTGAGTCATTTTGGCGAATTAGATCGAGTGCTCGGTGGTGGGATTGTACCAGGTTCTGCCATTTTGATAGGCGGACATCCAGGCGCAGGTAAGAGTACGCTTTTATTGCAAACTCTGTGTCATCTGGCCGAGCAAATGCCTGCACTGTATGTCACGGGTGAAGAATCGTTGCAGCAGGTAGCGATGCGCGCCCATCGCCTTGGTTTACCAACCAATAAATTGCGGATGTTGTCTGAAACCAGCGTCGAGCAAATTTGTGAAGTTGCCCTTAAAGAATTGCCTAAAGTCATCGTCGTTGACTCGATTCAAGTGATGCACATGAGTGATGTGGCATCGAGCCCTGGCAGTGTGTCGCAGGTGCGTGAATCCGCTTCTTACTTAACCCGTTTTGCGAAAGAAAATGGCATTGCCGTGATTATGGTCGGCCATGTGACCAAAGATGGCAGTTTGGCTGGGCCCAAGGTATTGGAACATTGTATCGACTGCTCTGTGATGTTCGAAGGGGATAGCGATAGTCGTTACCGCACCTTGCGCTCCCATAAAAATCGTTTTGGCGCGATCAATGAATTAGGCGTATTTGCCATGACAGAGCGCGGCTTAAAGGAAGTCGCCAATCCTTCGGCAATCTTCCTCTCTCGTGGTGAAGAAGAATCATCTGGCTCGCTTGTTATGGTGGTTTGGGAAGGCACGCGGCCGCTACTGGTGGAACTGCAAGTATTGGTGGATAACTCGGCCATGGCTAACCCGCGCCGCGTGGCTGTGGGTATGGATGCAAACCGTTTGGCCATGTTGCTTGCCGTAATGCACCGCCATGGTGGTTTGCAGATGTCGGATCAGGACGTGTTTGTTAACGTGGTGGGTGGCGTGAAAGTGACTGAAACCAGTGCCGACTTAACCTTGCTGCTTGCTATGGTATCGAGTTTTCGCGGTGATATTTTACCTAGCGATTTAGTTGCCTTTGGTGAGGTCGGGCTGTCCGGCGAAATTCGTCCTGTGCCCAATGGGCAAGAGCGATTAATCGAAGCCGCTAAGCATGGTTTTAAGCGAGCAATCGTGCCCAAGGCCAATGTGCCGAAAAAGCCTCCAGCTGGGATGGAAGTGGTGGGTGTTTCTAAGTTATCCGAAGCGCTAGAAGCGATTTAGCATCAAATGCTCGCGAGTGAGATTAACACCAGCAAGCAAAACAGCGCCATTAGGCGCTGTTTGTATTTGTGAGCGAGTGTCTTAATCTGTGATATTGTGTTTTTCGATAAACAACATGAGTTCACGATTCAGCAAAGAAGCATCACCTAGGTTCAGTTCCACCATACGTTTTAGGTGGCTGATACTATCAACATCGATAAAGTTACACTTCAAACCTAATTGGGCATTTTTTTGATGGACCAACTCAGTTTCCATACGGATCTCAATGTCAGATTCTGGTAAGGCAAAACTGAGGGTAATAGCATCACCCGAATTAATAAAATTTTGCGGTTCTTCAACCAAGGCGCCATTTAGACTCAAATCGAGAATGGTCGTCTCCCACTGTGCACCACCTTGTTGTAGATGTGCGCTCGTGGCAAATAGAATCCGCGAAAACTTACGCCTTTCGTCCATACCCAATCCTTTTTCTTTCATAGTCAGCTAAGTGTAGTCCCATCAGTGCCTCTAAGCATAAGTCATATTGATGTGACTGTAAAAGCAGAGTAATTTTTTGTTCAATAAAGCTACCAAGATCGCATATTCACGCAGGCGGTGTGAATGACGAGGTGTTCGTTACATAAAGCGTAAGTGTGGCTCCTTGTACAACAACCCCTGTAACATTAATACACCAAGTATCAATACACTAAGTATCAAGGTTTGGTTGACTTGCCATATTCTAATATTGGGAGATGAAGGAGGGGGGAAGTTAGCGTACGTTTACGCGGCACTGGCAGACTCTTATCGTGATTAATGTGATATTAAGTAGCAGTTATTACATAAGTTTAGGCGTTTTTTTAAACAACAGATTTCAGTTTTTGCCGCTAATTTTTTATCGAAGTGTAGGCGATGTCTTAGCTATCTTTGGGATATTCCAGTATCATCCGCGGCCAACAACGGCTGCGTCTACATGGTTAATGGCTTTTTAATCATCGCGAGGCATCACTGCTTGCAGATCATGGATTTTTCCCACAGTAGGAAAATGATGTGGATCTCTCACCCAAGTCTGATGGATTTGGGGCTCTAATCTGCCGCAGCCAGCGTCGCCAATTGCGTTTTAGGGTAATTGGTACCGACCCCATTTTAAGAGATCACAAGGTATAACAATATTATGTCTGAGCAATTGAGTTCAACAGCCGTATCCTCTGGTTCGTTTCTGGACCGTTATTTTTCTATTCAACAACGTGGTAGCACAGTTCGCCAAGAAGTGATTGCGGGATTCACAACCTTCCTCGCCATGGTCTACTCAGTGATTGTGGTGCCTAACATGTTAGGCCAAGCGGGATTTGATCCCGGCGCCGTGTTTATCGCCACCTGTTTAATTGCTTCATTTGGTTCTTTGCTCATGGGTTTATGGGCTAACTTACCTATGGCGATTGGCTGCGCGATTTCGCTCACGGCCTTTACTGCGTTTAGCTTAGTCCTAGGTCAGGGAATGTCGATTCCAGTCACCTTAGGCGCGATTTTCCTAATGGGCGTGACGTTCACGCTTGTGAGTGTGACAGGTATTCGCCAGTGGGTGCTTGCGAATTTACCAAAGGGCATAGCCCACGGTACAGGCATAGGTATCGGCTTGTTTTTACTTTTGATTGCGACTAACAGTGTGCAGTTGATTGTGGCCAATAGCGCAGGCTTACCGGTGAAGTTAGGTGACATTAACAGCTTACCTGTTATCGCTACCGTTATAGGTTTAGCGGCGACAATTGGTTTAGAGCGCCGGGGTGTACCTGGTGGTATTTTGTTGGTGATTATCGCGCTATCGGTATTTGGTTTAGTGTTCGATCCGAGCGTTAAATACCAAGGTTTGTTCGCTTTACCTGATTTTACCTCAGAGCATTCACTGATTGGACAGCTCGATATTATGGGTGCCTTTAATCCTGTGGTATTGCCTATCGTATTAGCGTTAGTGATGACGGCGATTTTCGATGCGACCGGCACTATTCGTGCGGTGGCTGGGCAAGCAAATTTACTCGATAAAGACGACAATATTGTCGGCGGTGGTAAAGCCTTAACCTCAGACTCAGTCAGCAGTATGGTGGCAGGTTTAGTCGGCGGTGCACCAGCGGCTGTGTATATCGAGTCGGCGGCGGGTACTGCAGCGGGCGGTAAGACAGGTTTAACGGCTACCATAGTTGGCGTACTGTTTTTATTGATGATGTTTTTAGCGCCATTAAGCTATTTAGTGCCAGCCTATGCGACAGCGCCTGCTTTGATGTATGTGGGTTTGTTGATGCTGAGTAATGTGGCGAAACTCGACTTTGACGATAAAGTTGATGCCATGTCGGGCTTAACCTGCGCTGTGTTTATCATCTTAAGCTGTAATATCGTTACCGGTATTATGCTGGGTTTTGTGACACTGGTGGTAGGCCGTATTTGCAGTGGCGAATGGCGTAAACTGAAGTTAGGCGTGCTTGCCATCACCTTAGGTTTAGTGGTGTTTTATATGGGTGGTTGGGCGATTTAAGTTAGGCAAACTGAGTGATTTGAACTTAGTTATTGAGAACAGAAGCGAGTGCAGTCTTAGGATTAGCACTCGCTTTGATTTTGTGCTCTGTACTCACAATAGGCACGTAATAAGTCTTTCCAAGTAACAATTCCAACCAATTTACCGTCCTCTAACACGGGTAAGCAGCCTATATTGTTATCTAATAACATGCGGGTGGCCGTGTCTAAATTGATGTGAGGTGCGACGGTAACCGGATTACGCGTCATCACTTGATGTACACGTTTTTGTAGGGTTTCTAAGTCTCTTGCGGTTTCCGCGCTACTGCCCAAGTTCGGGCTAATCGCGCGCAATAGATCCCGCTCCGATAACACGCCTTCAAGTTGGTACTCATCGACGACCAACAAGTGATGAAAGCTCGCTTGGTCGAAGATTTCCTTCGCCACAGTTAATCGATCGTCCATTTCAACCGTGACGACTCGGGTACTCATAATATCGGCGATAATGATCGGCATGATGATCCCCTGTTATGCTTGCGCATCCTAGGATGCGCTCTGTTAATGCGCTGCATTACAGTTACTTATAACAGAGTGGTGCAAGTTTAGCCAACACCCATTACAAAGTTTTAACTCAAAGATCTTGGACCTCTGGCTCATCATCCGCTGTGATTGGCATCCGCTCCGATTCGGGCAAGTGTGCGCCTATGTAGCGTTGATACTTTTTGCCTTTCAGTTTGTGGGTGTCCACCAGCACTAAGCCATCGATACAATCGCCAAAGTCGGCGTCGATACCAAAGGCGAGAAACTTAACCCCATCCGCTTTACACAGTTCACCATATTGTTTGTAGAGCGTAGGTACGGCCGCCCCCATACTCGCGAGCACTTGTTTGAGTTGCTTAAAGTTACTCTGATAATCCTCGGAGAAATACAAGTCATCTAACTTAGCTTTTTGGGATTTAGATAAGCCAAAGGGCGACATGGAAACTGCCATCTGCTGTGCAGGTGCAAATTCCCGCGCATAGAAGTGCACTAGCATTTCCCTAGCACTTCCAGGCAGTTGATTACTGATGGACACTGGGCCAAATAGATAACGATATTCAGGATGCTTGGCGAGATAAGCCCCAATGCCAAACCACAGATAATCTAAACTGCGTTTACCCCAATATTTAGGCTGCACAAAGCTGCGACCGAGTTCTAACCCTTGCTTCACAAAGGGCAAAAAGCTGTCGGCGTATTGGAATAGGGATTGGCTGTAGAGTGCGTTGTCGCCATATTTTGCTAAGACTTGCTCACCACTGGCAAAACGATAGGCGCCGATAATTTCAAACTGCTCTTTATCCCACAACACTAAGTGTTGGTAGTAGGAATCGTATTTATCGATATCGCGGCGCTTGCCCGAACCTTCGCCTACGGCGCGAAAGGCGATTTCCCTCAGGCGGCCGATTTCCCGCATGATGGGATTACTGTCGTGGTGTTGGTACAGATAAATCAACTTGTTATCTTGCGTTTCCCCTAGAAGTTCACATTGTTGCAGTGCCGCTTGCAGTTCACGGCGCGATTCTGGGTGGGCGATAGCGCTCTGGGTGATAAACAGTGGATCTTTATCTTTGCCAATACGATACAAGTGATTTTTAAGCAGTTTTATCTTGGTCTTGAGTGGAAAGTCCATTGAGCGTACGGCTTCATTGGGAATGAGCTCGCCAATGCGGATCGGCATATTACGTTTAGCCTGCTTGAACATTTCCTTCACTAGCAGCAGTGTCGCGAGTGGCTTGTAAATCATAGATGCGCCGTAGAAAGTGGCAGAGTTTTTGGCATCTAAAAATATTGGCAGTAGGGGCGCATTGCAGGAAATTGCCATCTTTAAAAAGCCTGAGTGCCATTGGGTATCACGCACGCCGTTAGGACGCAGACGCGAGACTTCGCCCGACGGAAAAATCAGCACTGCGCCTTCGTTACGCAGGTGCTGGTGGATTTTTTCTAAATGTTGTTTCGGTGTGCCACCAGTCATATTGCGCACTGGCAGTAGAATTGAGTGCAGCGGCTCCAGCGCCATCAAGAGTTCATTCGCGACGACTTTAATATCAGGGCGAACTTCACTGATGAGTTTGATGAGCGCTAATGCATCGAGTGAACCTATTGGGTGGTTCGCGAATATGACCACTCGCCCTTCACAGGGAATGTTTTCTATCTCGTTGGCGGGCACGGTAAAGCTAAAGTCAAAACTCGCTAGCATTTGTTCGACAAAGTCTACGCCCTGTAAATAGGTATATTGATTGGCGATATCGTTGCACTGTTTTTCATTGAGTAGGTAACGCAGCATGGCCTTGGCAGGTTTAGCGAGCCAAGGTTTGTCATTGATCGCTGGTAGATTTTGTTCAACCACATTATCAACGGTAAAAATCATGTTATTCGCCTTAAACGGCACAGCATGCTTTTTGTGGCTAAGGTTGCTGTTTAGCGTTTTTTCATTGTATTCCATAGCGTTATGTAATTGATTCATAGTGTTAGGCAACATCCCTTGGGCGAGTTTCGCCGGTATTTATGTTTGGCATTTGCTGCGCTGCCGTTTTTTGTTGCTTGTCTTTGTGCGTCTCAGGCGGCTGTTGTACCAGCGCTATACTGTTGAGAATATCGAGCTTGAGCGTTTGCTCGTTCCAGCGGCAAAGTTGTAATTCGCCGCTTAAGGTTTCTGTGATTAAACTGCAGTTTTCGACCCAGTCACCGTCGTTGGCGTAGATGATCTGCCTCTTTTCAAGGGGACTGAGTGGTGAGTAATATTGGGCTGCTCTGGGGTGAGTCGAGAGTTCGGGCTGATGGATATGACCGCAGATCACACCGTCAACATCAAAGTGCTGGGCATAGTTGAGTACCGCTTGACGGTAATGTCCAATAGCGGCTTGAGCCTTGCCCACTTTGGACTTGATATAACTTGCCAGTGACCAATAGGGGTAACCTAAGCGTTCCCGCAAGCTATGGAGATTGCGATTGAGGAACAATAATAGGTCATATAAATGGTCGCCCAATATGGCGTAGAAACGGCCGACACACACATCGGCATCAAACTGATCCCCGTGGAGCATCAAGAGTTTATGGCCGCCAATTCCGTGGTGAATATGTTGGCGGGCAATTTTAATATTCCACAGGCTTAGCTCGGCGTAGGGTTTAATCAGTTCGTCGTGGTTGCCCGGCAGATAAATCACTTGGATGCCGTTTTGTGCCAGTTCAATGAATTTTTGCAGTACTTTATTGTGGCTATCGGGCCAGTGCAGCTTACGTTTCAACGCCCATAAATCGACTATGTCACCGACCAGATACAAGTGCTGACAACGCACGGTTTCAAGCAAGCTGAGCAGGTAGTCAGCCTTGCAATCCTTACAGCCTAAATGGATATCTGACAACCAGAGGGCGTTAACTGTGATGCTTGCTGTCTGGGGTGATGCCGTCTGGTCTGAAGTTAATGCGGATGGGGTAATAGCGGCACAATTGAATTGATTTGAGGATGTTGGTGCTAATGTTGGCGTTTGTGTTGAGCGATTAAAGATGGGAGGGGAAAGGCTGGGGTCATTTATCTCTTCCCGCGTAGACCTCTCAAGTTTCCTGAAATTAAATCCTGTCATCTCGTATTCACCCCATTAGGCTGTTAACGAATATGAGCTTAGTGGGGGGCTTTGACCGAATGATGAAGTTTAGATGACATGCAGATGACAAAAGGTGAATTAGCCTGGACTGAACCTGCAAGATTCACATCAGGATGCAATTAGATCCGATAGGTTGGTTTAACTTACTTCTGCCCCAAAGCTTGCTAGCATTCATTTGGTGAGTCGCAAACTGACGAATGAATTGCCCTACAAAATCTTATCTATTTACCTAATGTATGGCCCTACCGCACAGCGACTAACAATGTATGGGTATACAGTCGTATTTAAATTTAGATGCTTTTGAGTGTTTTTGCACTCATTAGTTTGCGCGTTTATCCAGCCTAAAATTTATAAAACCCTTTAAAATCATTTGCATATACTTTTCCAAAATTAGTTAATAGGTTTGGAAAACGCGCATGCGCGTTTTTCCGGATGGTGTATTAGATAAAAAGCTGATAAGTTCTTTGCAATACAAGCAGTTAATGATGCGCGTTTTTACTGGTCTAATAAGGTAAACGCGCATGCGCACTAATAAAATGTTAGCTTCCAAGGAAATACCGTGAGAGCAGCATTAACACTAATATTTTTATTACTTTCTTTTCCAGCCTTTTCTGAGCAAGAAAATAGTAAGTACTTCGTTTTTATTGGTAAAAAGATCAGCCTAGAGACTGTACCTCCGAAGGATGGCGAAATATCCCTAGACGGCCAATTCTTGGCAACGTACGAAATACTGGAACCGTACAGGGGGACGTACAAAGGAAATCGCATCGAATTTACTGCTTACGATCACTACGGCACCCCACAATTTTCTTTATATGAACATGTACTCTTGTACGTAGAAATGCACAACGGCCAATATTTTCACTCAAAATATCAGTTCTCACCTCTATACAAAGACAAGAGTGGCAAGTGGGCTGGCACCTACGCATCATATGATTATGAGCACAGCTACAATAAAAACACGCCGATTAAGCCTGTAAGAATTGAGTTTAACGAACCAATTTTTTACGACATATCTGATATCGCAAAAGACCGCATAGCAAAGGCATTTCCTGCACCTTACTACAGAGTTGAAGGCAAAAAAGCTATTGCTGTATACGGAAATTATGTTGATGAGCTGTTTCGTCTAAAGCAAAGTGGTGTTTTAAAAGCTCGCGGTGACTTCCAGTGAGAAAGCTAACAACTGGTTCAAGTCGCTCGCTTCGCTCACTCGGGACCGCGTTCCGCGGCCCCTTAACCAAACGTTATGTATGCGAGCAACAGCAATGGATAAATATCAAGCGCCATCTAGTAGAGAAGAATTGGAAAGCCGATACGCGAACGGAGAAAGATATTTTCCTGAGTGCGATCTCTCTGAGTTGGATCTATCAGGAATAACGTTGGATGGGGCTTCTTTTGAAATACATTCTTGGTTTTCTGACTGCAATTTTGAGAATGCAAGCTTACGTGGCGTTAGCTTTCGTGAATGTAATGTTAAGTGTGCCAATTTTAAGAATGCCAATCTTAGTGGCGCCTCATTTGAAGGTGCTGCCATTGAATCTGCTGAGTTCCATGGCGCAAATATTGAAGGTGTAAAAGTCATTGGTGCCACTAGTTATGGCTACACGTTGGTAGCTGGTGATGAACTAGTACAGTAAAAGCACATAACAATGCGTAACAACCCGCGCACTTCGTGCACTGGACAGTTTGTAAGCCGCAGCTTTGTGGTTTTGCTGCGCAAAAGTAATCCACAAAACTACAACTTACAAACTGCCGTTGTACTCGGCGTTAACCCATAGAAATTTTTATCCGAAATTCACCTTATACAGTCGACGTCCTGACACGCTTTTGTCCAAAAGTGAGTTGTGTGGTGTCGAGTGGAGATTGTACGATTAAGTCACGCTGTATAATCAAATCAGCCAGTTCGTGTATGAGTTAGTACAAAAAGGGGAGTCAGTTAATCTGACTCCCCTTTTTTGGAACGCTTGTTGGACTTACATTAAAACCTACGTTAGGCCCAAACTAGCGTAATGTTAGAACAATAAATGCGCTACACCTGCGATAACAGGCAGTGTCACTAAGGTGCGTAGAATAAACACCACGAAAAGCTCAACGAAGTTGACGGGAATTTTACTGCCGATAAGCAGTGCACCGACTTCACTCATATAGATCAACTGAGTCACAGATAAGGCTGCAATTACAAAGCGGGTCATATCTGATTCAATTGAGCTGGCAAGGATTGACGGAATAAACATATCCGCAAAACCGACCACAATTGTTTTAGAGGCTTCAGTGGCTTCTGGAATATGCAGTAATTCGAGTAATGGAATAAACGGCATACCCAGATAGTTAAATATGGGCGTGTGCTCGGCAATAATCAGTGCCAGCGTACCAATGGCCATTACCACAGGGATAATGCCAAATACCATATCGACAACGTTTTTAATGCCTTCATTTAAGACCGCTTTTATGCCACCAGCACTGGCGGCTTTTTCTAAGGCTTTATCAAAGCCCCAAGATAAGGCGCCATGTCCTGCAGGGATCAGCTCATCATCTGGCATGCGTGGTGTGTCATCTATGTAGTTGTCTTTCTTCCACGATAATGGTGGCAACTTAGGCACAATCACAGCGGCGGCAAAACCCGCGAGGCACACAGTCAAATAAAAGGGCACAAACATATGCTCTAACTTAACTTGTGAGATCACCACTAAGCTGAAGGTAATCGATACCGCCGAGAAGGTTGTACCAATAACTGCGGCTTCTCTCTGGGTATAAAAACGGGCTTCGTATTGTTTGCTGGTCAGCAAAATACCGACACTGCCATCACCTAACCATGAGGCCATACAATCGATAGCGCTACGACCCGGTAGATTGAACACGGGACGCATGACTTTCGTTAAGAGTGTGCCAAAGAGCTCGAGTAGGCCGAAGTTCAGCAGCAGCGGCAGTAACATACCTGCAAAGATAAATACCGAGAACAACACAGGTAATAAGTCGTTTAAGACTAATGCGCCAGTGCTCGAGGAGTTGATGATCTCTGGACCTAAACCTAAGTAAGTCAGTACGATAAACACTGCACCTAAGATCCGAGTCGTCAACCACATAGGGCTGACATTCAATAAACCATTAAGGAAGTGATTTTGGCTAACAAATGTGGGCTTAAACACTTTTGACAGCAAAGAGGCCAGCGCCGTAGTCACAACAATAATAGTCACTATGAGGGTTAGCACACCGCTTAATGCGCCTTGCAGTGCTTTAGATATGATAGCGATAGGAATTGTGATCGCATCGTTGTAGCTGATAGGGGTCATAAATAACAACAGACCAATCAGCGAAGGGACGATAAAGGTGAGTATCGTCTTAATGTTTCGGTTTTTATTTTCAGTAGCCAATGTTGTACACCTTAAAGTACGAGTCGTACATGGTAAATTTGAATAAATAGCCGCACGTAACAAGCTGTCGACGCTAATTAAGGTGCATTTAAATTCAACTCAAAAACGAGAATGGGGAAGATTACTCGCTTAGCTTCTCTATGTAAAACGATTCGCTAGTTAGTTTGATATAAGCAGCAAAACAGCATAGTTATTTTACTTCAGTTGTCGATAAATTAAGAGTGGTTATATTGGCTTGTATTACTATAAAAGCATTATTAAACATGGTTTTACCATCAATTACCTTAGGTTGGTTAACGACTGGTTAATTACTTGTTTACTGATGTGTGTGAAACTATCTAGATGTTATTTCTGCACAAAAAACATCAGCAACTTTAGCGCTACTGCCATGTTGGCTGGTTTTCTGTTCGATTTGAAAGTGCAATAGAGATAACTCTGGCTATATAGCGTTGACGAGAACCTGTTGTGCATATCGCGGTAATGTTAAGGAGTCTTGGGCACTAGGACACATTTTTATGCGATAAGCTTTTAAATCGACCTATCTCTAAAAGTGACCTTCTCCATTATCTTGATGCTTTTGTGATTGACTAAAAAGTCGCAAATAACGATGAAAGTAAAAATATTATTCATAAAGCGGATACCCGCCGCTTTAAATCTTCTCATTTCCATGTAAGTTAGTATTACTCCCATCCAGCTCTAGTATTCATGATCGCAAAAGTACAGAAGGTTACGATTAAAGGCGGCTCAACACTGGCCATTAAGTTTGGTTTTTTGGGGATCTTTGGGCTTTTAATTGGCATTGTTATTACTGTTTTGGGGTTCGATGATTCTGAATTCCATCGCTTCAATTTTTTGAATCATACCCTAAGTGAATTAGGGACTTATGGTCATTCGTCTTTCGCTGTCATTCTCAACGGTGGGTTGTTTTTTGGCAGTTTAAGCCTCGTTTTCTATTGTTTGTCTTCTTTGCAGCAGGTGACTTCTTGCTGGGGATACCCTTTCTTTATCAGTTTGGCTCTCACTTTTCTGGCTTTAGCGAGCGTGGGATTATTTCCGGTGAACGTGTATCACTTGCATGTTCTTGGGCTGAAATGGTTTTTCTATCTGGGGAGTTTGAGTGCGATCTTCTACTTAGCCTTGGTCTGTTTCGGCAAGTCTAACTTTGGCCGTTGGACTGGGTTGTTGGCGTTAATAGTCTTATGTAGCATGTTGACGTTTCTGTATGCGCCACAGCTCAATTTAGGTTTGACCGAAGGCGATAGACCGTTTTATCAGGAGATGGTATTGCAACTGCCGCGTCCTACTTTGTGGTGGCCAGCCCTACTAGAATGGATTGGACTGGGAAGTTTATTGTGCTGGACAAGTGTGCTGCTTTTTAGCCAGTTAAGCTTCAGCCAAGATCCCAAAATCATTGGCTGAGTTATCTTTGAATTTAGACTTATCTTCAGCTCTAGGCTATGGATTCACATGCACAGCAAGGCCCGCTTCACCAAACCAATAACCGTTGCACTGGGTTATACCAAGATTGCTATTCATCGAAAAATCCTGAGTATTTTTAGTCGCTTGAATCGTATCGACCAAAGCATTGGCTTTAGTGATGCAGTCAAGACTACTGGGTGATACTCGAAACACATCGACCCCCATCTGTGTCATTGCCGCTATTTCACTGCGTAAATCTAAACAGCTAGCGGATTGGGTTTGAATTCCATTGAGCCTGAGTAAAGGCTGCTGCTCTTGGGTTTGCGCGAGTAGTCCTTTACTGTATTCACGGCACACCGTTTCGCAATGATCTTTCGTGAGCTGTTTGTGTCTAGCGGTAAAGCAGCGCGCCGAATGGGCGAGTGGTAAATAGCCGTGGCCGAGCACTTCCACCTCAAATGATGGCTGTTCTTGAATCACTTGTTGCAACCAAGCCTTAGATAGCTCCACTGGCATGACAAATCTTTGCATTCCAAACCGCTGTAAAATGTCTAAACTAGCGCGATTGTA
The DNA here is from genome assembly GCF_025653705.1 of Shewanella sp. SM87. Lineage (NCBI taxonomy): Bacteria > Pseudomonadati > Pseudomonadota > Gammaproteobacteria > Alteromonadales > Shewanellaceae > Shewanella > Shewanella sp. SM87. The sequence continues at coordinate 163,054 of NZ_JAKKSC010000002.1, forward strand.
GTTATTGATACTCGCGCCGCAGACAAAGGGTAACTTACGCTCTTTAGCAAGATACACTGCCGCCATATCGTTTGCTTCGACGATAAATTCACCGTTATCGACCTGGCGTTTGAGCTCAGTATATTCAGATGGCGCTTCGATTAAGGCCAGCGTTGAAAGCACGACTTCTTTACCCGCCTGCTTGAGCATTTGCGCCAGCTCTAGATAATCGCCCCACTTGAGTTCGCGTCTGCGGCTACAAACCGCCTCACCTAAATACACTAAGGGAATTTGACTGGCGGCGACTTGCTGGTAAAAATCAGTGACTTGCTGTTTCTGCCAGCAATACAACAGTGGTCCTAGGGAAATCTTCATAAGGTGTCCTTTGTCAATCTTGCTCTCTATTTACCTTTTATTGCCAATCGCGCTCGTAGGCGCCAAGCGTAGTGATCTGACCCTCGGATACTTTCGCTAGGGCTTGTTCCCAATGGGGTTGATTTTGGCTTTGTGAGTAAAGCGCTGGATTATTTAGATAGGTGTCTATGGCTTGACGCCATACTCGAGTGACTTGTTCAACATAGGCGGGGCTGCGTTGACGTCCTTCGATTTTAAGCGACACTATGCCAGCCTTGGCTAGCTCTGGAAGTAAGCTTAAGGTATTCAAACTGGTTGGTGATTCGAGTAAATATTGCGGCGAATCTTGATCTGCTGTGATGTAACGGCCTTTGCATACCACGGGATAACCCATTTGTTCGTCGAGGGCTGATTTATCAATTAACACATCGTTGAGCCGGGTTAATCTGTTCTGTCCTTCTTCTTGCCAGCGTACGTGTTTTGCTGGTGAACAAGATCCACCTGTGTTGGGCGATTGGCCCGTTACATAGGATGACAGCTGGCAACGCCCTTCGGCCATAATGCACAGACTACCAAAGGCGAATACTTCCAAATCCACTGGGCTGACTTTAGCAAGATCCCGTACTTGTTTCATGGATAACACTCGTGGCAATACTACTCGGGCGATGTTAAAGGCTTCCTTATAAAAGCTCAGCGCACCCAGATTGGTTGCACTGGCCTGCACCGATAAATGCAGTGACAGGTTTGGATAGTGCCTATGGGCATAATCGAGTAAAGAAAGATCGGCGACAATTAATGCATCCATACCCAGTTTTGCCGCTAAATCGATAGCCTGATACCAACGATGCTCTTCACCGGGCTTTGGAAAAGTATTTAAGGTCAAAAAGATTTTTTTGCCGTGCTTTTGCGTCAGCTCAGTGGCTTCTTGCAATTTTGCGGGGGTGAAGTTTAATCCTGCAAACGAGCGCGCGTTGGTGTCGTCTTTTAACCCTAGATACACAGCGTCGGCTCCGGCATGTAATGCCGACTTTAGCGAGGCCAGATTTCCTGCTGGACACAACAGCTCCATAGTGATGCTCCCGATAAAATGATAGCCGCTGAGTGTAGGTAAGATTGAATGGCGATGAATTGATTTAAAACAGGTTTAAGATCATAAAATCCCGATAAACTGGGATATATCATGTTTTATTCTTGTAGGGTTCCCGCTATGTCCGCTGTTTTTTTCGCAAAATTTGCTCAGCAACTTTTAGAGTTCACCCCAAAAGCCATTGGCTTTCCCCTTGCTAAGATGCCGTTTAGCCTCAAAGCAAAAGCCATCAGCCAATTGCTTGAACTCTTACTTGCCGAGCAAGCTGCTGACGATGAGCTTGGATTTTTGACGGATAAATGGGTCGCGATTCGAGTGGAAGATATAAACTTAGCCTTCGAAGTCAGTTTTAATGGAAAATGGCAAGTCAGAGAGCTCACCGATGCGCAGGTGACCTTTAGTGCCAACTCTGCTGAGCTAGTGTTAGTGGCGGCGGCGAAGGAAGATCCCGACACGCTATTCTTCCAGCGTAAGCTGAGTATTCAAGGTGATACTGAATTAGGACTTGAAGTGAAAAACCTGCTGTTAAGTATCGAATTTGCCAGTATGCCAGCCCCAATTCGTCTTAGTGTTGAAAAGCTTGCCGCTGTGATTGAGCGTCTGCAAATTGAAGCGAAACCGACAATTATTCTCGCCAAATCCCCAAGCTTTTAACGTTATTTAGTGAGACTACACACTGCTAATTCCATAAAGAAGCCCGCTAAGTTGTTATCTTAGTGGGCTTATTTTTATTTAAACTTTATTGTATGGTTTGGTCAATGAGTTAGTAGCTTGCACTCAGTTGTAGTCCCGAGTAGCTCGAATAAGCGCGTAACATCACATGGTAAGTTCCCGCTTGAGTCACGGTAATCGAACAGCTTTCATTGTTCCCGTTTTTATAGGGACGGCAATCATAGCTGGTGGTCGTTGGGGGAGTGCCTGCTTTAACATACAGGTCTACATCTCCAGTTCCGCCACTGGTGGCAATGTTGAGTTGGCTATTGGCTGGAACCACTATCTTGTACAGTTTCTCTGTTGCCGTTGCCCCGCTTAAATTCGTGACAGGTACGCCATTGGTTAAGCAGTTTGCATCGGTGCAGCTTCCGCCACCATTCAGGTTATAGCTGGCTGTCAGTTGGGCATTGGCGTAATTATTATAGCCTTGCACCATCACATACCACCGACCCGCCGTAGGTGTCGTGAAGTTACAGCTCTCGTTGTTGCCATTTTGATAGGGGCGGCATTGGTAGCTTGTTGTCGTCGGTTTTTGCCCTTGGCTGACATAAATATCCGCATCACCAGAACCACCCGCTAGATTGATCCCTAAACTTGCCGCATTGACTGGGACATCGATGTAGTAATACGTCGCAGAACCTGTGGCACCACTGATTGCGACACCCACATTATTTTGCAGTGGTGTTTCATCGACGGGACAATTATTGCCACAGCCACCATCATCGCCTGCGAGTGAAAAGAGTAATTTATTGGGTGAACCTGTTTTCGCGTCTGTAACTTTATTTGACGTGGCGCGCGTCGTAAGTAAGTTTGTCACCTGTGCGGGAGAGAGATTTGGATTTTCATCTAAGTATAATGCGGCAACGCCTGCCACATGTGGCGCTGCCATTGAGGTACCACTTATGGTATTAGTCGCTGAATTCGAGTTATACCAAGCGGACGTAATGCTCGAACCAGGCGCATAGATATCAAGGCAAGTTCCGAAGTTAGAAAAACTCGAGCGGGAATCGTTACTGGTGGTTGAACCAACCGTGATGGCATTTACCGCCCGTGCGGGTGAGTAGTTACAAGCGCTGCTGTTGTCGTTACCCGCCGCCACTACGAAAGTGACCCCTGCGGCAACTGCGGCATTGACTGCATCATCAGTTGCTTGGGAGGCGCCTCCTCCTAAACTCATGTTTGCGACTGCGGGGCCGGAAGCATTGTTTTTCACCCAGTTTATCCCTGCAATTACGCCAGAGTTACTGCCTGAACCTGAACAGTTGAGTACTCTGACGCCCACAAGATTGACGTTTTTAGCCACACCGTAGGTAGCGCCGCCAACGGTTCCTGCCACATGGGTACCATGGCCGTTACAGTCAGTTGCATCGTAATCATTATCCACAAAATCATAGCCACTGCTGGCGCGACCACCAAACTCATTGTGAGTATTAAGCACGCCAGTATCGATCACAAAGGCGGTTACACCAGAGCCGTCGAAATCCGTGTGATAGTTACTATCCAATGGCAAGTTTCGTTGATCGATTCTGTCTATGCCCCAGGTCGGACTCGGTTGATTGGCATTGGCTTCAACCATAGGCGTTACTGACATGATTTGATCTTGTTCTATGTATTTCACATTTGGATCTTTACGCAGTGCTTTAATCTGTTGGGCGCTGGCCTTGATGAGTACACCATTGAGCACATTGCCAAAGTTTTTCATCACAGTGACATCATATTGGTTGACTAAACTCTCGGCTTGTTTCGTCGCGAATTCAGCTATGGTGTTGTTATTACTTAGATTAAGAATGCTTGGGGTATTGAATACAACAATGTAAGTATCTTTGATGGCTTTAGATTGTGGGACACTTACCATACTCGCTTGGTATTCATTAGCGTTAACAGGGAAGTAAGCAAGTCCAGTTGCGACCGCGACTGCAATTAAATGTTTCTTATGCATGTTGAACTCCATTTTCTTTTTATGTCTCCACGGACTTCGAGACATAATTCAATGTAGAAGGTATTTTCAACCTGCCCAGTTCGATGCTTAAGGTATATCTAATTCATAGGGTTGAAATGTAACACTTGATTTACAATTTGACCGTGGGTGACTTTTTACTTAGCTAAAGAGTGAGGTGTACAAATAAGCGTCAAAATAATAACTATTAGTCTATTAAAACAACCGAGTTTGTAAAAGTGGTGATTTATCAAGCGATATTTAGTCCGAATCATAAACTGTGAAGCAGCGATAAATTCCGTCTGCTACTTTTTTGACATTCACCGCTGAAAAGAAGTCAGTCTAAAGTAGTGTTTTGACTAATGCTGAGATAAAGGCTTGGATTTAAGCGATTTAAAGGTTTCTCATACCGTTAAATGCATCTTTATTGTGATTTTTTATGCGGCTTGTTTTGCGCAGGTTATGGCAGGTATTAGAGCAGATTTGACCGAGAGGCATTATAGCCACTCGGTCAGGTGACGTGATTAAGCTTTTTGCGTTAACACGGCAAATTTCACTAACAATTCGTCGTTAGATTCGACACGGTTTGGATCTGGGTCGATGCAATCAATGGGGCAGACAGACACGCAAGTCGGTTTGTCGTAGTGACCCACACATTCGGTGCAACGGTCTGGATCGATTTCATAGATCTCTTCGCCCATAGTGATGGCCTGATTAGGACATTCAGGTTCACACATGTCGCAATTGATGCAGCTATCGTCGATCAGTAGTGCCATGATCTTAACCTAGTTCATGTGGGTTGCGAGTATCCTGACCTTGGGGCAAGTTACGCAGCAAAATACCGTGACTCAAATCGACTTCTTTCGGCACGGGTAGATACACAGTGTGCCCAGAACCTAAGCCTGCTTCAACTGCTTCAGCTTTGCGATTTTCGAGTTGTTCAATCGTCAAACTGATATTGCCTTGCGGTGTCATCAGTTCAACACTGTCGCCAACGGAGAACTTGTTTTTTACTTCAATTTCGGCCAATCCTGCAAGATTACGTTTGCCCGTCAGTTCACCTACAAATTGTTGGGTGTCACTAACTGAGTAGCCATAGTCATAATTTTGGTATTCATCATGGACATGGCGACGTAAAAAGCCTTCGGTATAACCACGGTGGGCTAGGCCTTCTAATTGATTCATTAGGCTGCGGTCGAAATCTTTACCCGATGAAGCATCTTCAATCGCGCGGCGATAAAGTTGTGCGGTACGGGCAACGTAATAGAAGGACTTAGTGCGGCCTTCAATTTTGAGCGAGTCTATGCCCATTTTAGTCAGGCGCTCAACGTGCTGAATGGCCCGTAAGTCTTTAGAGTTCATGATATAAGTGCCGTGCTCATCTTCGAAGGCGGGCATGTATTCGCCGGGGCGATTGGCTTCCTGTAGTAGGTAAATTTTATCTGTGGGAGCGCCTGCGCCTAAGGTCGTTGGCGTTTCAATTTGCACCGCATTTGGCATGGCAATGATGTCACCGCTGTCATTTTGCTGGGCTTCGTGTACATCGTATTTCCAGCGACAAGCATTAGTGCAGGTGCCTTGGTTAGGATCGCGTTTGTTGATATAACCCGAGAGTAAACAACGGCCTGAATACGCCATACACAGGGCGCCATGCACAAACACTTCAAGCTCGATATCTGGGCAGCGCTGACGAATTTCTTCGATTTCATCTAAGGACAATTCGCGTGACAGGATCACGCGTTTGATGCCTTGGGTTTGCCAAAACTTTACCGAGGCCCAGTTGATGGCATTCGCTTGCACGGATAAATGCACCACTTGATCAGGAAACGCTTCACGCACCATCATGATTAAACCTGGATCGGACATGATCAGTGCGTCAGGCTTCATCGCCACAACGGGTTCCATGTCCTTGATATAGGTTTTTAGCTTGGCATTGTGGGGCGCGATATTGCTCACCACATACAGCTTTTTACCGAGTGCATGGGCTTCTTCAATCCCAGTGGCAAGGTTTTCCATTTTAAAGTCATTGTTACGTACCCTTAGACTATATCTTGGCTGACCGGCATACACTGCATCTGCGCCATAGGCAAAGGCGTAGCGCATGTTCTTTAAGGTTCCAGCTGGAGACAGCAGCTCAGGTTTAAACATAATCACTCTCAAATGGGTTAATAAATGACGCGGTGCGCGGGGGCGGCATTTTACACAATGAAAGTAGGGGTATGCAAATTGCCTTAGTTAACTTTAGCAGTACTTCACATTTTACGAATATAGTGAGTTTTACTTAGATCGACTGGAGCGGAATATTTCAACTTGAGTGATGATTGAGGTCGATGATCAAGACAGATAAGTAAGGCAAAATTGATAACGCAATCATACAAATTATTAACGTCTGCTGTTTTTTCTACGCATCTAATGACAGCCAACTGATATACTCCAACAATCCAATGTTGATGTTTACAGATTGATGGGAGTTAAGATGTCTACCGAACATCTACTGTTAGTCAGTTTATTAAAAAAACTAAAAGACGATGCCTTAGTACTACCGACCTTGCCTGAAGTGGCGATGCGGGTGCAAGAAGTGGTTGGACGCTCCGATGCGAGCCTTAAACAAGTGGCTGAAGTGATCGGCCAAGATGCAGCGATTTCTGCGCGTATTATTAAGGTCGCTAACAGCGCGCTATATAGCCGAGGCGTGCCAGCTGAAAGTATCAACAGTGCGGTTTCTCGTATTGGGTTAATCCAGATTAAAAGCATTGCCACTTCGGTGGCGATGGAGCAATTATTCATTTCCACCAATGAAATGGTGTGGGAAGTCATGGACGAAGTGTGGCGTACCTCAATCGATGTAACTGCTGCGTCTTGTGCCATGCTGCAGATGTACAATAAGCGCCATTCAACCAGTCGGTTAAATTTTGATACCTTAACCTTAGCTGGACTCGTGCATAACATTGGCGCCTTACCTGTATTGACAGAAGCGGAGGCGCATCCCCATTTATTCACTAGCATTGATCAATTACGCGCGCTCGTACGTAAAATGCAAGGGCCTTTGGGTCGTGCTGTTTTGAAAAGTTGGGATTTCTCTACCGAAGTGATGGAAGTGGTTGAGCGTTGGGCTGATTTACCTTATCTACCCGATCATGTCACCTATCTCGACTTTATCCGTGCAGCGGCCTTTTATACTGGTGAATTGCGAGCGGGCACTGAACTAGAGCAACGTCTCGGTGTGTTTGTCGCCCGAGGATTACCTGTGACGACCGATGATTTAGCCAGTGATGAGTTTATGGATAAATTCCATTCAATTAGAGAAAGTTACCAATAATCGTTAGGCCTAAATGGAATTCAAATGGCGCTGATATCTTTTATCGTGTCATTTGAGAAAAAGCTTACGTGGTATGGCAGAGGCCAAGGTATGTTCGTAATCGGGTTAGTTGTCGCTTCTCTTATTTTATTGATATTTTCATTGTATATCCTGCAGGCAAAATACAGATCTTTACGGTCGCAGCAAAAATTTTTAGCACAGCTTTGTACCCAGCTAGAGCAGCAAAAGGTTGAACGCCAAGCTTTAGACATTGGCATCGTCCCTCTAGCGTTTGTTCCTCTCTACCATACTTTAAATGAATTATTAAAGGCGTTACCGGCAAGTGTGGGTAAGGATAAGCTAACAGGACTTGTTAATCGTGTCGGCTTGAAACGTACTCTTACTGGCATGATGCCGCTGACTCAAGGGACATTAGTGCTAATTGATATTTATCGATTTCGCTATGTGAATGATCTCTTTGGTTTTGTGTTTGGCGATATCCTGCTGAAGCAATTTGCCGAACGCTTAAACAGCTTAAGTTTATCCCCGAGATTAATCGCACGCCTCAATGGTGATGAATTTTGTTTATATTACGAGCAAGCGTTGACTGAGGAGCAATTAGTCCACTTAAGAGGGCGGTTGCAAGTGCCTTTTAGCATTAAGAACACACCCGTCAGCGTTAAGCTTCAAATCGGCTGTCTGCATTTACAAGAACATCACGCCGACACGAGTCAGATGCTACGTCGAGTCGATTTGGCGCTGAAGAAAGCCCGCCATTCTCGTAGTGCGATTGCTTACTATGCCCAAAATGATGATATTCGTCAGTTAAGGGAACTGAAAATTATTGATAGTTTGCCTAAAGGTTTGCAACGTAATCAAGTATATATGGTGTATCAAGCTAAACAGGATATTGCCACGGGTCGATGTTTTCAGGTTGAAGCCTTAATGCGTTGGGAGCATGACGAACTCGGGATTATTTCTCCTGGAGAATTTATTCCCTTAGCTGAATATGCTGGCATGATTGATTTAGTCAGCCAATGGGCACTCGATCAGGTTTTAGCACAGCAGGCAAAATGGCGCGCGGCGGGGATACAATTGTGTGTTGCAGTTAACCTGTCGACACGGGACCTTGACAGTGAAACCTTACCCCAAGAAATTGCTGCAAGATTAGCCTATTACCAGCTCCCACCCGAATCCTTGATGATCGAAATTACTGAAAGCACTTTAATGGCGGATTTAACTAAGGCTGTCGAGACGTTAGGAAAGATACGTGCCTTAGGGGTTAGACTTGCAATTGATGATTTTGGTACGGGTCATTCTTCCTTAGCTTATTTAAAGCATTTACCCGTTAATGAAGTCAAAATCGATAAAGCCTTTTTAAAGGATCTGGAGCAGGATAAACCGTCGGAATACATCCTTGAAGCCAGTATTAATATTGCCAAAAAACTCGGCTATGAGGTAACTGTTGAAGGAATTGAAACGCTTGAGATTAGAGATAGGTTAGTGGCTATGGGGGTTGATACTATACAAGGCATGTATTACGCGAAGCCTATGAGTGCCGCCGAACTCGAAATGAACTGGGCCCAACTACATAATACAATCTAAACTTTGTGCTCGTTAAATCAAATGCTCGTTAAATCAAGAGTACTAAGGCTTGCAGCCGAGCCTTAATACTGTCCAGTTATCGTTATTTGAGTTGTACTTCTTTGAGTGATTTTTGATGCCTTTGCTTATGTCGAAATAAGCTCAGGAAATCGCGCGTGTACTTGTATGTAAGAGTATTAGCTTTATTCGCTTGATGTGAAACCAAGACTTAATATGGCGATTAACTCTGCCGGCATAGGCGCTAGTTGGCGGGCTTGATTCATACACACCATTTCAATGGTTGCCGTGACCGCAGGCTTTTTACCCTGTGGACGCCAAATCTCCTGCTGCCACACAGTGCGGTACTTACTCTCAAAGTAAAACTTAGTGCGAACATCGATAATATCGGCAAATTCCACCCCCTCATGGCACAACATATCGCTACGATACACAGCAAAACCCAGTTGGTTTTGTTGCCATAATGCACTTAAACGCTCAGCACCAATCACATGCTCACGGGCTCGCTCGAAGTATTTTAAAAAGTTGGGGTGATACACCACGCCAGAAAAATCAGTATCTTCATAGTAGATTTGCACTGGGAAAGAAAAGGTCGGGCTAAATTGCGGCATGGGCTACGGCTATGCTAGATAGTTTTATTGCGCGATAGTTTAGCGGCTTATCTTTTAAAACAAAACCTTTAATGCGGAGAGGCAAAAGCGCTGTTAAGGGAAATGTGCAGACGACTTTAGGTCGGCAACGGCGATGCTTAATCTGGACATGATTGACAATGTGACTACTGAAATCGTCATTAGGTTCGATTATGGGACGTTTTTCTGCTTATAGATAAAATGCTTGTTACCCAAAAAATATCACGCTAATCAGGCAGTAAAATCACACTATCGTGCCTAATTCGTTAATCCCTTCCTATACTGATAACTGCAATCCCTTTCTTACGTTGATTTGCTAGGTTGAGAGCTTTATATGAGCGAAATTAAAAAATCAGAAATATTGACAGAGAGTGGCACAAATGAACTCGAAATTATTGAGTTTCATCTACATAAGACACTTCCCAATGGTGGCCATAAAGTGTGCCATTACGGTATTAATGTCGCCAAAGTGAGAGAAGTAATTAGGGTGCCAGAAACGTCAGATTATCCCAATGCCCAGCGGCACATGGTTGGGGTGTTCTCGCTGCGAGAAAAGTTGATCCCTTTGGTCGATCTTGCCGGTTGGCTCGGAATATCGACACCAGAGGATTTAACCCACAAAGTGGTCATCGTGACTGATTTTAATAAGATGATTAATGGGTTTTTAATCGATAGTGTTCGTAGCATCCATAGAGTGTCGTGGGAGCAAGTTGAATCGCCGAGTCAATTTTTAGAAGCGGGTGAAAATGATTGTGTCGTTGCCGTAGTGCGCCGTGATGGCATGCTCATTATGATATTGGATTTTGAGAAAATTATTGCTGACATTAATCCTGAACTGAGTATGGATAAGTACGATGTCACGCTCGATAGAAGTGTACTGATCAATGATAAAATGCTGGCGAAACGTGAAGCGAAAACGATTTTAATTGTCGATGATTCCGCTTTTATTCGTAAGATGATCGAAAATACCCTTCGCAGCGCAGGTTACAACATTATCACAGCCAAAGATGGTGGTGATGCCCTTGAAATGCTGATGGAATTTGAGAATCTTGCTGACCAAGATAATGCTTCTATTTCTGATTTTGTCAGCGCCATTATTACGGATGTTGAGATGCCTCGCATGGATGGCATGCATTTGGTGAAACGCTTAAGAGAATCCAAGGCGTATCGACAAATGCCAATTGTGATGTTTTCCTCTTTAATGAGTGAAGATAACCGCGCAAAGGCGATGGCATTAGGTGCTAACGATACCATTACTAAACCAGAAATTGGTCGTATGGTCGGTATGATAGATAAATACGTATTCGAAGAGTAATGCCATTTCATTTAGTGGCGATATTTGAATATGGGGTATTCGAGTCATCGCTATCAACGTCTTGAGTGATTCTTCAATGACAAACCATATCAAAGTAAAAAGCCATATTCACCGAGGCGAATATGGCTTTTTTGTAGGGTAAATGTTGTTTACTAGCGGATGATCATTTGATCGCGCTCTGGTCCAACAGAAACCATGCTAACGCGTACACCCATTAAGTCTTCAATACGTTCAACATATTGTTGTGCGGCGACTGGTAGGCTTTCGAAGGTGCGACAACTAGTAATATCTTCGCTCCAGCTTTGCATTTGCTCATACACTGGGCTTAACGCAGCAGTTTGTGGCCAAATTGGGTTCTCAGTGTGTTCACCAGCATAGGCAACACAGATTTTTAGATCTTTCATGCCAGAAAGACAATCAATCTTAGTCAGGGCAATTTCGGTTGCTGCTTGTAGCTCAACACCATTACGGGTGGCAACAGCGTCGAAGTAACCCATGTCACGTGGACGGCCTGTCGTTGCACCAAACTCGTTGGCATTTTCGCGGAAGGCGTCTTGCTCTTCCATTGCGGTCACTAACGTACCTGTGCCGACTGATGAGCTAAAGGCTTTCGCGACAGCAATTACGCGCTCTGGACGCAGAGCTGGTAAACCGCTGCCGATACCCGCGTAAGCCGCAGTCACGTTTGAAGATGTGGTATAAGGATATTCGCCGTAGACTAAGTCGCGGCCAGCACCTAATTGCGCTTCAAACAGTAAGCTCGCATCTTGTTTTTGTAATGCTTTTAATGGCTCTGTCACGTTACAAATAAACGGACGCCAAGGTGCCGTCACTTCTAATAACCATGCGGTCATTTCGGCGGCGGTTTGATTAAAATCGCAACTTGGATAAAGTGCTTTTAACTGCGGTAATTTCCAGTCGAGCATAAATTGAATGCGCTCTTGCAGCACTTCAGGTTGGTTTAACCAGCCGACTAAAATGCCTTTTTTCATCACGCGATCGCCATAGGCTGGTGCAATCCCTTGACGGGTTGAACCATAGGCGAGGTCGCCAAGACGTTGTTCTTCTAAGGTATCTTCTAATGCATGTAGAGGTAAGCACAGGGTAGCACGGTCAGAAATGCATAATTTGACTTCTATGCCAGCCGCTTGCACTTCAGCAATTTCTACACTGAGTTTTTCAGGGCTGATCACCATACCAGGGCCTAAAACTGCAACGCAGTTAGGGTTGAAAATGCCACTCGGTAATTGGTGTAATTTAAAGGTGCCATAGTCGTTGACGACGGTATGGCCAGCGTTGTTACCACCTTGAAAGCGAATACTGGCAGCGGCATCCGCGGCTAAATAATCTACGATGCGGCCTTTGCCTTCATCACCCCAATTTGCACCCACAACCACGATCGACGGCATAACAACATCTCCTCATTGATTAAGACGCTATGCTAGACCCGTCATTTAAATAAGAGAAATTAATTATGGTTATCATCCCAATAAGAATTTCATATATCATTGGCTATCATTAACTCTAATACTTTGCAAAAGGTGACGTTATGCTCGATATCCATTGGTTAAAGACCTTCGTGACTTTAGCTGAATACAAGCATTTTGGGAAAGCGGCCACAGCGCTGCACATGACGCAGCCCAATGTTAGCTTGCATATTAAGCAGTTAGAGCAAAGCACTCGAGTCAAGCTGATTGACCGTAATCCCTTTCGATTAACGCAAGCGGGATTTCGCCTGTTAGAGAGCAGTCAGAAGACGTTAATGGAGCTGCAAATTTGTCAGGCGGATCTCAATGCGATTAATGACCTTAGCCAAGGCACCTTGACCATTGCCGCCAGCGATATTATCTCGCGGTTATTGTTGATCCAGCCGTTTCAGCTCTTTAAGGCGGAGTTTCCGGGAATAGATTTCTCTCTGCTCAACACAACCTCATCACAAGCCTCTGAATTGGTGAAAAATGCCGAGGCCGATTTAGGGTTTGTGATTGCGCAGAAGGAAAGTCAGCCACTGCATTTTACTGAGCTACAACAGATTAAATGGTGTGCAATCGGAGATAACTTACAGCAATGGCAGCAGGCAAAACCCTCTGTGGATACGCCCTTAGCCGAGCAACCGACGTTGATTTTATTAGGACACGATACGCGAACCCGCGAATTGTTAGATCCTGCATTGCCGTCGCTGAACTTATCGAATTACAGAATAATGGAAGTCGGCAGTGTTGACGCGCAAATCGATTGGGCTGAGGCGGGATTTGGTGTGGCGATCGTACCGGAGTTTTCGGTTTACACTAAGGCGAATCTCACCACTAAAGTCACTCCTCTACCGCAATTCCCTACAACGAGTTTAGGTTATATTGTGCGCCAGAATCAGATCCTGTCGAAGGCTATTAAGCAGCTGTTATATTGGGTGAATCAAGAGATCATTCGCTCGCAGCGGTAATCTATCATTCGCTTGTAGCGATAGTGGATTAGTCAGCGACTAAGAGCAGTTTGTCGTATTGGCCTGTGGCTTTTAGCTGTGATAAGCCAGCGTCGAGTTGGGTCGCTAAGGTCTGTGCCTGTGGATTTTCCTTTGAGAAGGCCAAAAAAATATCGCTGCTATGGTTAGCAAATACAGGAATGACGTCATCATCTACGCCCATTTTTTTCAGGTTTTCCTTGGCGACTAAGTCGAACATCAAGGCGGCATCTATGCGACCAATCAATAATAAATTGATGAGCTGTTGTTGGTTGGCGACGGTGACGATATTGAGCTGTTGCTGTTTAACTAATTTGGGAAATTCATCGCCATATTCATAGCTTTTAATCACGCCGATAACGGTGCCTTTAGGTAGCGCCCATTTATTGTCTGCAAGAATAGGTTTTTGTTTCTTTTGATAAAAAGAAGCCGTGGCGATAAATAATGGGGTGTTTCCAAAGATGAAGCGTTGCTCAGTACTGTTCTCGCGGGTGACGTTAAACACCCCATCAACTGCACCTTTTTCCGCCATCATTAAGGCGCGGGAGTAGGGCACAACTAAGCTATTCACTTCAATATGCGACTGTTTAAATGCGGCTTGGATTAAACGATGGGAAATACCTTGACCAAACTGATTGGCGAAAGGTGGCCAACTGTCTTCTGCGGCTAAGGTTATGGCTTGAGGTTGCGATTCTGCTGGTATTGCATTGCTTTCTTTAGCGAGTGCCATGTTGCAAATAATGGATATGAGCAATAAAACGATGCTAAGTATCAATGCTGACGGCAAATTTAATGCCTGCTGCATCCTGAGCCTCATTCTGTTCCCTGCACGCATTTTGCTTCCATCTCCCCGCTTAATATATGGCTTTTATAGCATAAAGAATTATATCTAGACTAATGATTTGAATATTAATTACTGATAGTTAGTCCTTTTGTGATGCTTATAGGATATTTCAACAACCTCAGTTTACTGTGTGCGGGTCTATTATTTTTATGTTGTGTTTAAGGGGGATTTTACGCTGGGCAACACATGAACTGGCTTAGCTTTCTTGCTAATACCAATCGTACTAAATATCTGTTCATTCAGCGGGAGTTCAACGCGCTTTAGACAAGGCGAAGGCTTGAAGGCATAGTGGTACTCTGTTCCGCCGCCCTTCGGGAGCCTCACAGGCATCCCACTCCCGTGTTGCATTGACTTAAAAGGGAATAACCATTTCTGCGTCAATGCGCCTTGGATTGAGATGCCTGTGAGGCTCTGAACTGATTAGATATTTAATGTGATTGGTAATAAGTAGAAGAAATTGAAATGGATAAGTTTCAATGCTGCCATCAAACGAATCGCTAAATTGTTTAGTGAGGTTCGTTTGATGGTGATGTGTGTTGATCTTAGCTGCGCTATTTGACCTTAGTGGCTTGCATAGTAAACCAAGTCTTGTAGGGCTGATACTTGTCATAGCACCAATGGAATAGGGTGCTGTAGAAGAAGAAAAAGATCAAAAAAACCGCCTCTAAGCCCATGGCTGCCAACCAACCTATCTGTAGAAACCAGGCGATGGTCGGTATGCTAATAAAAATAAGTCCCCCTTCAAATCCAAAGGTATGCAGTATTCTGGTTTTCAAAGTGCGTTGCTCTCGATTTGCCCCAAATACCCTGTCGAATCCTAGGTTGTAGAAGTAGTTCCATACCACGGTATAAAGACTCAAAGCGATACCAACTATGACAAGTTCACTGGTTCCCTTGCCTGATATAAGGGCAGAAAAGGGGATAATAATAGCGAGTGCAATCGCTTCAAAGAGTAAGGCGTTAAAGATACGTTCTGTCGTTTTCATGGCTATTTCCCATTCATTTAATGTGACTATGGCCATAATTTTATCTAGTATAGGGATAAGTTATAGTTAGATAGTATCGGTAAAAGCGATATGTTTAGTCTCGAACAACTCGAAGCCTTTATGGAAACCGTAGAATCGGGTTCATTTTCGAATGCTGCAAGGCAACTTAAGAAAGCACAATCCGTGATTAGCCAGCATGTGATGAATCTTGAAATTGACTGTGGGGTTGAGTTATTTGACCGTTCGGGTCGTTATCCGGTATTAACGGCCGAAGGTAGTAAATTACTGCCCTACGCAAGAGCGACGATTCTTCAACATCGTAGGCTCAAACATACCGCCTTATCGCTCTTCAGTAGTCAATCTTCAGAAGTGTGCCTTGCGATGGATGAAGGCATTCCGATACAGAGAATATCTGAAATTATTCGGTTGTTAGAAGGTGATTTCCCTAATATCGAACTCGAGTTTCTCAGTGCCTCAAGCATAGATATTATCGACATGGTGCATTCGGGAAGAGCATCTACAGGATTGATTTTTAGTGAATTATCTATGCCAAGTAGTATAGATTTTGAGAGTATTGGGGTGATTCAATTCGATCTTTATGTGGCGAGTTCGCATCCCTTAGCAAAATCAGTTGCACCGAACATGGACTCATTGCGACTGTATCGACAATTACTCATCCGCTCACGGAATACTAAAACCAGTAGTTTTCAGCAGGCGTTCAGTCCTGATGTTTGGTATGCCGATAACTATTACGTGTTATTGGAGCTCGCATTACAGGGCCATGGTTGGTGTCTATTGCCCGAGCATATGGTGTCCAATTTAGTTTCATCGGGTAACTTAACTCGCGTCCCCATAGAATTTGAGCAGATAGGCTGGCATGCAAACGTCGATGTGATCCAGCATCAAGATAAAAGCAGCCTGCCATTATTGAAACGACTCAGACAACTGTTTAGAGAACTCTTGGTTGGACAGAAATAAATGGTTGGACAGAAATAAAGCAAAGCATAAATAAAACCCCAGTTAAGTGAGTACTATACTGGGGTTTAGTTTTTGTGGATCAGGATTGGTGAATCAGGATTAATTATTACGCGGAAAGTTAGCCAGCACTAGTTCGGCCACTTTGCGCAGTTCATTCGGGCAAATTCCACTGGTCGCTTGTACGGCCATACCTTGCAATACAGTGCCTATATAACGGGCAAGCAGCAAGGGATCGGCGTCAGCGGGCAAATCACCTTCATCTTTGGCGCGTTGCAGTCGTTCGCACAGGGCTATTTCTCCGTCACGGCGACGATTAATCAAAGTATCTTTAATCGCTTGTCCTGCTTCACTACAGGTGAGTGCCCCTTGAACAATCAAACATCCCTGTGGATGGCTTTTATCCACCAAAGAGCTTGCCGCACCTAGTAGCATTGACTCGATAACCTGATAGGCGGTTTTTTGTTCAAGTGCCGGGTAGAAAAACGCACAGGGGCGTTGTTCATATAATTCTATCGCCTTGAGAAATAACTGTTCTTTATTACCGAAAGCGGCATAAAGGCTAGGTTTATTAATGCCCATAGCTTGGGTGAGATCGGTTAACGATGTACCTTCAAAACCTTTGAGCCAGAAGACTTCTAAGGCTTTTGCTAATGCATCGTCAGTGTCAAAAGCTCGTGGGCGACCAACACAGGGCGTCTGGGTGACGGTTGACATCATTAGGCTCCTCAATTCTCAATTGCCCCTAGGATAGACATGGGTTTAGTCCCTGTCCAGCCACACTTGCCACCGATGACGGACTTAGGGGGATATGTCTACTTAGTCATTCAAGGTGTCACCTAAGTTCAGCATGTTATCTGCGTTAGTCAGTGTTTGCTTCAATATTCATCAAAATGCTTTGCAGTTCAAACTCGTAGCCTTTTGCCTCTGGACGCATTGCCTGCCTAGGGTAAGTGCACACTTTTAATTAAATACCGATCGGTACATAAATTTGTTGACAGCATCATTTTACGCTATATATTACCGTCCAGTACAGAATATTTTTTACCAGTCGGTATTTAATTGGTTTGGTTTGTAACACATCTGCATGTGTGTGGTTCGAACAGCGTGAAATGCCCGCCACTTTGAGGATAGTAATATGATGAGTAACAAACCTTTACGAATAATGATGTTAACGGCTGTGGCTGCTTTCGTCCTTTCAGCTTGTGGTGAGCAAACTGCGCAGCAGGGACCTGCACCGAGTGCGCCTAAGGTGGATGTCGCTCAGGTATTACATGAGCGAGTCACCGAATGGGATGAGTTTACCGGTCGTTTACAGGCGCCAGAAAGTGTCACCCTTATCCCGCGGGTGTCGGGTTATATAGACTCAGTAAATTTTAAAGAAGGCGCCTTAGTGAAAAAAGGCGAAGTGTTATTTCGCATCGATCCAAGCGTGTTTGAAGTGGAAGTGGCCCGGTTAAAAGCAGATCTTGCTAGCGCACTCTCTGCAGAGCAACTGGCCACTAATGATTTTGAACGAGCACATAAGTTATTTGACCAAAAGGCGGTCTCGGCCGAATTACTCGATACCCGTGAGTCGAATAAACGTCAGACTGCAGCCGCAGTCGCTTCGGTGAAAGCAGCACTCATGCGCGCCGAGCTTGATTTAGCTTATACCCAAGTGCAAGCGCCGATTGATGGCCGCGTATCCTACGCTAACGTCACTGCGGGTAACTATGTCACCGCAGGGCAGAGTGTGCTGACCAGCTTAGTCTCTACCGCCAGCATGTATGCCTATTTTGATGTGGACGAGCAAACCTACCTTAAATACGTGAAGTTAACCGCGCAGAACAAACGTAACGATCCCCGTGCTGGCGATAATCCTGTTTACATGGCTTTAGCCAATGAGCGCGATTATCACCATATTGGCATGGTCGACTTTGTGGATAATGCGATGGATAAGCAGACGGGTACTATTCGAGTTCGTGCGACTTTTAACAATGAAGACAATAACCTATTGCCAGGCTTGTTTGCGCGTCTTCGTACTGCGGGCAGTGGCGCCTATGAGGGGATCTTGATTGACGATAAAGCGGTTGGCACAGATCTCAATAATAAGTTTGTGCTGGTCATCGCTCATGATGGCACGGTCGAATATCGCGGTGTGACCTTAGGCGAAAAAGTCCAAGGACTGCGCATTGTAACCCAAGGCTTGATGGCCGATGACAAGATCGTCGTTAATGGTATGCAACGCGTACGTCCTAAGATGCAAATTGAGCCAAACATAGTGGACATGGTCGACAGCGACAAGCTCGAGGCACTGCGCCAAGCCCAGTTAATACTCGATAAAAATCAAGAGCATTTGACGGCGCAAGCGGTCGAAACGGCGAGCCGCGGTTAAGGAATAACACACTATGTTGTCGCAATTTTTCATTAAAAGACCGATATTTGCAGCCGTACTGTCATTGCTGTTTTTTATCACTGGGGCGATTGCCGTTTGGCAGTTGCCTATTACCGAATATCCCGAGGTGGTACCGCCAACCGTAGTGGTCACCGCTAACTATCCTGGCGCTAACCCTAAAGTGATTGCCGAAACTGTGGCTTCGCCGCTGGAGCAGGAAATTAACGGCGTCGAAGACATGTTGTATATGTCATCGCAGGCGACGTCCGATGGACGCATGACCTTGACCATCACCTTTGCGATTGGCACGGATGTGGATAAGGCTCAAACCCAAGTGCAGAGCCGAGTGGATAGGGCTATGCCCCGTCTGCCGCAGGAAGTACAACGCTTAGGTATTGTTACTGAAAAATCATCGCCGGATCTCACCATGGTGGTGCATTTGTTATCGCCGGATAACCGTTACGACATGCTGTATTTGTCTAACTATGCGGCGCTAAACGTCAAAGACGAACTCGCACGGATTAACGGTGTCGGCGCGGTACGCTTGTTTGGCGCCGGCGAATACAGTCTGCGAATTTGGCTCGATCCGAATAAAGTCTCGGCGCTGGGTTTATCGCCCGCAGACATTATTGCCGCCGTACGTGAGCAAAACCAACAGGCAGCAGCGGGCAGTTTAGGCGCGCAGCCCAGTGGTAGTGCTGACTTTCAACTTTTGATTAACGTGAAAGGCCGTTTAACTGAACTGTCTGAATTTGAAGATATTATCATTAAAGTTGGTCAGAATGCTGAGGTGATCCGCCTTAAAGATGTCGCGCGGGTGGAACTCGGGGCAACGAGTTATGCGCTGCGCTCTTTACTCGATAATAAGGATGCGGTCGCTATTCCTGTATTCCAAGCATCGGGTTCTAACGCGATTCAGATTTCCGACGATGTACGCGCCAAAATGGCAGAGCTGTCTAAAGGATTCCCTGAAGGATTAACGTACGAAATCGTTTACGACCCAACAGTGTTCGTGCGTGGCTCGATTGAAGCTGTGGTAAAAACCCTGCTCGAAGCCGTGTTGCTGGTGGTGTTAGTGGTGGTGCTATTCCTGCAAACTTGGCGCGCATCGATTATTCCGCTGGTGGCCGTGCCTGTGTCTTTGGTCGGTACCTTTGCCTTTATGCATCTGCTCGGTTTCTCGTTAAATGCCTTGTCGCTATTTGGGCTGGTGCTCGCCATTGGTATCGTGGTTGACGATGCCATCGTCGTGGTCGAAAACGTCGAGCGTAATATTGCCGCAGGATTAAGCCCAGTAGAGGCAACGCAAAAGGCGATGAAGGAAGTGACTGGCCCGATTGTGGCAACCACCTTAGTGCTGGCGGCGGTGTTTATTCCAACGGCCTTTATGAGCGGTTTAACCGGGCAGTTCTATAAACAGTTTGCCTTGACTATTACTATCTCGACCTTTATCTCGGCGATTAACTCACTCACTTTGAGTCCGGCATTATCGGCGCAGTTACTCAAGAGCCATGATGCACCTAAGGACGGCTTAACCCGTCTAATGGATAAGTTGTTTGGTGCTTGGTTATTTGTGCCTTTTAATCGTTTATTTAACCGTGCATCCGATGGTTATGGCTGGTTAGTGCGTAAGGTGATCCGTTTTGGCGGCATTATTGGCCTAGTGTATTTAGGCATGGTGGCGTTAACGGGTGTGCAATTTGCCAATACACCAACGGGTTATGTACCCGGCCAAGATAAACAGTATTTAGTGGCCTTTGCTCAGTTGCCCGATGCGGCATCCCTTGAACGTACGGATAGTGTGATCAAGAAGATGTCTGAGATTGCGCTAAATCACCCCGGAGTCGCGCACTCGATTGCTTTCCCTGGCCTTAGCATCAACGGTTTTACCAATAGTCCTAACTCAGGCGTGGTGTTTGTTGCGCTCGATGATTTTGACTCGCGTACCAGTCCTGAACTGTCGGCGAATGCCATTGCAGGACAATTGAATCAGCAATTTGCTGTTATTCAAGACGCGTTTATTGCCATCTTCCCGCCGCCACCTGTGCAAGGCCTCGGCACCATAGGAGGGTTCCGTCTGCAAATTCAAGACAGAGCCAACCTTGGTTATGAGGCCTTGTATCAGGTGACCCAACAAGTGATGTACAAGGCGTGGGCCGATCCTCAGTTAGCTGGCGTTTTCTCTAGCTATCAAGTGAACGTGCCACAACTTGAACTGGATATCGATCGGACTAAAGCGAAACAGCAGGCAGTGTCGCTCGATCAAATCTTCCAGACATTACAAACCTATATGGGCTCGACCTATGTCAACGACTTCAATCGGTTCGGTCGAACCTATCAGGTGAATATGCAAGCCGACGAGGCGTTCCGCCAAAGTCCGCAACAGATAAGCCAGCTAAAGGTGCCGAATCTGAATGGTGACATGATCCCGCTAGGTTCGTTCATCAACGTCAGCCAAAGTTCAGGCCCAGACAGAGTGATGCACTATAACGGTTTCACGACCGCTGAAATCAACGGTGGTCCAGCGCTCGGAGTGAGTACAGGCCAAGCGCAGGCGGCGATTGAGAAAATTTTGGCTGAAACCTTACCTAATGGTATGACTTATGAGTGGACCGAGCTGACCTATCAGCAAATTCTCGCGGGCAATACGGGTCTTTTGGTTTTCCCGCTGGTGATCATCTTAGTGTTTATGGTGCTAGCCGCCCAGTACGAGAGCTTAAGCTTGCCATTGGCGATTATCTTAATCATCCCAATGACCTTACTTTCAGCCCTCAGTGGTGTGCTGATTTACGGTGGGGATAATAATATCTTCACCCAAATTGGCCTGATAGTGCTGGTGGGGCTGGCGACTAAGAACGCTATTTTGATTGTCGAGTTTGCAAAGGAGAAACAAGACCATGGTATGGCACCTATGGAGGCGATATTAGAGGCAGCAAGATTACGTTTACGTCCTATCTTGATGACATCTATCGCCTTTATCATGGGAGTGGTGCCTATGGTGTTCTCCACTGGCGCGGGCGCCGAGATGCGCCAAGCCATGGGCGTGGCAGTATTCGCCGGTATGATAGGGGTGACAGTTTTTGGTCTTATCCTAACGCCGCTGTTTTACTATGCCTTAGCAAAGAGAGGCGGTAAAAAAGCCGATGAGTATAAAGAGATAACAGTCGGTTAAGCTTGTTTTCTAGTTGAAAACACATGAAAGGTCTACATTGAGTAGGCCTTTTTTGTTTATTCACGGCGAGAGCGATTAGATTTGACTATCTTTAGCTGGGGTTAATTAACATTAGGTCAATTGATGTTTAGTGATGGTATTGCTCGCCAGATTAAAACTAAAACCAGAAATGAGGAATATCGTTGGTATTTTCTGGATCATCAATAAGAAACAATGAATAATTATTACCAGACCATTCTGTTAGCTTATAACTTATTGCCACTTGAGCGCGTCATTATCACAGTATGATTAGAATGGTTACTGTTTTACGACTTTTCTATATAATTTGATGATTATTCAATGTATTAGTAATGTACAATGCTAGATGAATCTAGATCGTTTTTTTACGCAGAACTCAGCTAAGGTACTTGTTGGCCTTGCATCACTATGCCCGAGGTAACGGATGATCCTATATCGCGTTTTATATGCGTTAGTACTTTGCGTTTTGATCTATTTCACGCCTCAAGTCATGGCTGCTGAACTCAATATTAATGTAGTAGATCTGCAACAACAGGCCATTGCCGATACTGTTGTGGAGCTGATCCCTGCAGTGATGCCCGATAATGCAATACCTATCGAGCATTATGAAATGTCGCAAAAAAATCGAACCTTTATCCCCTTTGTGCTGGCGGTGCCTAAAGGTGCAAAGGTGGATTTTCCCAACTTAGATCGTACTCGTCACCATGTGTATTCTTTTTCAGAAGCTAAACCTTTCGAACTTAAATTGTATGTGGGTCAGGCCGAAGCGCCGATTCAGTTCGATAAACCCGGTTTGGTCGCGCTTGGCTGTAATATTCACGATTATATGCAAGCATTTATCTATGTGGCAGATAGCCCTATTGTCGCGGTGACGGACGAAAAAGGTGAGCTCCAGTTTAAGGGACTTATCGCCGGTCAATATAAAGTTAAGCGCTGGCATCCATGGCAGAAGGCGGCATCAGAGCCAACGGATTTACTGATCGCTAATGGTCCTAATCAACTCAGTCTGTCTTTAGACATTGAGCGTCAAGCTAAACCGTCGTCGCCGCCGTCGGGATTTGGTCACTACGATTCTGAAGGTAAGCCATTACATGCTAAATAGTTTTCGCGCTCGGTTGATTTTAGTTTTCTTTATTGTGCTGACGTTAGTGCAATTTGCCACAGCATTTTCTGTGTTGACAGCGACCGAAAAAGATAACTTTTTACAGCAACAGAAAAGCCTCGATATTGGCGCGAATGTGTTTCTTGAAGTGTTATCGAATCGCGGTATTCAGCTCAGTCAAAGTTTGTCCGTACTCAGTGCCGATTTTGGTTTTAAGCGCGCGATTGCTACTGGTGAGCAAGAAACCATTGAGTCAGTGTTATCTAATCACGGCTCTCGTATTGGTGCCGACGCCGCTGTATTGTTATCACCTAAAGGGGAGCTCTTGACCTCGAGTTTGCCCGGACTCACTCAGGATGATATTCAATCCTTATTTAATATGACCACCAGCAATCATAATGCGTTAGCTATCCTTAATTTTGATCATGCTAGCTATCAGTTTGTGCTGCAGCCGGTGAAGGCGCCGACCTTAATCGCTTGGGTTGGCATGGGGTTTCTATTAGATGAGAAGGTCGCCCAACAAGCTAAAGCTATTACGGGCATCGATGTGAGTTTTGTCAATCAGGCAACGGGCCGCACTGAAATTGCTTCAACCTTATCAGATAATGAAAAGTTAAGCGTAATTGAGCAGGCGAGCTTATTGCCTAGCTTGCTGCAAATGCCTAGTGAAAGTATTCCCGTAGATCATCTGTCTATGGGCATCAAACTTTATGATCACAACGGCAGCCAATTAGCGCTACTACACCAATCAAACCTCAAGTGGCAGCAAAGTTATCAGCAACTACGTAATAATATGCTGCTGATCTTTGCTTTGACCTTAGCGCTGGCGATTGCGATTACGATTTGGTTGTCGGGCAGTTTGACTGAACCCGTGCATCAACTTGTGAATTATGCCCGCAAAATCGGTCAAGGTAAGCAGCCTGCCAATATTCAAGGTGCGCCAGCAGAGCTTAGGGTGTTGGCTAAGAGTTTATCCTTAATGCGCGATGATATTGAAGCGCGGGAAAAGGATTTAGTCTACCAATCTCGCCACGATAGCTTGACAGGTTTACTCAATCGTTTTGCCGCAAAACAGCATTTGGCGGATCTTAACGATAAATTATCCGGTGCTATGGTGTTGTTAGATATTAAACATTTCCGCCATATCAACGATATTATTGGTTTTGCCAATGCCGATACTTTGTTACTGCTTTTTGCTCGTCGCCTAGAGCAATTAGCACCCACTCCGGATTTACTGGCGCGTTTAGACGGTGACTCATTTTTACTTCTGTATAGTCAAGGTATTCGCCCCGAACATTTACTGAAGTCATTGGATATGTTGGAGTCACCTTTTCCAATCCAAGGCTCAAACATTTCTCTTACCGTGCGGGCGGGATTACTTGAAATCGATGGTAATGGTGCTGATATCGATGTGTTAGTGCGCCGCGCCGAAATTGCCCTCAATCAAGCCTGTCTCGAAGAGCAACGTATTGTCAGTTATCGTCAAGGCGCCGATGAAAAGTATCAGCGTGAGCTGACGATTATCCGTGATTTGCCTATAGGTTTAGCGCAAAACCAATTGTATTTAGTGTTCCAACCTAAAGTGGATTTACGCCTAAACCAGTGCACTGGCGCCGAAGCATTGATCCGCTGGCAACATCCTACGCTAGGGTTTATTCCGCCCGATGAATTTATCCAACTGGCTGAAAATTCAGGCAACATTGATATTGTTAGCCAGTGGGTATTGAAGCAGGCAATTCAGCAATTAGTGACATGGCAGCGGCGGGGTATGGTGCTAAAACTGGCTATTAACCTGTCGGCCCATGATTTAGTCGATACTCGCTTACCGAATCAAATCGCCATTTTACTGAAAGACAATAATCTGCCAAGCGGTGCACTCTGTATCGAAGTCACTGAAGGCGCCGTGATGAAAGATGCACAGACTGTGGTGAGTGTATTACAGCGATTTCGTGACATGGGCGTGTCTGTTGCCATTGATGATTTTGGCACAGGTCATTCATCATTAGCCTATTTGAAAATTTTACCCGTTAATGAGGTGAAAATTGATCGCAGCTTTATCAAAGACATGCTCACGGATAGCCAAGATGTGATGATAGTCGATACGAGTATTAAATTGATCCATGGCTTAGGTTTTACCGTAGTAGCCGAAGGCGTTGAAGAACAAGAAGGTGTTGAGATATTGCGTAATCTTGATTGCGATATCATTCAAGGTTACGTGTTTTCGAAACCCTTAAAAGCGGCTGAATTTGATCTGTGGTTCGAGGCGTTTAACCATCCAAATGCCTCTGATGCATAAGCGCGTTTACTCAAGTCAATATGCAAAGACGTTAGACTAACGATTCATCGTCGAAAGAATGAGAGCGGAGCATCAAGTGAACATTTCCATAAATGCATTGAAGTTGAATTCATTAACTTGGAATTATGTTAAGGCCTTGTTTTGCCTATTTTTACTATTGGGTACTGTTCCTGCGTTTGCCGAAGGTAGCCGCGTGGTTGCGACTGGCGGCGGGACGACGATTGAGGGCAGTGCTGGCGGTGGCATAGTGCCGTGGGCGGTGATCAACGGTTATGGCAGTAGCGATGAATGGTCCGCTACAGCGATGGCGACAGGCGTTTATGTCGATGACTTTACGCTGAAAGTGATTGGCGCTTCATTGAGTTTTGATAATCGATTCGAGCTCAGCGTTGCGCGGCAAACCTTTGATTTGGATACTATGGGCGGCGAGTTAGGCCAAGATATCTTCGGCGTAAAATACAAGCTTACCGGAGAGCTGCTTTATACGGCTATGCCGCAAATTACCTTAGGTGCCCAGTATAAAAGAGTCGATGACTTTGAGATTCCTCAGGCGGTTGGGGCGCGGGATGATTGGGGTTTAGATGTGTATATTGCTGCCAGCAAAGTATTTTTTGATGCGGTAGCGGGACGAAATGTATTACTCAATGGGACCGTGCGCGCGACCAAGGCGAATCAAACGGGTTTATTGGGTTTTGGTACTCAAGCCAATCATGATTACCAGTTTGTGCTCGAAGCCTCTGCCGCGGTATTGCTGACGGATAATGTGGCACTGGGTATCGAATATCGCCAGAAACCCGATGAGTTAGCTTTTGCCCAGGAGGATGATTGGCAAGATGTGTTTTTAGCGTGGTTTATCAATAAGCATTTTTCCGTGGTTACGGCCTATGCGAATTTGGGCAGTATTGCGGGGTTTGAAGAGCAACGGGGTTGGTACCTGTCGGTGGAGGGGGCGTTATGAGGCGTTTACGGGTGAAGCTAATACCTTTCGTCGCAGTGTTTTTTTTCACTGGCTGTGCGGTGCAAACGACCGAAACCTCAGCATCACAAACTCACTCGAGTCGCCAAACCGCAAGCCATCAAACCTTATACCAAGATTTAGGTGGTAACGCAGGCGTATCGGCGATAGTCGATGGTTTACTGGCTCGTATTGCCACAGATCCACGCATAGTGCATCACTTTCAAGAGACAGATATTGCGTTATTTCGTGAGCGTGCCATTGAACATTTTTGTCTGGTTGCCGATGGCGGCTGCGTGTATCACGGCGAAAGTATGGCGCACAGTCATAGAGGCTTGAATATTACTCAAGCGGATTTCGATGCCTTAGTCGGCCATTTGATTGAATCGATGAAAGAGCAACATATTCCGCTATCGACCCGTAATGCCTTTCTAAAACGTCTCGCCCCTATGTATACGGACATTACCTATCACTAGTGTGTTGTTTGTATTATCAAAAAGTGGCCTTTAAATATGGCTAAGGTGTTTGATGCTGTTAGTGTGATGAGTAGCCGCATTTTTTGTCTTGTGACTAGAGCAATAACGCCTCATCTATGGGATGAAATTGAGAGGCTGCATCCCTTAAGGATTTAGCCGTCAGGGTAGGAACGCCATACACTTGGGTTTCAACGCCATACTTTTGATGAATTTTTTGCAGCAATAAATCGAAATCGCCATCACCAGACAATAAGATCACTGTATCCACTTCACTCGCCGCTTCCATAATATCTATGGTGATCCCCACGTCCCAATCGCCTTTGGCTGAGCCATCGCTGCGCTGAATAAACGGTTTTAACTTCACCTCAAAACCTATGTGCTTTAGTGCGTCTTGGAATTTCAATTGCCCATCGTCGCCTTTATGGATGGCATAAGCCACGGCCAACGCTATGTCTCCCTCGTAGCCTAAGTGCTGCCACAGTTTACGATAATTAAATTGGCGGCCATAGGCTTCGCGGCAGGTGTAATAGATGTTTTGTACATCGACAAATAAAGCGATTTTTTTCAAGGCGTTTTCCAGCGGCTAGGGGAGTAAGGGCACTATAGCATATCGAGGCAATAGGGTTTTCAAGGATGTTAGAGTGTTGGGTTCAGCCGTCGAGATTGTGAACCCAAAGCGTATGTTAGCTTCTATGGTATTTTTGATATTCGCCCGTTGACATGCCGCAGAGTTTTTTTAAGTAACGCCCCATATGACTTTGATTGGCAAAGCCATTATTGAGGGCGATATCGGTCAAGGATTGCGTTGAATGGCTCAAGCTTTGTTTGACCTTTTCAATGCGCACTTGCAGCAAATACTCCTGCGGCGTCATCGCAAATTGGCATTTAAACATGCGACAAAAATGGTACTCGCTCAGTTGGGCAAGCTCGGCCAACTCAGACAAGTAAATCTGCCGATGGGAATGGCAATGAATAAACTCTTTGATCGCTTTAGCCACTTTAGGTGCGAGCCCACCCTTAATTGACCCCACCGACAAATTAAAGCCGGAACTTTGCAGCAAAGTCACCAGCACAGTGTCGGTTACTTGTTCCATCATCAGATGCTGATCACTCGTCTGCCAATCGAGCTCGGCAACTTGGTGCCGAAACAGCGCCTCTAATCTCGGATTATCGACAAAGGTCAACTCAGGTAAACGCACTTGGCGTGGATCTTTATCAAAGACTCGCACCGCCAATTTTTTAAGATGTTCATCGCTAAAATACAAATGCATAAACTGCTGCGGTTGTCCCAGTTGCCAATGGCTTTGGCAGCCTTGGGGCATAAGGCAAAACTTACTGGGCGCGCCATAGTCTGCCTTGATATCGGTTCTGTGGGTTTCGTAGCCGCCATCCAGTACATGCTCAGCGTATGTTGTGCATCGTTTTGGTAATACAGACGCTCGCCCGCATTTTGATAATGGGCCCAAGATAAATCCTCCGTAATCGCTTGTTTACGAATACAGGTTTTGGCGGATTTATCAAAACTGATGTATTTGGGCTCCATGGGTCCTTGTTATCTCACTGGCTAAGCATTTTGTCAGTCCAAATTATCGCACTTATGGGCGTGGCTCAACGTCCGTTCGCGATTAAAACCGCAATATCGTGTTATGGCCAACAAGATGGTGACATAAGGACGAAAGCCATCGCTGTATAGTCTGCCTTATTAAGCATTTTATGAAGGTGTAGGGGACTCATTATGGCTGCTGTGATGTATTTGCTGATGATTTTTGTGTGGGGTTTTTCGTGGATTGCCATTAAGTGGCAGCACGGTGAGGTGGCGACGGAAGTCTCGATTTTCTATCGGTTTGCGATTGCGAGTCTCTTGATGTTCGCCATTGGCTTTGCCTTTAACAAGCTGCAAGCGGTAAAGCTTAGGCAGCATCCTTGGTTTGCACTACAAGGCGTGTGTCTATTTTGTTTGAACTTTATCGCGTTTTATACCGCAACCCATTATATCGCCAGCGGTTTAACGGCGGTGATTATGGCCACTGCCCCCATTTTTAATGCGATACATGGCCGCATTTTTTACGGTACGCCAACTAGTCGTAATTTTTGGTTAGGCGTCGGTGTCGGTCTGGGGGGCATTAGCTTACTCTTTGGTGCCGATTTGCTCGCGACTCAGTGGTCACAAAATTTAGTGTGGGGCTTATTGTTTTCGCTGTTAGGTACGTGGTTTTTCTCGATTGGTAACATGATCAGTATGCGCAACTCGCGCGATAATATGTCGCCCTTTACCTCAACAGCCTATGCCATGTGCTATGGCAGTGCGGCGTTACTGCTCATCATCTGGTTTAAAGATTTAAGCTTTAGTTTACCGCTGACAACCAGCTATCTTGGCAGCTTGTTTTACTTAGCTGTTATCGCCTCAGTGATTGGCTTTACCGCTTATTTGATCTTGGTTGAGCGAATTGGCGCTAATGCCGCTGCGTATCTGTTGGTGATAACCCCTGTGGTGGCGTTAAGTGTATCGAGTGTGTTTGAGGATTATCAGTGGACTTGGTATTCAAGCGTGGGACTCTTGCTGGTCGCGCTCGGAAACATGTTAACGCGCCGTCAAAAACCGCTTGTTTGGTTTAAGTCTTCTGCCACGCCAGCGGTGAAAGCTTAACGTCGCAGCTAGCGTCATGAAAGTGCATATGAGACAAGGCTCGATTCGACGATTGTAAGTCAGGCGAGCCAGTACTTATTTGAAATATTGTGCCGGTGTGGTGCCAGTATATTGCTTAAAAAAGCTGATAAAGGCACTGTCGCTGGAAAATTGTAAATTAAAGCCCACCTGCGCCACCGAGGTTCCCGTTGCTAATTGTTCTATGGCCGCAAGTAAGCGCCATTGCTGGCGCCAGGCTTGATAAGCCATGCCCGTCTGCGCGCTAAAAATGCGGCTAATTGTGCGTTCACTGGCACCGATTTCTACTGCCATATCCTTAAGATTGGCTGGCGGTTTTTGATCTTGCTGTAGTTGCGCTAGCCAGGTTGTTAAACGTTTATCCTGTGGGAGGGGTAAAGCCAGATTTTCTTCCGTGGCATTGCCCAATTCTTCGCAGAGCAGCAAAAAGACATTGTATTGAGTGCTTCTTGGTTTGTCCCAAGGCCAAAACGACATAGTGTCGATTAAGGCTTTGAGTAGCGGATTTACATGGAAAATAGTGACTTTATCGGGCAATAAAGTGACGGTTTCTGGTTCAAAGTAGAGTGAGCGATAGGCAACCACATTACGCATGGTGACGCTGTGCTTAACGCCAGCTGGCAACCAAGCCGCACGCGTTGGCGGTAACACCATTTGAGTATCGGCTAGGGTGAATCTCATCACGCCTGTGGGGGCGTAGAGCAGTTGCGCCTTCCTGTGGTGATGCATTCCCGAGTCGTGTTCGCCCATATCGGCGGCAATGCCAATAACCAGATTATCCAGCAGATCTGGATTAAATAGTTGTTCGGGTTGAATAAAGGCCATCTTGTCCTATTTTTGATGTTTTTTGTCTAAGTGTTGTTAGTTGTCACATTTGGATTTTATCTATACTGCGCCATCTTTTACAAGTATGGAGTGACATTTCGGTAAACCAACTCATTTGTTGGAGTGCTGAAATGGACTAAAAATCATGAATATAAAACTCCCTTTAGGGCTCGCTGTGCTGCTAATGATGTTTCCGCAAATTATGGAAACAATCTATAGCCCAGCGTTGCCTAATATTGCAGAACACTTTGCAGTGTCGATTGCTGGCGCATCGCAAACCTTATCTGTGTACTTTATTGCTTTTGCTATCGGCGTATTTTGCTGGGGCCGCTTAGCCGACATTATTGGTCGCCGTAAAGCTATGCTCGCGGGATTAGTATGTTATGCCATTGGCTCTGCGTTAGCCTTGATGGTGAGCGATTTTAGCCTGTTGTTGCTGGCCCGCATATTGTCGGCTTTTGGCGCGGCAGTGGGTTCTGTGATTACCCAAACTATGATGCGTGACAGTTATAGCGGCGAAGAATTAGCCAAAGTCTTTTCTGTGATGGGAATGTCACTTGGGATAAGCCCTGTCATCGGATTGCTATTGGGCAGTATCCTCAGTGCGTATTGGGGATATCAAGGTGTGTTTGCCGCACTCATGGTCTCTGCAATTGTGCTGCTGTTTTTGTCGGTAAAATCTTTACCCGAAACCAAACCCACACATACCCAGAAAATCGCGATAGGCGAGTTAGCGATTAAGATGCTTACCGACAGCGAGATTATTAAGAGCAGCTTGTTGGTGGCGGCGTTTAACCTAATGTGGTTTAGCTACTTTTCACTGGCGCCATTTATGTTTGAGGCGCAAGGCTTATCGACACTCGCGTTTGGTACTAGTGGCTTACTGTTAGGCTTTGGTGCTTTCCTTGGTAGTTATGTTAATAAAATAATGCTGGGTCGAGGCCACACCAGCGCACAACTCGTTCGCTTAGCCAGTGCTATTGCACTTGTCGGTGGACTGGGCATTTGGCTCCTTCAATCGACCTTTATTGGGCTGAATAATGTTTACTTTCTAGCCCCTATGCTATTGATTGTGATGGCTTACGGTATCGCAATTCCGAACATACTAAGCTCTGCTCTGGCAAACTACCGCACCTATGCGGGCTCTGCTGGCGCACTCTTTGGACTATTTTATTATATTCTGTTGGGATTAGGTTTAGGCGGCGCGGGAATCATCCACCATTTAGGTATTGTGATTACGTTAAGTGCACTGCTTTGCGTTGGCTTAGGTTTACTTTTAGGCTTAGCCAATAAAGCAAAAAACGCTTAAGACGCAAATGAAAAGCCAAGATACTAAGTACCTTGGCTTTTCTATGTAATTTCTACATTTTGTATAGACGTGAAAAGCTAGGTTTTAGGTGCGAGTTCCTGCTGCTTTGCTGCCTCTTGGGCTGCAGTCGAAATCAATCGAGGCATGGCAGGAAGTAAAGTTAACTTCATCATTGAGTAGACCACAGTCTATTCATAAGCAGAGAGTTATGAATGGTGACGTTTACGCATCTATTCTTTCGCTAAATCCCATCATCTCAAAGTTTCTATTGAATATTGTTACTACTGAGTAGTACGAAAAACGAGCATCCGAACAAAGGGAATCAATGTCTTTTCAAACAAACACTTTTCATTAGGCTTTTCTTAAGTAATTGTCATTCCATCATTTTAGATGTACTCAAAGTCACTTTCTGATTTTACGATGTGCGATTGTAGCGTTTTTATATCGACGACAGCCTAAGTGAGTTCTTGTCCTCACAAATCATATGTGGTTCTATCACACTAAATGTTATCTCTATGTTATTCGTTGTATGGGGAGATACGGATGCGTCGACTTTTTTCAGAAGATAGTGAAGTCTTATTATTCAAAAGTTTAAATTATATACCTATCCCAGTTCTATTATCTGAGGCCTTGGACGTTGAAGGACGTCGCCCAAGCACTCATAGGGTGCATAGATTTATGAATCATGCATTTATTGA
This sequence comes from Shewanella sp. SM87, assembly GCF_025653705.1. Taxonomy (NCBI): domain Bacteria; kingdom Pseudomonadati; phylum Pseudomonadota; class Gammaproteobacteria; order Alteromonadales; family Shewanellaceae; genus Shewanella; species Shewanella sp. SM87. Next base: position 195,124 of record NZ_JAKKSC010000002.1, read on the forward strand.
GCAATTGGGTTATACCATGTCGGACATACCCGATATTGAATCTTGGTTTAATACTGTTTATCCCGAGCCAATCCTTCGAGATAAAGCGATGTTTGATTGGGATAGGGCTGTGTATGTAAGTGAAAAACAGGGGCTGAGCACCGCAGGTTTTCAAACTTACCTTCGCTGTGGCAATGGTGAATATCGTTGGTTTTTAATCACAGCTCAAATTACCACAGAAAATCAATCAAACTTAAACATAGTCACTATGAGAGATGTTCATCAGTTGCAGTTACTGATTGAGGATAACAAGCGACAGTCTAATACTGATTTACTGACGGGACTTGCCAATCGTCGTCAAGTGGAACAGCTCCTCGCTTTAGCCATAGAACACAGTGCCGATGCACAAGGTTCACTCTGTTTAGTGATGTGTGATATCGATTTTTTTAAGAGTATCAATGATAACTTTGGTCATTTGTGTGGGGATGATGTGCTTAAATTAGTAGCGGATCAGCTTAAGCGCTATGTCCCCTCTGCCTCCTGTGTCGCACGTTGGGGAGGGGAAGAGTTTCTGATCGTGCTGGAAAACACTGAACTTGAAGTCGCTATAGAGCTTGCCGAGAAGTTGCGTTGTGATATTGAATCCACGGATTACCAATCCTATGGCCAGCATATGCATTTGACCATGAGTTTTGGGTGTGTCGGGCATCAAGTTGCTGAAAGCTTGCATAGTCTATTATTTCGGGTTGATAGCGTTTTATATAAAGCTAAAAATGATGGCCGTAACCGTGTTGTATTTGATTGAATTCTGAATAAATTCAAACGTTAAATTATATTTTATCTATCATCTTTTAGCCCCAATTAGGTTTGGGATGTGATAACAGATCTTTGTCTGGAATTTGAGCGGAGAAGGTTAATGACAGCACGCAATACCAGTGAGGTAATTCTCTTTAAAAGCTTAGATTTCATTCCTATTCCAATCCTGCTTTCAGAATCACGCATGAATGAGATGTCTGGCCGTATACAGCGGATCCATCGTTTTGTTAATCATGCCTTTATCGAACAGATTGGCTACACATTAGTCGATATTCCCGATATGGATGCTTGGTTTAATACTGTGTATCCAGATCCTTTAGTGCGCCAAGCTATGGTTGAAGGATGGGCAAAAATTGTTGAAAGCAGTATCAATGCAGGAATCGATACGGCTGAAATGCAGGCTCGCATTCTTTGTCGTAACGGTGAGTACCGTTGGTTTTTGATCACGGCACAAATTACCACAGAGAATCAATCGGACTTGCATATAGTAACGATGAGAGATATCCATGATTTACAATTGCTTATTGATGAAAATCAAACTTTGTCTAATACCGATGTGTTGACTGGACTCGCTAATCGCCGTAAAGCGGAAGCAGTGTTGGAGAATGCCTTAAGTACCACAAATGGCTCTGACCTTTGCTTATTAATGTGCGATGTCGATTATTTCAAAGCCATTAATGACACGTTTGGTCATTTATGTGGGGATGATGTCTTAGTACAAGTTGCAAGGTTACTTGAAGGGCTACAGCAATCCGCTGCTTGTATTGCACGTTGGGGAGGTGAAGAATTCTTGATTGTTTTACAAGGTTACTCCTTAGATGAAACATATCAAATTGCAGAGCAATTACGTTTAGATTTAGCGTCGACGGATTTTTTCTATCAAGATAAACAACTGAATTTGACTATGAGTTTTGGCTGTATCTGTGTTCAAGATAATGAGAGTCTGCGCAGCGCACTTTTCCGGGTAGACAGTGCGTTGTATAGCGCTAAATCCGCTGGCCGAAATTGTGTTGTGATTGGATAGATAAATTCCCAATATCCTATGTAGGGAAAGAAACTTGATTAAGACACCAATAAAAAAGCCAAGACACTGAGTGTCTTGGCTTTTTGTTCTGTGATCTTCTGCAGTTATTATTAGCGCTAGGCTTTAGGTGCGAGTTCCTGCTGCTTTGCGGCCGCCTCTTGTGCCGCTAACTCTTGTGCTTTAATCGCCGCTTCGAGCTTAGCTTCAACATAACCAGGAGAGTGCGTTGTGGCCGAGATTAATCGATACATGGCGGGGATCACCAGTAAGGTCACAAAGGTCGCAAACGCCATTCCGAAGAACACTACAGTACCTACAGCGATACGGCTTTCTGAGCCCGCGCCCGTCGAGAAAATTAACGGTACAGCACCCACTAAGGTGGTGAAGGCTGTCATTAGGATTGGCCGTAAACGACGGGATGACGCATCGATAATGGCTTTATCGAGTTCAAAGCCGCGGTCGCGCAATTGGTTGGCAAATTCCACGATGAGGATACCGTTTTTAGTCACCATACCAATTAACATGATCATGCCTATCTGGCTGTAGATGTTGATCCCTTGGCTCGTGATCAGTAGTCCTAAGAAACCACCGAATACACCCATAGGCACAGTAAACATCACCACTAACGGGTTGATAAAGCTCTCAAACTGTGCGGCTAATACTAAGTAGGCAACCAGTAAAGCTAAACCAAATACGATAAAGATACTGCTTTGGTTTTCTTTAAAGTCTTTGGATTCGCCCGTATAACCAATCGAAATATCCTTAGGTAATAGTTCAATGGCTTTAGCGTCAAGGAACTTTAAGCCTTCACCTAAGGTGTAACCTTCACTGACGTTAGCCTTGAGGGTGATCGATTTTTGCTTATTGGTGTGGCTTAATCTTTGTGCAGAGGCAATTTCTTCTATATGAGTGACAGTATCGAGAGTGACTAATTCGCCCTTAGCTGACCGCATGTAGATTTGGCTCAGGTCACCGACATTATTGAAACTGTTTTCATCACCGCGTAAATACACATCGTATTCTTCGCCTCGATCAACAAAGGTCGTTTCGGTACGGCCACCCAGCATGACTTCTAAGGTTTCCGATACTTGGTCGACACTGATCCCCAGTTCTGCGGCGCGCTCTTTATCGACAGTAACAATGAGTTCTGGCGTTGTTTCTGCATAGTCTAAGTCAGCCCCTTCCATCATAGGGCTAGCGTTAGCCTCTTCTTTCAATATCTGCGCCCACTTAAACAGTTCGGCATAGTCCGAACCACCAAGTACAAATTGCACCGGTTCGCTCGATTGCCCTCTAAAGCCTGGCATCATAGGGCGAACCATTACATCTGGAATATCCTTTAAGGCATTGCTAATAATTCCAAGGGCTTGCTGCGCTGTCACATCGCGGTGTTCCCAATCTTCTAGCTGCATGATGACAAAGCCAGTTTGATCGCCAGCACGGCCACCAAAGGCGGGAGCTTGTACGCTGAAGGATCGCAGCACACCTTTACCGAGCAAGGGCATGAGTCTGTCTTCGACTATGTCCATGTTGGCTGTCATACGGTTATAACTGGTGCCTTCGGCGCCTTTAATAAAGGCGAACAACACGCCGCGGTCTTCCTGCGGCGCAAGCTGTGACGGTACTTGTTGCATTAACCAAGCGCTGCCGCCGATACAAGCGAGGATAACTAGCGGTGCGAGCAGGCGGAGTTTAATCGCTCGAGTCACGGCGACGCGATAAACGCTTTCCATGCGAGCAAAGCCGCTGTCGACCCAACGATTAAAGCGATTCGGTTTGACGTTGGCTTTGAGTAATTTACTGCTTAGTACAGGCGTAAGTGTGAGTGCCACTAAGGAGGAGAACAGCACTGACACCGCCAGCATCACGGAGAACTCGGTAAATAGTAGTCCGACCATGCCCTCCATAAATGAAATTGGGAGGAATACCATCACCAGTACCGCCGTAGTGGCGATAACGGCAAAGCCCACTTCTCGAGTACCTTTATAGGCGGCGAGTAAGGGCTCTTCACCTTTTTCGATATGGTGGAAAATGTTTTCAACCACCACAATCGCATCATCCACCACTAGACCGATGGAGAGGATTAATGCCATCAATGTCAGTAGATTAATCGAATAACCTAGCATGTTGGCGGCGATAAATGCCGAGATCAAAGATACTGGAACCGTCACCGCTGGGATTAACGTTGCTCGTGCTTGTCCAATGAAGATATACAGCACGAGTACGACCAAGGCGCCCGTGACATAAAGGGTGCTATACACTTCGTTAATCGAGCGGTCGATAAATACGGTCGAGTCGAAGTCGACCACTAGGCTAGTGCCTTCGGGCAGGAAGTCTTGTACGCGATCAACTTCTTTATGTACTTCTTTGGCAACGAGCAGAGGGTTGGCATCGGACTGGGCAATAATGCCTAAACTGATGTTAACTATGCCGTCGCTTTTGAAGGTCGAGTTTTCGTTTTGTGCGCCAACAGCCACATCGGCGACATCTTTTAAGTAGATAGCCGTGCCATCGCTGGCGGTACGCACCACAAGATAGTCGAAATCCTTCGGCGTGTAGTACAAGCGTTTGGTACGCACCGACATCACAGTGGTGTCGTTACGCACTTGGCCGCCGGGTGTTTCGATGTTCTCTTTACGCAGGGCGTTGATAATATCCGTTGCGGTAACATTACGTCCTGCCATTTGTTCGGGTCTGAGCTTGACGTACATGACCTTATACAAGCCGCCGGAAATGCTGATAGAACTCACGCCGCTGATTAAGCTGAATTTGTCCTCGAGTACTCGCTGGGCGTAGTCCGTTAATTGAGTGCGGTCCATCACACTCGAGCTTAAGTTCACATAGACTGAGGGTTCGCCGGAGCCGTTGTCTTTTGAGACGACAGGATCTTTTGCATCTTCTGGGAGCCTGCGTTGGGCGCGGGCCACTGCATCACGCACATCGCTGACCCCTTCGGTTAAGTTCCAACCGAGGAGGAATTTAACTGTGATACGCGAGCTACCGTTACGTGTGGTCGAGGTGATTTCGTCAATACCACTGATCCCTGTTAGCTCATCTTCTAAAGTCTTAGTGATCTGGCTTTCCATAATCGCCGCCGACGCACCCGAGTAACTGGTGCTGATGGTGACCACAGGGCTTTCGACGTCGGGCATTTCTCGTATCGACAGTTTAGTGAACGACACTATGCCGAATACACATAGCAGTAAGCTTAAAACGATGGCAACGACAGGGCGTTTAACCGAAACATCGGATAACCACATTATTTCGTCTCCGTTGCTTTAGGACCTGAAAGCTCTGTTGCACGGGCTGAGGCTTTATTATCGAGCGTGACTTCATTGATTTGCAGGCCATCGCGCATATTGACTAAGCCCTGTACCACGACTTTGTCACCTATGTTTAAACCGCTTTCGATTAAGACTTGGTTATCGATACGTGCCCCGAGTGTCACTTCTGTGCGGTGGGCAATGTGGTCGGCGCTAACTACGTATACGTAACGTTTAGTTCCTGAATATTCAAGAGCTTGCACTGGCACCATAGGTGCTGAAATCGCTGGGAAGGTGATGGTTGACGACATCATCATGCCCGGTTTTAAGCGTTTCTTTGGATTATCGAATAGCACTCGTACTTTGAGGTTTAAGGTTTCCTCATTGACGCGGGGATCGATAGCTACCATTTTGCCAGTAAAGATTTCATTCGGCCAAGCGCGACTGGTGGCTGATACTTGCATGCCAATACTCAGTTGCGATAGGAAATGCTCAGGCACTTGTAAGTCGAGGCGCATGCTGGACAAATCATCTAGCGACATCAACTCAGTGCCCATGCTGACCATCTTGCCTTCGCTGAAATTAATCAGGCCAGTATTACCTGCAAAAGGCGCTATCAGCGAGTGGTAATGTAAATCTGCTTGTGCGGAAGATAAGCGTGCTTGGGCGATATCAACACTGGCTTTTTGTGCGTCAATCTCGGTTTGGGTAATAGCGTTACGGCTGATCAGTTTTTCAAATTCTTTGAGTTTACGTTTTTCATCATTGAGGAAAGCATTGGCCTCGGCGACGGCGGCTTGGGCTTTCATATCATCGAGTTCGATCAGTAATTGGCCTTTTTTCACCGCTTGGTTTGAGGTCACTGCGACTTGTTTAATCTTACCTGTGACTTGCGGTGCAATGATCACTGCACGTTCAGCCGCGAGTTTGCCGATAAGAGAGATAGATTGCGCTAATGGATATTCAATCACTTCACCCGTGACCACAGGAACGGTACGCATAAGATGTGGCGCGTTCTCGGGTTTAGCCGCTTGAAGGACATCACTAAAACTCACCGCTGTGGCGATAATCGCAAGCAGGGCAATGGCAATAATGGTTTTTTTCATTGTAATTATTATCTCGCGCAAAGGCAGTTTAAAAAGGTAATCGCTCTAATGGCGCTATTCTAGTGAATAACGTACGCCAGTTGGGTAAAAGTTTGTAAAGGTAAGCGAACGAAAATGAAAGAAATTGTGTTTTTTGAGCATTGTGCACAATTCAACGAGGGTTTTGCTGTTTTTTTGTACTGCTATTGCTTTTTAAAAGCTGGACGGACTTTAGGGATGGACTTCAGTTCGCGTTTTTTCAATCGGCGCTTGAGTCGTTTCAACCTGAGGATATTGGCTTAAAATTGCCGCTAATCGTCCATCGCGTCGCATACTCTCTAAACCTTGATTAAAATCTGTCACTAACTGCGGATGATCCGCCATAGCCAAAGAGATCCCTAAATGAAATACCTCAGTCGCTATGGGTTGGCCGACTTGCTCAAAGGCCCCCTCATATTCACTTGGTCCTTTTTTAATTAAATACCTCGCTAAGTTATGGCCAATCAAGACTAAGTCAATACGCTTTAAAAACAGCTTTTTGAGATTCATCTCATCCGAATTTCCTTCCTCTGTGGTAAGCCCAGCGGCGAAGATTTCTGGTGGATTAGCGTAACCGCGACCTATACCGATAGTGAAAGGTTTAAGATCTGAAAGTTGACTGAAACTCAGCGGTGAATCTTTACGTTTATAAAACACAATTTGTACGGGTTGGATAGGTGCGGAATATTGGGCCCATTGCTCGCGCTCTTTACGATACCAGAGCCCAATGATGCCATCAGCTTGGCCAGTTTTAACGAGTAAAGCCGCGCGGGCGAAGGGATAAAACTTGAGACTGGCAGTGTAACCTTGACGTTTAAAAGCTTCTTTGACGACTTGCGCAACGCCGCTCTGTTCAGGTAAAGCATCGGCATAAAAAGGAGGATAGTTAGTGGCGACTAAATGGAGTTCTCGCCCCGCAAATGCTGGGGGATAGAAGCTGAATAGAAACAAGCAAAAGCTAGATAATCTGAGTAATTTCTTCCCCATTTCTACTCCAGCAGTGAGGTGAGTCGCACTTGGCTTGAGTATAGTCAGAGTTAATTAAAACAGGCGAACTTATGGATATTAAGATGAGCGTATATTGAGAGCCATACGATTGAGTGTTATGCCGATTGAGTACCATGGTGGGCGTCCATTTTACCTTTACTTATTTATACATTCGCGCCCTAACTTATTCATGCATTAAGGCGCTAGCTCATGCACGTATTGGGGCAAAAGATATTAGTGAGGCAGGTTATAGCGAAACCTGCTCACCCTGATACAAACCTCGGCGGAGTTTGCCGGCGTCGATAAGTAACAGCTCACCGGATTTACCATTCTTAATGCTGCTATCTATCGCAATGATTTTATTATGATAAAGCCCAAGAACTTGTTCCTGCGATGTGTGCCCTACGACGATATGATCGACCTTGAAATAGCTCAGTATGCTATCGATATCTGACTCTTTCAGTTCATCTTTAAAGTAGCCACGATACCAAGTTGGACCATTGGTAAAAAACAAAAAGTTGAGTAAATCGTCTTGCTTTAAATCGGCTTTTTTATCATCTAAATGCTGACGAAATAATTGGTTAGCATCGCTGATATTTAATTTACGCTCGACCCATTCAGGGCTGATGCCACCGTGCATAAACAAGATATTATTGATTTTGACTAAGGTATGTTTGCTGCGAAGCCATTGGCCTATTTCGGTGTCTTTGTTGTAGAGCGCATCGTAGCTGCGTTTGAGTAAATCTGCCGAGACTTGATAGCGTTCGTTGACGTAGCGTAAGTCGCCGCGAAACACCATTTGCTCGTGATTGCCCATGAGTAGATGTAAGCGTCCGCCCGCAGCTTGGGCTTCTTGGTCTAAGGAATATAAAAACCACAATACTTCATTGACTTGATGACCACGGTCAAACATGTCGCCCGTCATCACCATATGACCGTCACCAAAGGCCCAGTGGTTATCTTTGTCGATAATCTGATGGGCTTTTAGCAAGTTAATCATTACATCAAACTGGCCGTGTACATCGCTAAGGGCGACAATTTTGCTGATATGGGTAAAGGTATCTGGTTCAACCGTGACAGTTTGTGTATGAAGGTGCGGTTGGGGTAATTCTCCGCAACTGGCAGGGCGAGTTAACTGCGCCTTCGCAATCGGCGTTTGTTTTAGCTCACTCTGGCAAATCCAATAGGCAGTGTCCTTTTGAGTGTCATCTAAAAACACATAAGGGCCATCGGTGACGCTGTTTTCTTGAACTTTTAGCTCTAGCTCGGCTTCACTTGCATTGGCCGCTAATGAGGTCAACGCCAGTGAGGTAAAGGGGAGTGCGGTGACAAGCCATAACAGGGGCGTGAATTTTCTCTGTTGCTTGAGTATCCATTGGCTGGCTCGGCTAAGTCGCGTCATAGATAGCGTGATTGGATGAGCCCCGACTGGCATCGAATTGATTCGCATTAGACCGCATCCTTGTTCTTGTTTTAGTTATTCATTCTGTCATTTTAGACACTTGAGTTGATGAGTCTTCAACGTGCAGCTTGACGAATTCAATTTCAAGCGCTTAATCCAAACGCTTAATCACAAGTGCTTAATCTTAAGTACTTAATGTCAAGTGCTCAACCTATTCAAAACACTAAATCATACGGATAAGGCTTAACATCGGCAAGTCGTGAGGCTGGCTAAAGTAAACTTGTCCGCCTCGTTATTCAGTTATTCCATCATTGCATGTCTATAAGTGCATGACTGTCGTTACATTGTATTGGCAGTTACATGGCATTGACGACGGTATAACTATCAACAAACTGCTCGAAACTGACGATTTTTCCGCTGTGTATTTTCCATAAATGGGCGACTCGGGCGCTAAAATACTTGCCCGTTTTGACATAGGTACCTGAATAAGTGCCGAAGGCAAAAACCTTATCACCCTGCGCCACATAGTCTTCGATATCGACGCGATAGTTATTCCATTCTTTTTCGAGGCGGGCGAACACATTGGCGGCTATCGCGCTAAAACCTATGTAAGTGCCCGCATAGGGAAAACCTGCCGCCTCTGTCCAGCGTGCGTCATTTGCCAGTGCATGCTCAAGATTTTTAGCATTTTCGGCTGAGCTATGTCCCTCGTAAGTACTTTTGACAAGTGCAAGATTCGCATCAGTTTGCCTTGCTGTTTCGATAAGATTTAACTGAGCAGGCTCACTCACTAAAGAGCTTGTTGGAACACTATTAAGCGTTGGCATGATTACGACTCAAACTGTGCTTCAAGATGGCTTAACCACTGGGCGGGTTGGCCATAAAAGCGGTTGATATTAATGGCGGTGATGTTGCCGTCATCATCCTCTATAGCCATTGAAGGGAAGCCTTGGGCACCCATCAGATTCAGTAATGCTCTAGATTCAACAATATGCTCATATAGCTTGTCTTCACCTTGGGCATAATGTTGCGCAAAGCCTATAGGGTCGAGCCCAAGTTCAGCGGCTAACCTTGCGAGATTACCTTCATCACTGGCGCTGTGACCATCACGGTAATGGGCCAGTTGTACTGAGTGTAGATAGGCCAAACTGTCGCCACCCATAGCATCGACTGCGAGCATGGCTTTAATAGGAGGCGCCGAGTCGAGTACGATTGTGGTATCGCGCAGCAGACCATCAAAATAGTTTTCCCCAAAAGGTTGTCCAGTTAGCTCGGCAATACGCAGATCGTGGGGCATAACATAGTCGCGCCAGTTAGCATCGATTTGTTTACGTCTTGGGCCTGTGAGCATACCGCCGCCGTGGAGCTTAATGGTAAAGCCTGCTTTTGCGGCGGCATCGAGTAAAGGCGCTGCGGCATAACACCAGCCACATAAAGGGTCGATAATGGCGTGCAGAGTGCGCTCTTTGGCCGTTGCTGTGCTGCTGGTTGTGCTAGTTGGATGAGTTGTTGGCTGAGTCATAGTGTTAAACCTTTTGGCTTAAGTTCGTCGCGACATTAGCGACTTAAACCCTTTGAGAAAATCGATTAAAATAGTTAGGTTGGTACCGTTATTTAGCTAAAAAAGTGGCACGCAATCGAATACGTGCCTGTCTTTAACTGTTTGCACTTAACTAGCTGTACCTAATCGCCTAGATAGATATGGCTGGGCTTACATAGGCCAGGTCATTTCGCCCATGTAAACTTTGGCGCTGATCTCAAGCCCTGCATCGGCTGGCATTTGTGGGTATAGCGCCAGCATCTTTTGGATTAATTCAGCTGAATCTTTCGAGGCTTTTGCAGCGATTTCAAAGGCTTTTACATATTCACGAGTAAAACCGATGGCGTGGGTATTAAATCGCGCTTTGCCTAAATAGTGCCCTGGGATCACTGTGGTCGGCAGCAGTTTTTCCATTGCATCTAAATGGGTTAACCATTCCTGACGCTCAGAGGCTGTTTGAGTGTCAGCCATCCAAACATGCGTGTTATCAAATACTTCCACGCCACCTGTAATGGTTTTTGCCGATGGCACCCACAGGAAAGTGTGTTTAGGGTGTTTATCATTAAAACCTTTGATAATCACTTGCTCACCGTCGATAGTAAAAGTGTCACTGTGAATCGCCTTAGGTAACACTAATTCGCTTGGCGCATTATCTTTTAAAATCGGCCCCCAGTAGGCGAGTTTGCCTTCCATTGAGGCTTTAATCGCATCGACAGTGGTTTGAGTCGCGACGATTTGTGCATCGGGGAAATTCTTTTTAATCACGGCTAAGCCGAAATAGAAATCAGGATCGCTATGGCTGATATACACCTGAGTCAGCTTTTTACCGCTGGCTTTGATGGTGTCGACCAATGTTTGGGCATCGTTATTTTGAAATTGCGCATCGACTAGCATCATTTCACGCTCGCCGCTGATAAAGCTTGATGACACGGCAAAGATACTGTTTTCGCCCGGATTAAAATGGCTCACTTGCAATGGCGCAGCATTGACCGCGCTAAGTCCCGCCAGCAACAAGGTGGCGGCTAGGCTGATTTTAGACGAGGCCTTCAATGTGGCGTTAACTGTGTTACGTATTGCATAGGTCGATGTGTTCATTTGGGGCTCACTTATAGTCACAGGATGAAAGAGTAAAAGGTTCGATTTAGCATTCATTGATTTGCAGCTGCTGCAAAAAGTGAGTTAAGTATAGGTTGCAATAATCAATAGATAAATGCGAGTATCTGCCCATGTTTGTTGCATTAATCGGACGAATGGCTGCGTGTACTCTTAGTTATTATTCATGTGGTGACGTGAGTATGTGAGTGAACCTTCGAGTGATTTGAAAGTGAGTGATTAAACGTTATTGATTGAACGTTATTGATTGAACGCGAGTGGAGATAAATCATGGATAGACTCGAAGCGGCTAAGGTGTTTGTGACTATTGTTGAGCGCGGCAGCATGATAAGCGCCGCCAATGCCTTAGATATGTCGCGTTCTATGGTGACCCGTTACTTGAGCGAAATGGAAGAATGGTCTGGTGCTAGGTTGTTGCATCGCTCGACGCGTAGCCTCAGCTTAACGCCCGCGGGTGAGCAAGTGCTGGACTATTGCCATCGGCTGCTCGAACTGGCTAACGAAGTGCCTGCGGTAAGCCACGCCGCTGTGGCGATTCCGCGGGGCTTGTTGCGTATTAGTTGCTCCCAGTTTTTGGCGCATCAGATTTTAGCGCCCGTGGTACAGCAATATTTAGCCAGTTATCCGCAGGCGAGCGTGAATTTCCACGTGAGCAGCCAAACCGTCGATTTAGTCGCCGAGCGTATTGATCTGGCTATTCGCATCACCAATGAACTCGATCCCAATCTTATCGCTAGGCGCTTAGGGGAGTGTGAGTCTGTGGTGTGCGCCGCACCGAGTTATCTTGCAGCGCGCGCCGCCGTGCTGCATCCCGAGGATTTAACTCAGCATAACTGTTTAACCTATTCTTATTTTGGCGATGTGATGTGGCGCTTTTATAAAACCGATGTAGGGGCGAAACAGGCTCAAGCGTTGAACTCCGATCCTAAGTCAAACCAAGGTCAGGTATTTAACGTGCCGGTGAATGGTAATTTCAGCGCCAATGATTCCATGGTGGTGCTTAATGCCACGCTGGCTGGTGAGGGAATTGCTATGCAGCCGGTTTGGGCGGCGAAACCCTATTTAGACTCGGGTCAGCTAGTGCCTTTATTAACTGAGTTTAAGCCTCTGTCCCTCGGTGTGTATGGCGTGTATCAATCCCGCAAACACATGCAGCCTGCACTTAGGGTGATGATGGACATGCTGGTGGCCTACTTTGCCAGCTTGAATTGAAATAGTGTTAGTTTGAAATAGCACCTTTGAAATAGTGCCAAAGTCTACAGCACTCATAGCGTAATTGGATGCCATAAAAAAGGAGCTTAACCCTTTCGAGTTAAACTCCTCAGATTTACACTTGCCTAGATTCTAGATCTACTTAATCATCCGCTTGTATTTCAAGCGGTGTGGCTCAACCACATCGGCGCCATAGGTGTTCTTCAACCATGCCGAGTATTCTGTGTAGTTACCTTCGTAGAAGTTCACTTGACCTTCGTCGCGATAATCCAGAATGTGGGTCGCGATACGGTCGAGGAACCAACGGTCATGCGAAATCACCATAGCGCAACCTGGGAATTCCAGAATCGCTTCTTCCAGTGCGCGCAGGGTTTCAACGTCTAAGTCGTTGGTGGGTTCGTCGAGGAGTAATACGTTACCGCCCGCTTGCAGCAGTTTGGCTAAATGCACGCGGTTACGTTCACCACCAGATAAAGTACCGATGACTTTTTGCTGATCGCCACCACGGAAGTTGAAGCGGCCTACATAGGCGCGGCTCGGAATTTCCATGTTGTTGATACGCATGATGTCTTGACCACCGGAAATTTCTTCCCAAATGGTGTTCTTATCATTCATCGAATCGCGGAACTGCTCAACCGAGGCCAGTTGCACAGTATCACCCAGCTCAATGCTGCCGCTGTCTGGCTTTTCTGCGCCGGATAACATGCGGAACAGGGTCGATTTACCCGCGCCGTTGGCACCGATAATGCCGACGATCGCGCCCTTAGGCACAGAGAACGACAGGTTGTCGATCAAAACGCGGTCACCGTAAGATTTGGTCAGGTTATTCACTTCAATAACCTTGTCACCTAAACGAGGTCCGGGCGGAATAAACAGCTCGTTGGTTTCGTTACGTTTTTGGTAATCGTTAGTGTTCAGTTCTTCAAAGCGTGCCATACGGGCCTTGCCTTTAGACTGGCGGCCTTTCGCGCCTTGACGTACCCATTCCAATTCTTTGGCAATGGTCTTTTGGCGAGCGCTTTCGGTAGCCGATTCTTGCTTCAGACGGGCATCTTTCTGCTCAAGCCATGAAGAATAGTTACCTTCCCACGGAATACCTTCACCGCGGTCGAGTTCTAAAATCCAGCCAGCAGCATTGTCGAGGAAGTACCTGTCATGGGTAATCGCGACCACAGTACCAGCATATTCCTGCAGGAAGTGCTCAAGCCAAGCCACAGATTCAGCATCCAAGTGGTTGGTCGGTTCGTCCAGTAACAGCATTTCTGGCTTTTCAAGCAGCAAACGACAAATCGCTACGCGGCGACGTTCACCACCGGATAATACTTCGATTTTTTCATCCCAATCAGGCAGACGCAGGGCGTTGGCGGCGCGCTCAAGGACGTACTCTAAGTTATGGGCATCTTGGGCTTGAATAATGGCTTCGAGTTCGCCTTGCTCTTTCGCAAGGGCGTCGAAATCGGCGTCCGGCTCGGCGTAGGCCGCGTAAACGGCATCGAGGCGAGTTAGGGCATTTTTTGCCTCTGCAACCGCTTCTTCAATCGCTTCACGCACGGTTTGATTCGGATCGAGTTTAGGTTCCTGCGGCAGGTAACCGATTTTCAATCCCGGCATTGGGCGCGCTTCACCTTCAATTTCGGTGTCAATACCCGCCATAATGCGCAGTAGCGTCGACTTACCTGAACCGTTGAGGCCGAGTACGCCAATTTTGGCGCCGGGGAAAAAGCTTAAAGAAATATCTTTAAGGATCTGCTTCTTAGGCGGAACAATTTTACCCACCCGCAGCATGCTGTAAACAAACTGAGCCATTTTTCTCTATCTTAAGTGACTAATGATGCGGCTAATTCTACTCGATTGCGCGCCGAACTCAACTCGACAATGAGCCAAGTTCAAGCACTATCTGCAGGAATTTCATGTTTCAAATACTGGGATTGTGACCGCGTTCCGAGTAGAATACCGCGCAACCCTACCTATAAGAATTGGCAGCTGGAGTAAGCAATGCTGAAAAAAGATATGAATATCGCAGATTATGATCCGGAACTGTTTAACGCAATTCAGAATGAAACTCTGCGTCAAGAAGAGCATATTGAGCTGATTGCTTCTGAAAACTACACCAGTCCACGCGTGATGGAAGCGCAAGGTTCACAGTTAACCAATAAGTACGCTGAAGGCTATCCAGGCAAGCGTTACTACGGTGGTTGTGAGTATGTGGACGTAGTTGAAACCTTAGCGATTGAACGTGCTAAACAACTGTTTGGCGCAACTTACGCTAACGTACAACCTCATTCAGGTTCACAGGCAAACAGCGCGGTTTACATGGCATTGTTAAAACCTGGCGATACCGTACTGGGCATGAACTTAGCTCATGGTGGTCACTTGACCCACGGTTCTCCGGTTAACTTCTCTGGCAAACTGTACAACATCATTCCTTACGGTATCGACGAGTCTGGCAAAATCGACTACGACGAGATGGAGCGTATTGCCTTAGAACACAAGCCTAAGATGATGATCGGCGGTTTCTCTGCCTATTCAGGTATCGTTGATTGGGCAAAAATGCGTGAAATCGCAGACAAAATCGGTGCTTATTTATTTGTCGATATGGCACACGTTGCCGGTCTTATTGCTGCGGGCGTTTATCCAAACCCAGTACCACACGCGCATGTTGTGACATCTACGACCCACAAAACCTTAGCGGGTCCTCGTGGTGGCGTGATCCTATCTGCTGCTGACGATGAAGACTTGTACAAAAAGTTGAATTCTGCGGTATTCCCAGGCGGTCAAGGTGGCCCATTGATGCACGTTATCGCCGGTAAAGCGG
The DNA here is from genome assembly GCF_025653705.1 of Shewanella sp. SM87. Classification (NCBI taxonomy): domain Bacteria; kingdom Pseudomonadati; phylum Pseudomonadota; class Gammaproteobacteria; order Alteromonadales; family Shewanellaceae; genus Shewanella; species Shewanella sp. SM87. Next base: position 210,399 of record NZ_JAKKSC010000002.1, read on the forward strand.
TGGCGTTCAAAGAAGCCCTAGAGCCAGAATTTAAAGTGTACCAACAGCAAGTGGTTAACAACGCTAAAGCTATGGTTGAAGTGTTCCTTGAGCGCGGTTACAAAATCGTCTCTGGCGGAACCAGCAACCACTTAATGCTAGTTGACCTGATTGGTCGTGACTTAACGGGTAAAGAAGCCGATGCCGCCTTAGGTAGCGCTAACATTACCGTGAACAAAAACTCAGTGCCAAACGACCCACGTTCACCCTTTGTGACCTCAGGTGTGCGTATCGGTACGCCAGCCATTACGCGCCGCGGCTTTAAAGAAGCGGAATCGAAAGAGCTGACTGGCTGGATTTGTGACATCCTTGATGATGCAAGTAATCCTGTAGTGATTGAGCGTGTTAAGGGCCAAGTACTGGCACTGTGTGCACGTTTCCCTGTTTACGGTTAATCTGTAAATAGTCTCCTTTTTGTGGTGCTGAGCCTAACAAGCATCAGGTGGTTAACCTCAGCCCATAAATAGGATAAAATCCCATGGCCGCATTAAGCGGCCATTTTTATTGGTAAAATCTTAGGCTTAAATCCATAGCGTTTGACTGAGATTTAACAGGTAAACCTATTAACGCTTTACGACCATTCACTGGCAGGAGGCTCAATGCATTGTCCATTTTGTAGCGCGACAGATACTAAAGTCATCGATTCCCGATTAGTGGCAGAAGGCCACCAAGTGCGCCGTCGCCGAGAATGCACCGAATGTCATGAAAGATTTACCACCTTCGAAGGCGCCGAATTAGTCATGCCTAGGGTGATTAAGCGCGATGGTTCACGCCAACCCTTCGATGAAGAAAAACTCCAAGGTGGCATGTTGCGCGCCGTTGAAAAACGTCCCGTATCTATGGATGAAATCGAGCAAGCACTCAGCAAAATCAAGTCTACTCTGCGCGCCACTGGCGAGCGGGAAGTGCCGTCAGAAATGGTGGGTAACTTAATGATGGAGCAATTGATGAGCCTCGATAAAGTCGCCTACATACGTTTCGCTTCTGTGTACCGTGCCTTCGAAGACGTGTCTGAATTTGGCGAAGCCATCGCCAAACTGCAAAAGTAGTTATTCAGCTTTTGTCGCCTAAAAAGGCAGGCGTGCAGTTGCTAACAGCATGAAAAGAAAGATTTTATAAGACTGGTGAAAGCCGAAACCTTTAACAACAGGGTTGAACATGAGCTTGAACATAAGTTGGTCCGTACTCGATACCCAAATGATGAGCCGCGCGATTCAATTGGCGCGCAAAGGCTTTTACACCACGAGACCCAATCCCAGTGTGGGCTGCGTTATCGTTAACGATAACCAAATCATCGGTGAAGGTTATCATCAAAAAGCGGGTGAGCCCCACGCCGAAGTGCACGCACTACGTATGGCTGGTGAACATGCCCGTGGCGCAACCGCCTATGTCACCCTAGAGCCCTGCAGTCATTATGGCCGCACGCCGCCCTGCGCCTTGGCGCTGATCAATATTGGCGTTAAGCGTGTGGTGGTGGCGGTTGAAGATCCTAATCCGCAAGTGGCTGGGCGCGGTATTAAAATGCTGCGCGACGCCGGTATTGAAGTGGATGTGGGATTACACCGTGATGAAGCCTATGCCTTGAATTTAGGCTTTATGAAGCGTATGGAATCAGGTTTACCTAGAGTCACTGTAAAATTAGCCGCGAGTCTCGATGGTAAAACTGCGCTGTCTAACGGTGTGTCTAAATGGATAACCGGTCCAGAATCTCGCCGCGACGTGCAGCGATTACGTTTACGTTCCTGCGCTTTGGTCACTGGGATTGAAACCATATTGGCGGACGATCCCTCACTCAATGTGCGTTATCAGGAACTTGGCAGCTTAAAAGACAGTGTAACCGAGGCGCAATTACTACAGCCATTAAGAGTCATACTCGACAGTCGCGCCCGTTTGCCGTTATCGGCCGCCTGCTTGACTATCGTATCGCCCATACTCTTGGTCTCGACCGTGGCTTATCCCGCAGACTTTCAAGCACAATTGCCCTCCCATGTGAGTTGCCTCGTGTTACCTGCAATTGCAGGTCGCGTCTCATTGCCTGAACTATTAAGCTATTTAGGCCAAAGTTGTAATCACGTGCTGGTGGAAGCGGGTGCAACCTTAGCGGGCGCATTTTTAGCGCAGGGTCTGGCCGATGAGTTAGTGCTGTACCAAGCGATGAAAATCCTCGGCGGGCAAGGGCGTAATCTGCTGCAGCTACCCGATTATCAAACCATGGCGCAAATTCCTGCATTAATGTTGGTCGATGAGCGCAAATTAGGGCCAGATACCCGTTTAATCTTGAGCGTTAAGCCTGATACCTCTTTATCTAAATCGAATTGGAGCAAGATAACCGTTTAACCTTGAGCGTTATGCTTGATACTTCTTCATTTAATTAGGGCAAGATAACCGTTAAACCTTGAGTCTTATGCCTTATTACTTCTTTATCGAATAAGTGAGTTAACCATGTTTACTGGGATTATTGAAGCTGTTGGCACCCTGCGAAAGCTTGAACGCAAGGGCGATGATATTCGTTTGACCGTGGCGAGCGGCAAACTGGATTTAAACGATGTGCGTTTAGGCGACAGCATTGCCACTAACGGTGTGTGCTTAACGGTTGTGCAGCAATTAGCCGACGGTTATGTGGCTGATATCTCTGCCGAAACAGTGAGTCTAACCGGCTTTGCTCACTACAAAGTGGGTACTAAGGTGAATCTTGAAAAAGCCGTCACCCCAACCACACGTTTAGGCGGCCACATGGTCAGTGGCCATGTAGACGGTATTGCAACGGTTGAGCAACGCTTAGTGCGTGGTCAAGCTATCGAGTTTTGGCTAGCCGCACCCGCAGAGCTTGGGCGTTACATTGCCCATAAAGGTTCCATCACCATTGATGGCGTGAGTTTGACGGTTAACGAAGTGGACGGCAGTCGATTCCGCTTGACCATAGTGCCGCATACCGCGGGGGAAACCACGTTAATCGACCTGCAAGCGGGCGATAAGGTGAATATCGAAGTGGATTTAATCGCCCGTTATCTTGAACGCTTGATGAATTATGATGGCAAAGACAGCAAGAGCGGCGGTGTCACCATGGAAATGTTAGCCCGTGCCGGCTTTGTGCGTTAGTGCACAGGAGCAGATTATTTAACTTAAGCTTATCGGCAGCTTAGGTTATTTAGGTATAGAATTTCATAATAACAGCAAAATCAGAAGGTCCTACAATGGCGCTGCACAGTATAGAAGAGATCATCGAAGATATTCGTCAAGGCAAAATGGTTATTTTGATGGATGACGAAGACAGAGAAAACGAAGGTGATTTGATCATGGCGGCCGAAATGGTCACGCCAGAAGCGATTAACTTTATGGCGAAATATGGCCGTGGGCTCATTTGCCAGACCATGACTAAAGCCCGTTGCCAGCAGTTAAACCTGCCTTTAATGGTGACGAATAATAACGCCCAGTTCTCGACTAACTTTACGGTTTCTATTGAAGCGGCGGAAGGTGTGACTACCGGTATTTCGGCCCACGATCGTGCTGTAACGGTGAAAGCGGCTGTGGCTAAAGAGGCTAAAGCATCTGATTTAGTGCAACCAGGGCACATCTTCCCGCTAATGGCACAGGACGGCGGCGTATTAACCCGCGCAGGCCACACTGAAGCTGGCTGTGATTTAGCCCGTCTTGCGGGACTTGAGCCATCGGGCGTTATCGTTGAAATTTTGAACGAAGACGGCACTATGGCACGTCGCCCAGATTTAGAGATTTTCTCCGAGTTGCATGGCATCAAAATCGGCACTATCGCTACTTTAATCGAGTATCGCAATACCAAAGAAACCACGGTTGTGCGCGAAGCTAAATGCAAACTACCGACCCGTTTCGGTGAGTTCGACATGGTGACTTTTAGAGACACTATCGACAATCAACTGCATTTTGCCTTAGTCAAAGGTGAGGTGAAAGAAGATTGTTTGGTGCGCGTGCATTTGCAAAATACCTTCAACGATTTACTCCACTCAGAGCGCGATCAGCAACGCAGCTGGCCACTCGAAAAGGCGATGGAGCGTATTTCTGCAGAAGGTGGCGTATTGGTTTTACTCGGGAATCAAGAACATCCCTGTGAAATTCTCTCTAAGGTGAAAGCCTTTGAAGCTGAAGATCAAGGCCAAGCGCCTGCTTCTGCAAAATGGCAGGGGACGTCGCGCCGAGTGGGTGTTGGCTCGCAAATTCTCGCTAGCCTTGGCGTGACTAAGATGCGTCTGCTCAGCTCGCCTAAACGCTACCATTCACTTTCAGGCTTTGGCCTTGAAGTGACTGAGTATGTGGCGGACTAAAACCCAAAGTTACACTGAAGTAAAATTAACAATTTCTGATAATTTGCATAGGGCTCTGGGCAATTGGCTGTGATATCATGTCGCCACTTTTCGCCCCGAGCTGGGTGCTTTAGCTAAATTAGGTAAGATAATGAACATAGTTCAAGGTAATATCGAAGCGAAAAATGCCAAAGTTGCGATTGTAATTTCGCGTTTCAACAGCTTTTTAGTTGAGAGCTTGCTTGAAGGTGCACTTGACACGCTGAAACGTTTTGGCCAAGTCAGCGACGACAATATCACTGTTGTCCGTGTACCAGGTGCGGTTGAGTTGCCGCTAGCTGCGCGTCGCGTAGCTGCCAGTGGTAAATTCGACGGTATTATCGCATTAGGTGCGGTGATCCGTGGTGGTACTCCTCATTTTGATTTTGTTGCAGGCGAATGTAATAAAGGTCTAGCTCAAGTTGCTTTAGAATTTGATCTGCCTGTTGCTTTCGGTGTTTTGACCACTGATACCATTGAACAAGCGATTGAACGTTCAGGTACCAAAGCGGGTAACAAAGGCGGCGAAGCTGCTCTAAGCCTACTTGAAATGGTCAATGTTCTGCAAGAACTTGAACAACAGTTGTTATAGTAGGAAAAATAATGAAGCCTTCTGAGCGCCGCAAGGCCCGCCGTTTAGCCGTTCAAGCCATCTATTCATGGCAACTAAGCGGGAATAATATTGCCGATGTCGAGCATGAGTTTTTAACTGAACAAAGTCTCGACGGTGTTGATGTAGCTTATTTTCGTGAGCTATTTTCAGGCGTTGCAACGAAGAAAACCCAATTGGATGAGCTGATCATCCCGCATCTGGAACGCCCGATTGATGAAGTGTCTCCAGTAGAGAAAGCCATAGTTCGTTTAGCGACCTATGAGCTGACTTTCCGTAAAGATGTGCCATACAAGGTCGCGATTAACGAAGCGATTGAGTTGGCAAAAGCTTTCGGTGCGGACGAGAGTCATAAGTTTGTGAACGGACTGCTCGACAAACTGGTTGCACGCAAGTAATAAAGACAAACGGTATCTTAGGATACCGTTTTTCATTGCTAACAAAGGTGGCCGATGTAAGTCGTGCCAAACTGTACAGTGAAAGAATTCCAATTAATTGAATGTTATTTTAGCAACCGCGGCCCCACTCGCCGTGATGTGAAGCTTGGCATCGGTGACGATTGTGCTTTAGTGCAACCTGCAGAAAACAAGTCGATCGCTATCTCCTGTGACACCTTAGTTGAAAATGTCCATTTCTTCCCCGATATGCCTCCTGCTGCCTTAGGTTACAAAGCTTTAGCGGTAAATTTATCTGATCTGGCTGCCATGGGCGCTGAACCCGCGTGGATGACGCTTGCCTTAACGCTACCCGAAGTCGATGAGACTTGGCTAAGTGGCTTTAGTGAAGGTTTATTTGAAGCGGCCGATTACTATGGCATCGCCTTAATTGGCGGCGATACGACTCGTGGTCCACGGGCGATTAGCATCACTGTGCACGGCCAAGTCCCACAGGGTAAGGCACTCACGCGTCATGGTGCTAAAGCCGGTGATTGGATTTATGTCACGGGCACGCTCGGAGATTCGGCTTTAGGTCTGGATATCATTCGCGGCGCGCAACAGGCTAGAGCCGAGCATAAAGAATTCCTGATCAATCGCCATTATCGTCCAACACCAAGAGTTTTAGCGGGCCAAGCTTTGCGTTCGCTTGCCTCCAGTGCAATCGACCTTTCCGACGGGTTTATCTCGGATATCGGTCATGTGCTTAAGGCTTCGGCAGTCGGTGCTGTGGTGGACGTTAATTGCATCCCGCTTTCACGCGCGATGCAAGATACCGTCAGCGAGGAGCATGCCTTAGGTTATGCGCTGACGGGGGGCGAAGATTATGAACTGCTGTTCACCGTTCCTGAGGCGCAAAAAGGTGCGCTTGAGACAGCGTTGAGCCATGCAGGAGCAAAGTTTGTTCGCGTTGGACAAATTTGTGCAGGCAGTAAGCTCAAGTTGCAACTTAATGGTGAGCCGTTTACACCGCCGTATCACGGTTTCGAGCACTTTTAAGCGAAGAGCATGTTAATGAAATGGTTGTCAAAGGATCAGGTGCTAACGCGCCTGTCATTAAAAAATCCTGTCCACTTTTTGGCACTCGGTTTTGGTAGCGGACTCGCCGCTAAAGCGCCTGGTACTTTCGGTACCTTAGCAGCCATTCCCCTCTATTTATTGATGGCGCCATTACCGCTCACTTGGTATATCGGCTTAACCTTATTGAGCGCATTTGCGGGATTTTATATCTGCGGTAAAGCCGCTCAAGATATGGGGGTACACGATCACGGTGCGATTGTGTGGGATGAAGTGGTTGGGCTACTGATCACTATGATAGCGGCACCAGCAGGTTGGGGTTGGTTGTTAGTCGGCTTTGGTCTATTTCGCTTTTTCGACATCATCAAACCTTGGCCTATTCGATGGCTCGATGCCAAAGTTCATGGTGGCTTTGGCATTATGATTGACGATGTGTTAGCGGGCGTGTTTTCATTTATTTGTCTGCAAGGGCTAGTCTGGTGTGTTAGCTAACATTATCGTTAACCTAACATGATAGTTAACCCGACATGTTCGTTAGCATCTCCATCAACTAACCCTTAGTTTTTGATATGGCCCCTTAGCTTGTGATCTAGAGTGTGTAGATTCAAGCGTTTAGCTACCTCATTCGTTATCTAAACCATACTACTATTGCAGCAGTTCCCTTGCGTTCGCGAGGGTATTGCTGGTGATAGTATCGCCACCTAACAGTCTTGCAAGCTCTTGGATACGCTGCTCACGATCGAGCGATTTCATTGTGGTCTCAGTACTGCCTGCCTTATTAAATTTATCGACGAACATGTGTTGATGACCATTGCCCGCAACTTGCGGCAAGTGAGTCACGCACAGTACTTGGGTCGATTCCCCTAAGCTGCGTAACATGCGGCCCACCACTGCTGCGGTGGGGCCGGAAATCCCGACATCCACCTCATCGAAAATTAATGTCGGTGTGGCAACTTTCTTCGCGGTAATCACTTGGATCCCTAGCCCTATCCGTGAGAGCTCACCGCCAGACGCGACTTTCGAAATCGGTTGCAAAGGTTGGCCAGGGTTAGTGGTTACCATAAATTCGATATTGTCACTGCCATTGGCTGACATTTGCTCGGGGTGGAAATTGACTTCGATCGTAAATTTACCCTTAGGCATATTCAGTTCGTGGATTGACTGAGTCACCAGTTTGTCGAGTTCTTTAGCATAGCGGGCACGGCTTTGGCTGAGCTTTTGCGCATTGCTAAGATAAGCGGCTCTACTTGCCTCGACTTGAATCTGAATTTCTTCAAGTTTACTTTCATCACTGTCTAAGGTGCTTAGCTCAGCCTTTAATGCTAAATGATGCTCGGCCAGTTTATTCGGGCTAACATGATGCTTACGCGCCAGTTGCATGGCTTTTGATAGCCGTTCTTCTAAATAGGCAAAGTGGGTTGGATCGAGTTCAAGTTTACTCAAATAGTGCTGTAATTCGCCTGCACTTTCTTGCACTTGGATTAAGGCATCATTGAGCATAGTGTTGATATTGCTTAATGCGGGATCGTAGCTTTGCAGATCTTCGGCGAGGGAAACGACTCGGTTGAGTAGCGACTCTATATTGTTCTCTTCGCCCTCTGTGAGTATATCTAAGCTCGCCTGACAGGTATCAATCAACTCAGTGCCATTAGCCAGACGTTTGTGCTCTTGCTCAATCTCATCGAACTCATCAACTTTAAGATCAAACTCATCGAGTTCTTCTACTTGATATTGCACTAATTGCTTACGGGCAATACGTTCATGCTGGGAGGCTTCGAGTTGTTTTAGATCGGCCTCAATTTGCTTGCAGCGTTGAAAGCTAGCGGCAACCGTATCTATAAGCAATCTGTGGTTGGCATAACTGTCGAGCAGGGTGAGTTGATGTTCACTTTTTAACATTGCATGGTGCGCATGTTGACCGTGAATACCGATAAGCAACTGACCCAGTAATTTTAGCTGCGTCAGCGGCACTGGATTCCCATTGATGTAGGCGCGTGAACGGCCATCGCTACCAATAGTCCGACGTAGAATGCACTCATCATCGAGTTCAAGATCGTTATCTTCTAACCAACGTTTCGCCAGTGGAATATCATCCAAGGAAAAGCGGGCGCTGACCTCGGTTTTATTGGCTCCGGGACGAACACTGCTGGCATCGGCGCGATTGCCTAGGCATAGGCCTAGCGCATCGATGGCAATCGATTTACCCGCACCGGTTTCACCTGTGATGCTGGTCATACCGGGGCGAAAATCCAGTTCTAAAAAACGGACGATAGCGAAGTTATTAATGCTGAGTTGGCAAAGCATAGTGAATTCCTGTCGAAAAACATACCAAACCACTGTATTGATAAACAGTATATACTGATTTTATATACAGTAAAGTGGCTTGGGTGAAAAATCGACATTATCGACAGTAAATATTTTTAATTAACTGATTATGCATAGGTTCTTACTAAGCTTTCTAAGATAGGTAAACTGAAGAAAGTGACTAAGGTGCCAAATAGAATGCCTTGAGCACTGGTTGAAGCCTGAGTGTTATAACGCTGGGCGAGTAAGTACACGCTAGCCGCGGTGGGCAGTGCGCTCAAGATCACGCCCATGATCAGGTAGTCACCACTTACTCCAAAACGGTTAAGCATAAAGTAGACGAGTGCCGGTTGGATAGCCAGCTTGAAGAGGTTGATAAGGCTCAGTTCGATAAAATTCTTGGGGCTAAATACGCTGCTATCTTTCTGGTAGCGCATCGCTTTGGCGAGTACCATGCCGATAGCAAATAGGGCGCAGGGGCTTGAGGTATTGCCTATTTGCTGGATCATTAGCGCCAGCCCAGAGGGCAGTTTTATCTCTAGCGCTGAAATGCCGACGCCAATCAAGCTACCAATAACGATAGGGTTTTTACCGACCGCCATCATCATTATGACTAAGGCGTGGTGTTGTCTTTGGGTGTTAGTGGCCAGTTCCATCGAGACTAAGGCGACGGCAAACATCAGCACGGATAATAAGCTGGCAATCGCGGCGGCAACTAAGGCACTTTGCTGCTGCGGGAATAAGATGATAAGCAGTGGAATACCAATAAATGCCGTATTACCAAAGGTGGCATTGAGGGCTCGAATGGCGGCAACCGCATGCTGTTTAGGGTTAGCAAGCAGCGAGAGCCCAAGGCAGACAAGATAAGTAATCACCATAGCCGTGCTGTAGCCCGCAATGAATCCCCATTGCAAAATTTCATCAATCGGCTGCTGGGCGAGGGCGATAAGCATGATCGCAGGGAACGCAATATAGTACACATACTGGTTTAGCACTTGATCCGTATTGACGGGCAAGAGTTTTAATTTTTGCACTAGTGTGCCGAGCAACATGGTCCCGAAGACGGCAAACAGAGGGGTTAAAATGGTCATTTCCCTCACTCATCCTTACGATTAAATTTGAATAAACTCAGCCACCACCGTTATTTCTACTATCACTATGATTTTGGGTGGGCGCTTGCCTTTTTTATGTCACGTTAGAACCAGAACTAGCGCCAGCGCAGTAAAACTCGCCACAAAATAACATATCATTTCAGTCTAAGGCTATTGCGCTATGGTCGTATAAGTGGATTAATTGATGTTTAAAACACAATGACTTAGCGTACGCTGTGATTGTTGATGACTTTATATAGTGCCTAAAGTGGGCAGCTAGAACAGAATTAGGACATGCAATGAGTGATGATTTAAGCGCTGAACTACAACTTGTCTATCTTTTTGTGCATTTAGTCAATGCGGGCAGTTTTTCGCAGGCGGCGAAAGAGCTCGATATGCCCATCGCCACTGTGAGCCGCAAGTTAGCGAAGTTGGAAGAGAAGCTCGATAAACAGCTTTTTATGCGCAGCACCCGCAAGTTGCGACTGACAGAGGAAGGGCTGGCGCTCTTTCAACGCTACCAGAGTGTGGTTGCTCAATTTGATGAACTAAGTGGTTTAGGCAGTGATAAACCCGAGGGAACCTTACGCATCGCCGCGCCGATTTCGATTATTTCCATCGTGTTTATTCAAGCATTGAATGAGTTTGGCCGTTTGTATCCTGATATCCGTTTGCACATTTCCCAGAGTAATGAGTTAGTAGATTTGATCGACAAAGGCATAGATGTGGCGATTGTTGGCGGAGCTCAGCCTGATTCTTCTTGGGTGTCGAGTACCTTAGGCGAGCTCGACTATTGCCTGTTTGCCACACCAGAATATTTGGCTCAGGCACCTAAACTTGTGCATCCCGATGATCTTGAAGCCCATCAACTGATAAAAGTCTGGCCGCTGTTTAATTGGCATTTAAAGCATCCAAGCGGCGAGTCTTTTTATTTTAATGGCCCGACTAAGCTCACCCTCACGGACTTACACGGAGCGATTCAGGCGACCTTAGGCCATGGCGGGATCTTGTATGGTCCTGAACTGTTTGTAAAACAGCAGATTAAAGAAGGGAAACTTAAAGTATTACTGCCGGAATGGATTGGCGAGCAGAGGCGGATTTCGATTTTATATCATCAGCGCAGCCAGCAGCCGCTAAAGGTAAGAGTCTTTATTGAGTTTATGCAGTCAAAGGCGCCAGAGTTATTCTCTATGCGTTGATTTAACCGAGTTATTCTTTAATAAGGGAACTGATTTTTAGCGTCTTTTAGGTTTTACGGTGTTTTTGCTCATGGTGTTTTGCGTTTGTTTTGCGTCTTGCAGGCTGGAGCGTGTCGCGGGCAGTATGCCGAGTTCTAAGAAGTATCCCACTAAACGCCGTAGTTCAAATAAAGAACCGATACGCTGTTGATCTTTGATGGTCAGTTTCCAACTGTCGGTGCGTCCTTCGCTATTGGTTAAGATAAATCCTTGATAAACAATCTTTCTCATTGGAATAACTCAATCTTTATTGATGCTATTTATAGCAACTGGATATCTTTGACGGGATTCGTTGGTGAGGGTGTAAAACGATGATCCCTTTCTTATTCTGCATGGATAATAGGTGCTTGAGTAACCCCAAGCACCTCATCAGTTAAGCTACGCTGATACCGATATTTGATACGCCAGCTTCGATAATGTCTTTGCGTAAACCTTTGACCAGTTCTGCGGTGATCTTCGGATTTTCTTCAATAATTTCCAGCAGAGAATTTTGTAATTCTTTCTCTTCCTCCATGACTTCATGGGCGAAAACGAAATCATCTAATGCTTCATCCACCAAATCGACATCGCTGATCGCTTCGATGTAGTTAGCCACTGTGCTGGATGATAATTTGCTGATATTGACTATGTCTTCTTCAATTTTGCCTTGAATCGCACCCAGTAAGGTCGATATGGCGACCACTGCATCCATAGCAGGATAGACGCCATAGGCTTCAAAATCAGCAGGATCTGGGGTGTTATCTTCCAGGCGTTGCAGATGCACATCGACATTGAATTTGAGCTTGGAGTCGTACTGGGATTGCCACAATAGTTCTAATGCGGTACTCAACACTGTAGGATCGCCAAACTCACAGACTTCGGAAAACAGTTGATAGTTGGGCAACATACGTTGGCAAAGTGCAGTGGCAAAGAGTTGTTTTTGTGGCAGTGTTAACGCCTTGAGACGTTTAAAGAAGCCCGTTTTTTTGGTCATCTGTTATTTCCGCTGATAGCTGTGATATCACTTGATTTGCCGCAGATTCTACCTTAGTTAACTCATCAAGTAACTCTAGTATTTCGGGTTCGAGATCTTCAACCGATGTTTCACGTTTTAGTGCCGATTCAATTTCTTGGCATAACCTTTGTGTGGTGGGCACGCCGCAGTAGCAGCTCGCACCATGCAGTTTATGGATAGTACTGAGCATGACAGGGTGATCGTTTTGACTTAGTGCCGTTTGAATCGTCGCCACGGTTTGCGGCAATGAGTCGAGCAACATTCTGAGCATATCTAAGGCGAGATCGGCCTTGTGATTGGCTTGGGTTAAGCATAAATCCCAGTTCAGCGTATGCAGGTCAAAATGGGTGAACTTAGGTCGAGTGATCCAGCGATGAATAATGTCTTTGAGCGCCGCTTCATCAATAGGTTTAGGTAAATATCCGTCCATACCACTGCCTAAAATCAGTTCGCGTTCTTCGGCAATGGCATGGGCTGTCACGGCAATTATCGGCGTGTTGCGGTTCATCGAGCCTTGGCGAATTTGCTTCGTGGCGCTAATGCCATCTGTGCCAGGCATTTGGATATCCATAAAAATCAAGTCGAAGGTGCGAGTCTTCGCCTGTTTAACTGCCTCATCACCACTGTTGACGGCAACCACAGTCGTCACTAATTCGCTGAGTAAAGTATCAATCAGTTTTAAGTTGGCAAAGTTATCATCTACCGCTAGCACGGTTAAGGATTGGCGCGCAACCGGCGTTGATATTGTCGCAGGGGCTATGATGTCGTACTCCATCGGTGGATAGAGTAAGTTGCGCGCAAGCTGATGCTCACTGACTGGCAGAGACAACACCACATCGGCATTCGGGCGAATAAATTGGGTTAAGGCATCCTGTTCTTGGCAATCGTATAGCACTATAAGGCAATCTGTTTTGGTCTTCGCCAAGTTTAGTGTACTCACCAGTTGTTTTGAATCGCTAAACCCATGGCAACTCAAGAGAACATAGTCGTATGGCGCTTCAGCCGTGGCGAGCGTAGTCAACAAGCTTGGTATATGCTGATGATGGGTGACTTTTGTATCCCATTGATTCAATTGGCGGCTTAATACTGCGTGGGTGAGTACTCGCGGTTCGTAAAATAGTATGGTTTTGTCTTTGAGTTTTTCGAGTGGCAGTGAGTCACCGATTTGGAATTGACCTAAGCCGAGCGGCAAACTGAACCAGAAGTTTGAGCCTTTTTCTGGGGATGAAGTAAAGCCGATTTGGCCACCCATTTGATTCACTAAACGTTTAGTGATCACTAAACCTAAGCCAGTGCCACCAAAGCGGCGCGAAATCGACGAGTCTGCTTGGCCAAAGGCTTGGAATAAAAAGTCCTGTTGGCTTTCATCGATACCAATACCTGTGTCGACCACATCACAGCGCAGTACCACTTGTTCATCCGATTGGCTCTGCAGTTCGATTTTGACCATCACGCTGCCAGAGTCAGTAAATTTAATCGCGTTACCAACCAAGTTATTGATGATTTGGCATACGCGCATGGCATCGCCATTGACATTGTCGGGCACGTTGGGGGCGATATCGACGACGAGTTCTAGGCCTTTGGCCTGTGCGCTGCCCGAGATCAAGGTAATCGTATCGCTTATGGTTTCCCTAAGGCCGAAGGGCATGTTTTCTAACACCATTTTACCGGCTTCGAGTTTAGAAAAGTCGAGAATGTCGTTGATGATACCCAGCAGGTTAGTGGCGCTGCGTTCTATGGTCTTGATGTAATCGACTTGGCTCGAATGCAATGGTGTTTTGACTAATTGCCGCGCAAAACCGATAACACCATTGAGTGGCGTACGTAACTCGTGGGACATATTCGCTAAGAATTCAGATTTAATTCGGCTGGCTTCTAGGGCGCGTTTTTTAGCTAAATCCAGCTCGACGTTTTGGATTTCAATCTGCTCTAAGGTTTCCCGCAGATCCGACGTTGCTTGGTCGATATTTTGCTGCATCTCATCATGATATTCCGACAACGAACCTGCCATGGCATTGATGCCGCGTTTGAGTAAGTCCAGCTCACCAATCAAGTTGCCATCTAAGCGGGCGTCTAATTTACCTTCACGGATTTTAGCGACGACGCGCACCATTTCAGTAATGGGCTGAGTGACGTTTTTCACTAGCCGGAAAGTAAATAGCAGGTTTAACTGCACGCCGATCAACACGATAATAAAGGCGGCGACAGCGGCTCTATGTTGCTCTAACAAGGCGCGTTCTTTATTGATTATTATCGAGATATAACCTAAAAGATGACCATCGTCTGTCTGGATATCGTAATTAGCGGGAGCAGCAATGGGGCCTGTGGCAAAAATGGGCGTCCGTAAAATAAGGCTGTCGTCCACATGTTCAATTTCGGTTTTATGCAGCGTGTTGAGGGCTTCTTTGTAGCGCATAATCTCAAAGTCTTTGTGATAGTGGGAGGTCACAAAGAGTTGATTATTGGCATCGAAAATCGCGATGGATTTTACTAAGGTGGATTTGTTGAGCTGTGCCGCCGCGAGTAAGCGTTTGGTCGCCTCGCGATCATTCGCCACTAAGCCGATTTCACTGGCAATCGACAGGGGCTCGATAATATTGCTGCCCTGTTCGGCGAGCGTATCTTCGAGCTCATAAAAACGGTTTATGGTAAAGTAGCTGCCCAGAAGGATACCGACCAAGATTGTTGGCGCGAGCGCCAGCACAAGAACCCAAGAACGTAGGCTGTATTTGGTCATGTTGTTGACAGGGTTCATAGCAGCGGCGGTGTTTCCTGTGACAGAGACTAAGATAATTTTATAAGACTGCCAGAAAGAGGGCGGTCTTTGCCAGTATTTTATTGATTTAGAGGCCGAAATGGCGCAATTTTTTAAAGCAAAACCAAATAGTTCCAAACAGTTGTCGGCTAAGTTATCGCTGAGCGTAGAACAGCTCGATCACTTAGGCGCAGGTATAGCACAACATCAAGGTAAAGTCGTGTTTATCCCTGGCGCTTTGCCCGATGAAACCGTGACGGTACAGCTCACCGAGCAAAAGAAAAATTATGCCCGTGCCAAGTTGATTAAAGTCGATTCATCAAGTCCTGAGCGCGTTGAGCCTGAGTGTCCACACTACCACACCTGCGGCGGCTGCGACTTACAGCATATGTCATTATCGGGTCAGCGTGAGCATAAAGAAGCCGCGTTGCTGGATATTATGGCTAAGTTTGCTGGCACTGAAGGTGGTGCTTTATCGCCCGCACTCACGGGGGAAGGTTGGCATTATCGTCGCCGCGCCCGTCTTGCAACTTTATTTGATAAAAATACCAAACATTTAAGCTTGGGTTTTCGTGCCGCCAGTAGCAGCAATGTGGTGCCAATCAGCCAGTGTCTGGTGTTAGCTAAGCCGTTATCGGACTTGATCGTCCCCTTTGCTAAGTTGCTGAACCAATTGTCAGCTAAATCCAGCTTAGGCCATCTTGAGTTGATTGCCGCCGATAATGGTCATTTCGCTGTGCTGCGGATCACTAAGGCGTTAAACGATAAAGATCTCGCTAAGTTGTCAGCCTTTGCTGAGCTGCATCAGATCCATATTTGTCTGCAGGATAACGAAGGCCAATTCCAAGGCGTCGGCGCCGAGTTAGTGTTACCGGTTTATCAACTGTTAGATGAAAATGTGCAGTCGGAAGCGGTGAGCTTAAGTTTCACCCCAGGTAACTTTGTGCAAGTGAACGGACAGATTAACAAGGCCATGGTCGCTCAAGCGATGGATTGGTTAGCGCCAGCGCCAGATGAGCGCATTTTGGATTTGTTCTGCGGCATGGGTAATTTCAGTTTGCCCTTAGCGAAAATGGGCGCTGATGTGATTGGCGTCGAAGGGGTTGCCGAAATGGTGACTCAGGCACGGGTGAACGCGAAAGCTAACAATCTGGATAAACTGACCTTTTACCACGGCGATTTAAGTGCGGATTTATCCCTTGAGCCTTGGATGGGCAAGATTGATAAATTACTGCTCGATCCCGCTCGTGCGGGGGCATTTGAAAGCTTGCAATGGCTAAAGAAAATGAAGCCGCGCAAAGTCGTGTATGTATCTTGTAATCCTGCGAGCTTAGCCCGCGATAGCGCAGTACTGTTGGAGCGCGGTTACCGATTACAGCAATTAGGACTTATCGACATGTTCCCACAAACACACCATATCGAAGCCATGGCACTGTTTGAATTAACCAAGTAATTTGCGCTGGCAAAGTAAGCAAAGCGTTTGAATAACGTAAAAAATGTGATTATTACGTCGGTTGGGTTTGACAAGTTCGCGCCAATGCTGAAGATAGGAGAGCTGAAGTGGTGCCCACTTTCTCTCTGAGCACGGATAAGGAAATAAATTAGATGGTCTCTGTTCGCGAAGCGCACTTTAATGATCCCGATTTTCACTTAGAAGATTGGGTAGCTCGCTATGTCGGTCATGCCGATGAAGCGCAGATGCTGCTCTCTTTGATAGGGCAGATTGACGCCTTACCCGCCAAGAGTCCTGCGGCGAAGAGAGAACTGCTCGAACGTGCTCGAGAGATGATTGAAATCCTCGCACCGCTAAACATGGACATTGAAACCCTGCAAGCGGCAATTTTGTTTGTGGTGCTCGATGCTGGGTTATTGACCGAAGAAGCCATCCAAGAGAAATTTGGTGAGCCGCTGGCGCGTTTAGTCGCGAGTGTCGTGACCATGAACGCGATTGGCGCCTTGAAAATCAATCCTAATAGTCGTTCAACCGAGCCGCAAATCGACAATATCCGCCGCATGTTATTGGCTATGGTTGAAGATGTGCGCGCTGTGGTGATTAAGCTTGCCGAGCGTGTGTGTTTACTACGGGCGGTGAAAAATGCCGACGAAGAAACTCGCGTGCTGCTGGCCCGTGAAATTGCCGATATTTATGCGCCGCTGGCTAACCGTTTAGGGATTGGGCAATTGAAGTGGGAGCTGGAAGATATTTCTTTCCGCTATCTGCATCCTGATACCTATAAAGACATTGCTAAACAATTAGATGGCAAACGACTGGATCGTGAAGTCTTTATCGACAAGTTTGTCAGTCAGTTGCAACAAAGGTTAGATGAAGATCAAATTCGCGCTAAGGTCTACGGCCGACCGAAACATATCTACAGTATCTGGCGCAAGATGAAGGGCAAGCACCTCAAATTTGATGAGTTGTTTGACGTGCGCGCCGTGCGTATCGTGACCGAACGTTTGCAGGATTGTTATGGTGCATTAGGCGTAGTGCATACGCTTTGGCACCATATTCCACGGGAATTTGACGACTATGTCGCTAACCCTAAACCTAACGGGTATCAATCGATTCATACCGTAGTGGTGGGGCCTGAGGGCAAAACCGTTGAAATTCAAATTCGTACCCAAGACATGCATGAAGATGCAGAGCTTGGTGTGGCCGCGCACTGGAAATACAAAGAAGGCAATCATTCCGGTAAACAAAGCGGTTACGAAGAAAAAATTAACTGGCTGCGTAAAATTCTGCAATGGCAGGAAGACGTGGTCGAAAGTGGCAACTTGGTCGAAGAAGTGCGCAGCCAAGTGTTTGAAGACCGAGTCTATGTGTTCACCCCAAGCGGTGAAGTCGTCGACTTGCCACTGGGCTCAACCGTGCTCGACTTTGCCTATTACATTCACTCCCAAGTAGGGCATAAATGTATTGGTGCTAAGGTCGATGGCCGTATTGTGCCGTTCACCTATCAGGTTGAAACGGGCGAGCGTATCGAGATCATCACCTCGAAACAGCCCAACCCCAAGCGCGACTGGCTTAACCCTAACTTAGGTTATATCCGCACCTCGCGGGCGCGTTCGAAAATCCAGCATTGGTTTAAGCAGCAGGACAGAGACAAGAATATTGTCGCCGGCAAAGAAATGCTCGAATCTGAATTGGCGCGGGTGAGCCTTAAAATTAAAGACGCGGCCATCGCGGTCGAGCGCTTTAATATGGCGAGCATGGATGACTTGCTGGCGGCCATTGGTGGCGGTGATGTGCGTCTGCATCAAGTGGTTAACCATATTCAAAGCCGTCTGCGACTCGACGAAGTATCAGAAGAAGATGCCGTCGAAGAGTTAGTTAAGAAAGGCCAACACAAACCGACATCCAGTGGCCGTGGTCAGGTTGAAGTCAACGGTGTGGGTAACTTGCTTAACCATATTGCCCGTTGTTGTCAGCCAGTTCCCGGTGATGAGATCTTAGGTTTTATCACTAAGGGCCGTGGCATTTCTGTGCATCGCGCTGATTGTGAACAAGTTAAAGAGTTAATGCGGGTTCACCCAGAGCGCGGTGTCGATGTGGTCTGGGGCGAAAATTACTCCGGCGGTTATCGCATGCGTCTGCGGGTATTAGCCCACGATCGCAGTGGTTTATTGCGTGACTTAACCTCAGTGCTGGCTGCTGAAAAATCCAATGTACTAGCCATGAGTTCGTCATCGGACACTAAAAATCAGACAGCCGCGATTGAGTTGGAACTGGAGCTTTATAACCTCGATGGTTTATCGCGAGTGTTATCTAAACTGACCCAAGTCGATAGTGTGATCGAGGCAAGACGGCTTTAAGTTTCGCAACGCCTTTCGAAGCAGTAAGTATCTAGAAACCATCTAGAAGCTAGAAAGAAAGTAATCAAGGATTAGGGCGGCAGGATGAATTTCACCTGCCGCCTTTTTATTTGGCTTATTTTTATGGAAATTGAGCTGCATGACTTGTTAGTTTAGTTGCGGTGTTCTTAGTGTTAGCCTGATATCACCCATACAGGTGTACCATGGCATTCACTCTCCGACACTGTGGATAGAAGCCTAGGGATTCTAAGCTTATGAACGAGCTATGGAGGGCGAATATTTCGAGTGAACCAAAGTAATTAAGAAAGGGACTCCTTGCACCCACTTGATTTTGGAGATGACGCATAGATCGTCATGTCCATAAGCAGAAAAAGGTGATGACGATGGCCGCAATCCACGTCAGGAATCGCTGTTGAGCAATTCACTTCGAGCTTTCAGCCAACATTATTCTCATGGTCATGCAGACGCCCTGCGTTATTTGTCTTTTATATCAGTCACTTTCTATCCGGCAATCCCAAAGGCGATGGCGCTCACCGACAAGATAACAATGACTGCCAAACCAACATCCAACACGTTAGGAAGTTTGCAGTAATAAAGCACATCATCAATTTTCCCAAGGATGGTCAACACCAGAAAGTTCGACTGTGGAATGACCTGAAGTTGCGGCTCAAAAACCTTTACCGCCAGCTTGCCACTCTCGACCGCCGCCTCAATGCTCCACACATCCGCCGTCGTTTTGGTGTGAGCGCCAGCAAGAACAAGGTTGGGTATAGTCGTCTTTTGCTGTGGTAGATATTGTTGGGTGTGGGTTGAGTTCACCCATTTGGGCTGCGCCGATGTTATGCCTTCAGGAGAAAACGCCCATTCATGCCAAACGGTGATTTTTACGATGGAGAAATCTTGCCAACTTTTACCGCCGTTAGCCTTTTTGACCAATTCATCGAAGGCATGACTCTGTTTTAATTGAAATAACACTTCATCAAGGAATTGCTCCTCAGTGCATTGCTCCAAACAAAGGCCATGGACTGGGCCAGGGACTTTTGAAACACAAGCGGTGACAGTCCACAGTGATTGAATGTCGTCCCCCAGAGAACTCGACTCTCCCCACGCTTGTTCCTGAGAAAACAGTGTCAGGTTAAAAGCGGAGTCTGAAATAACCAGCGCGCATCGTTTTCTCGGCCAAGACATTGGTTCTTTGAAGCCAATTCTGAAGGACACTTGGGTGTGCGGCCCCTGTTGTACCAAGGGTTTAAAAAGATTGAGTTGCGGTTTATTTTGAAGCAGCGGGGTTCTGTCTAGAACATCTGCCGCAGAAAAGGGATTGAGTGCGAGGACATAGATATCAGCCTGAACGGTTTCGCCATTGGCGAGCTCTGCCGCTATGATGCTGTTATTCTCAAAACACAAACGATGAAGTGAGGTCTGCCAATGAAACTCGACTTGCTTTTTCTTCAGATAATCGACCCATTTATCAAACCAAACTTCACTGCTGGGCCCGTTAAGCAGCAACCATCCCATACGGGCCTTGTGTTCCCACGGCCCGCCTTCACTGTCTGCTTGATGATGATAACAATACTTAGTGACCAATTGCTTACGGAAAAAATGCGCCACATGATGGAAAGAAACATGACACCAGTCAGAGCCCACCCAAGGGCCAAAAGTGGAACTCCAGGTGCTCAGTGTCGAAGCGGCTAAATAAGGTCGCCAAGCTTCTTTCGCATTGATATTGCTGTACTTTTGGCTACTTCGGGTATTTGAACACCATGCTTTCCCATTAGCCAACACCACAGCCATTTTTCTTTGGTCGTCATACTAAACAGGTTTTCCACATCGACATTGCCGGAGTGAAAGTCACCAAAGTGAGCCGAACCTGAGTTAGGCGCTAAGCCAAATACCACTGGCCGTGAAAGAATGTTGTCATAGAGACTGGAATTCTCATCAAAGGGGATTTCCTTGATGAGTTCGAAAAAATTGTTATACCAAGGGCCCATTCCATGCCAAGAGTATTCAGAAGGCATACCCTGATCTTCTTTCCTTCTGGCACTTCTAAAAAAACCACCCGCATCCGCATTCGCCTCGTATACCTTGACTTTATACCCAAGTTTTGCAAATTCATGCGCTGCCGTTAGTCCGGCAATACCACCACCAAAAATAGCGACTGTTTTCGCTTCTGTGGATGATTCTGTGGATTTAGAGATAGCTTCAACTAACATTTAGCACCTCTTAACATTATCGTCGTTTGTGTCTAACGTGCTTTTAGGGGGGGATTTTATGCTTTCATGTTTCTTGTCATCGAGCCAATAACCGGGGCGACCATAATGATTGTAAATATGCATTTCCGTCTTACGATCCGCTGGCTCCGTTGGGTTATACGGCGGAGCGTCTTTCACTGCCTGTCGTGTCAGATTGACAGACGCCTTGGCATCGGGCCAACTCACATCTTCGATCCAATCAGCAGGAATCAGCACTTGATGACCTAGCCACCAGTTACTCGTATTCACTATCAGGTATCGAATGGCCCAAGTTTCTTCATCGATAAGCAGGTCCTGTATGTGGCCAATGTCACCATCGGTCGCATGAATGCGGTAGTCGATTACTGCCTGACAACTACGCAGATGAATGTCGTCATCTTGGTGCGGCTCGGCTTTAGTTTGTGCATTAGTCTTAGCCGCTTCTGGATGTTCGACATCAGGTGGAGACGCTAAGCCGACGTAGCCCGTCAACATCATATTCGGATACACACCCCCGCCCCACATCCCGTCACCGCCCCAATAATAGGGATAGCCGTAGTACTCAAGTAAGCGAATTTCTTGCTGTCGAGAGACAGGTTTTTGGGTGCTGATGTCGGGGCTGTTCTCGACTTGAACTTTTGTGATAGATACGGGCAGCAGCTTGTCCGCCCAATTAGCTTGGCCTATCGAGATAGGCGAAATCAGTACTTTTCTACTGGAAAGCCAAGTGCCAGTGTCAACAACGAGATAGCGAATGCACCAAGTTTCGTCATCGAAATAGACATCTTTAACATGACCAATGTTGCCATCTGTAGCACTGATGACATAGTCCTCCATATTCTTAACTGTGCGTAACATAAGCACTGTCTCCTTTGAATGTTTGTTTTCCTAGAGGGTCGATATACCTATGTAGTATGCAAAAGCGGCGACGCTGTCCGTACGCTATCTAACGTAAGTATCATTTTTGTGGAAGTGACGAACTGCCAGATGCCTAAGTCGCCGAGTTCGCAGCCAAATCCAAACTATTAGTGGGTGCGTGAACGCACTGACACCAGACCGCTGGTCATTTACCATAGAAAGACAATCGGTAATGTTAAGGGCTGTGGGAAACATTTTTAGCGGGCGATATGAACACACCAATTAAAAAATGAATTTTAGCGACAGATCTGGCGCTGGTGTTAGTACCGCTTAGCCACATGGCGCTGGCTGATACCGTGTCTCAGGAGATGAGTTATTTCAGTGTCGCTTGCAGGGTAATCTCTTCAACACCAGCAAGGGCCTTCGATACCGGGCAGTCACACTTTGCCGCAGCCGCAATCTCTTGGAATTTCGCTTCGTCGATGCCCGCAACCTCTGCGCTCATCGTCAACGCGATGCGGTCTATAACAAAACCTTCGCCTTGTTTAGCGAGACGCACACTTGCCTTGGTGTCGATATTGGCGGTGGCAAACCCTGCCTTGTCGCAGGCGAATGAAAACGCCATCGTAAAACACGCGGCATGGGCGGCAGCTAGTATCTCTTCAGGGTTCGTGCCACGACGGTCATCCTCGAAGCGGCTACCGAAGCCGTAAGGATATTGCTTCAGTGCACCGGTCTCGGTACTTATTTTACCTTGGCCTTTCTTACCTTGACCTTGCCATTGGATAGTTGCGATTTTTTCAATCATGGTGTGTCTCCTAAATCATGGTGTGTCTCCTAAATATCAAAATTGCTTAAGAAGGGTTTCATTTTCGACGCTAATGATTGGGCAAATTGAGACGACTTATATTACCAACCTATGCCAGTCTGGACTTGACCATAGGTATCCGTCTGTACGGTATGCAACAGTAGTTCAGGCCACCCATTTTAAATTAACGACCTAATGTACTTTCGGTTTGCCTACAACCTGTTCTGGCTAAAGTGGTTTGAATGAGAGTCATCAAAAGTAGCTGGACTGCATCTGAGGCAAAAAACGTGCTAATTCATTTAAAAATGGTGTATTTCAGACATGCTAACTCCCGCCCATTATACGAATGGGCAGTGACTGGGGGATTACATTGGATGGTGGTTAGTTAATATGAAAGTGCTGACAGCTTGCTGCATAGTGCCGTCGTCGTTTTTCTAAGTGTTCACAGTAATCGGTTAGTTTTTGGAGTGTTCCCACTGGGCCATGAAATAGCTTGTCAAACTCGGTAGTGAGTTTAAGCCAATTGTCATAGGGAATATTTAATTTTGTCAGTAACTTGGCGCTATTTTCACTAATAGTTCTACGTTTATCATTGCGGATGATTCGGCCTGTATCACCCACCAATTCGAGGTAATCTATTAATGAAAACGTAATCCCATTGGGCTGGTTATCACATTCATTACCGATAAGAGGCAATAGTATTGTTGGGCCGCTCACCTTTTAATGCTGCCCGAATGCTAGTATGGTCGGATTGTTCTGGAGTGTCAGTTATTTGGGCTCTGATAGGGACTTTCTTTTAATAAATAAATAGTTATCAACGTAGGTCATACAGGCTAAAACGACGGCTTTATCCAGTAGAGCTTCTGACTTAAAGCACCCATCCTAAAACCTGCCTGTACAGTTGTCTCCTCGCGAGTGTTATCGAAACTGACACAAGTCGATAGCGTGATCGAGGCAAGACGACTTTAAGGTTCGCAATGCCTTTCGAGGCGATCGGTATCTAGAAATCATCTAGAAGCAAGAGATAAAGTGATCAAGGATTAGGGCGGCAAGGCGAATTTCGCTGGCCGCCTTTTTTATTTGGTTTTTTATGGAAATTGAGCGGGATTACCAGTCAATTTAGTCGTTGTAAGCATAGTGGTTGCTGCAAGCCACTCATTATGGTTTGCCATGGAATTTGCTCCCCCGACGCGCAGCCAGTCCATCCGTGGATGCTCGACCGCCCCGTCCATGGGGCGGACGGTCGTCTTGCAAATCACCATGGCGCACCTTTCACGTATCAGCGTAACCAGTAGGTTCAAAAATTAAGTCATGAGTATTTTGCTAAATTGTTCAACCTGATTAGGTTTGAGTGAATTCATTCGATAGAACATAAGCGACTTTTGGACAAAAGTGAGTTAGACCATTAGCTCAAATGAGTGAGTTGCGGATTAAAATTTCTATGGGTAACGCTCAAAGCAGCTGCGCGGTACGCGTCGGCTGCCTTTGCTTGTTAGGGCTTTATGCCAGGTTAAATACGACATTGCCCGATTTAAATTGTTTTAGTTTAATAGCCGACTCATTTAGCATCGTCTCAGCACCAGTTAACAACCAAAAGTTCTTAACGGTTTGAGCTGCGGGTTTTTCTGATTTTTCGTTGTAGCAAACCAGCGTGTTGACACTACGTTTTTTGAGCCAACTTCTTAATTTTTTGTACAGTGCTTCAACAGCCTGATGTGAAGAGAAGTTGTAAGAACCTTCCAGATCAGTTGAAGCAATAGCAATACGGCCTGACGTAAGGATTCCATCTTCTAGGATGCTTCGCTGATATTGGATAAAACCATCATCGAATAGAATCTCATCGAAGTGTTTCCCCTGCTTGATACTTACCCCATCGATACTGAGAAGGTGATTATCAAAGGCTACATGATCATCTTGATTCATAAAGTATTGAAACTCACTCCGCATCTCGATTCCTTTGTAGCCCTAACATTTTATTAGTGCGCATGCGCGTTTACCTCATTAGACCAGTAAAAACGCGCACTGTTAATTACTTGTAATAAAAGGAACTTATCAGCTTTTTTTCAAATACACCATCTGGAAAAACGCGCATGCGCGTTTCCCAAACCTATTAACTAATTTTGGTAAAGTATATGCAAATGATTTTAAAGGGTTTTATTAATTTTAGGCTGGATAAACACGCAAACAAATGAGTTTAAAATCGCTCAAAATACTTATGATTTAAATACGACGGTATACTTGTACAGTTTTGACAAATCGCAGGTGACTTGTGCCAAGCGAGAGATATAGATGAGAATTTTTAGGGCACAAAGTCCGTTTGTTGCGACGCCACTAACAACTTGCTAACTCATTTCGGGGCAATAGCTTTTTAGCTAAACGAGCAGCGAGAGGGTTAGTTAAGATTGGCATTGTTGCACCAGTGACCTACTAAAACATGTTTTAGTAGAGCCCTCAGGGATGCTTCTTTTAAAATAAATAGGCGGCGAGTCACTGGGGACACAATGACAATGAATATCGCGCAACAGGTAATGCAACAAGCTTTGGGAAAATATGTGCAATCGTCAATATTGCAAGCCGGATCTATGAGAACAAACTCGACAACATATTACTGCCCCCTGCTTTTCCCAATCCCAAGTTCTGGTTAATCAACAACACCATGCTAATTGATCATGAATATGGTTCATGTTCTATGTGAAATAAAACCGTTTTTGTTCATGTGCCGAACCACGTATAAATGACTCCAAGCGAAATATTAGACAAGCTTGAAGTTGCGCCTAGCTAAGCCATCGGCACTTAAGTTAAATAGAACCTCAGACAGAACACGAATAATATCTATCAGAGTCGGGTCGAGAAGCTAGAAGCGCAGGGCATAAACTCAGGTTTGAAATCAGACAATGGGATACTGGATCACTATGAATAAGCATTTTACATTTACGATTAACAGCATTTGTCTTGATGAAAATTATCATCCCTCAGACAAGACGCGTATCACGACCAACTTTGCTAATTTGGCCAGAGGCAGTCATCGCCAAGCGAACTTACGCAACGCGTTAAAGATGATTGATAACAGTTTTAATGCCTTAGCGCATTGGGATAACCCTAAAGGCGAACGTTATAGCGTCGAGTTGGAAATCATCTCCGTTAATTTGGATATTGACGGCAGTGGTCAAACCTTCCCATCGATTGAAGTATTGAAAACCAATATTGTTGATCATAAAACCAATAAACGTATTGAAGGTATTGTCGGCAATAACTTTTCATCTTACGTACGCGATTATGACTTTAGCGTGTTACTGGCAGAACATAATAAGGGCCAAGCCAAATTTAGTATTCCAGATGATTTTGGTGGTCTACATGGCAAGCTATTTCAGTCTTTTGTTAATTCTGATGCTTACAAACAGAATTTTAATAAGCCACCGGTTATCTGCCTCAGTGTGTCGGATAATAAAACTTACCATAGAATTGAGAATCAGCATCCCGTATTAGGGGTTGAATATCAGCCAAATGAATCGTCTTTAACTGAGCAATATTTCAAAAAAATGGGCTTACAGGTGCGCTATTTTATGCCGCCAAATAGCGTGGCGCCTTTAGCTTTTTATTTCTTTGGTGATTTACTCAATGATTACACCCATCTTGAGTTGATAAGCACCATCAGCACTATGGGAACTTTTCAAAAAATCTATCGCCCTGAGATTTATAATGCCAATGCTGTTGCAGGAAAATGCTATCAACCTAATTTGAAAAACTTGGATCATTCACTGACTCAAATTGTTTATGACCGAGCTGAACGTAGCCAATTGGCGAATGAGCAAGGCAAATTTGCAGCGGAGCACTTTATCAAACCCTATCAAACGTTTTTTGAACAATGGTCTGCTAATTACTATTAGTCGCTCTGAGCCTAATCGTCACGCTCAATAATTAACCCAATACGGCATCATTATTATGACAACACGACTTAATAAAACCCTGATTAACAACAGACTGTTACCGACTTCAACGGCAGGCAGTTTGCCTAAACCTTTATGGCTTGCAGAGCCTGAAACACTTTGGTCTCCATGGAAATTGCAAGGAGAGGAATTAATTACCGGTAAACACGATGCACTGCGTTTGTCATTACAGGATCAACAGCTAGCAGGGATTGATATTGTCAGTGATGGCGAGCAAACGCGGCAACATTTTGTCACTACCTTTATTGAGCACCTCAACGGCGTTGATTTTTCAAAACGTAAAATCGTTAAAATTCGTGATCGCTATGATGCGAGCGTGCCCACGGTTGTCGGCCCAGTGAGCCGCCAAAAGTCCGTGTTTGTTGAAGATGCCAAATTTTTACGCAAGCAAACCACGCAACCGATTAAATGGGCGCTGCCAGGCCCTATGACCATGATAGATACGCTTTATGATGACCATTATAAAAGCCGAGAAAAGCTTGCTTGGGAATTTGCCAAAATTCTTAATGAGGAAGCCAAAGAATTAGAAGCGGCGGGTGTTGATATTATCCAATTTGATGAGCCCGCCTTTAATGTGTTTTTTGATGAGGTAAACGATTGGGGCATTGCCTGTTTAGAAAGAGCCATTGAAGGGCTTAAATGCGAAACGGCGGTGCATATTTGTTATGGTTACGGCATCAAAGCCAATACAGATTGGAAAAAAACCTTGGGCTCAGAGTGGCGCCAATATGAAGAAGTGTTTCCTAAACTGCAAAAGTCTAATATCGATATTATCTCGCTAGAATGTCACAACTCCCATGTGCCAATGGAGCTACTTGAACTCATTCGCGGTAAGAAAGTCATGGTCGGCGCGATTGATGTTGCCACCGACACGATTGAAACCGCTGAGGAAGTGGCTGACACCCTACGAAAAGCCCTTAAATTTGTCGATGCCGACAAGCTCTATCCTTGTACTAATTGCGGCATGACGCCTTTATCTCATCAAGTCGCAAGAGGCAAGCTCAACGCCTTAAGTGCAGGCGCAGAGATCGTCAGAAAAGAACTCTTGGCATTAAGATAAGACGCATTAAGTGTTGCTGTCTGTTTTACAGCAGCATGTTTTATAGCAGTATGAGTCTAGCTTTGTTGAAAAGATATCGACGTAGGTATTAAAAAAACGGGATTGGCAAATTGATGCCAATCCCGTTTTCATTTCTAAGCTCATGCATTTAGTGCTTAGGCTTATGCATTGTCTTAGCGCTTATTGGCCAAGCTTTGGCGTGCGTGGCGGGATCATGCGCCTGTCACCTGTTGACTCAAATGCACCTGCAAATTTAAGCAGGTTATTATCGTCATAGGCGCGACCGGCGAAGGTCAAACCGACTGGCATGCCAATATCGGCCATCACGCCCATAGGCACAGTCACAGTCGGTACCCCTAAGTGACGAATCGCTAGGTTACCGTTAGCAACCCACACTCCGTTGCTCCAAGCGATATCGGCTGAAGCCGGATTCACATGCGCATCGGCAGGGCCGACATCTGCCACGGTGGGGAACAGTACGGCATCGAGCTTAAGCTCGTCCATCCAGTCTTCGAGATCTAGCTTACGAGTCTTCTCTAAGCCACGCAGACCATCGGGAATACTGTCGATCTGGTCATAGGATTTAAGACCACGCTTAGCCATGTTGACGTACTCTTCCATGCCTGCCGCTAAGTCACCTTCACGATTTGGCAAGGTGCCTAAATCGTGTGGGAAAATCAGATAGCCGTTAACATCTTCAAGCTTGTTGAGTTTAGGGTCATTGTTAGCACGCAGGAACTCATCGAACGCCCAACCCGAGAGTTCCCATAATTCATCATTGAGGAATTGAGGCGAGACGATACCGCGGTTAAACACGGTCGGCGCGCCGGGGCGATCACCTTCACAATTTGAAACCAGCGGGAAATCCACTTCAATCACTTCGGCGCCAGCAGCTTCTAAGGCTTTACGAGCCGCTTCCCACAAATCGATAACCGATTGGCGAGTGTGGATACGTTGGCCCGTTGGGCCACCGATACCTGGGTTTTCGCTGGTTCCCGCCAATTCATCCTTATTGATGTACATGCGCGGCACACCAAAACGCTTACCCTTAAGTGTGTCTGCGCTAGCCGCCAGCGCCAGATAAGATGCTGGACGGACACTTGATGCTTTAGGAATTTGGACCCAAGGTTGCAGACGCCAGAGATCGCCACGGGTGATAGGATCGTCGGCCACAATCACATCCAGCACTTCAAGCATATCGGCCATAGTGCGGGTATAAGGCACGACGACATCCATGGTCGGCGTTAACGGCCAGTTACCGCGCACCGAAATCACGCCCCGTGACGGAGTGTAAGCACACAAACCGTTATTGGACGCAGGACCTCGACCGCTCGACCAAGTTTCTTCAGCAAGACCGAAAGCCGAATAACTTGCCGCCGTGCCTGTGCCCGCCCCATTAGAAGAGCCCGAAGCGAATGGTGCAGTAAGATATTCAGCATTGTATGGGCTTTCAGCGCGGCCATAGTGACCACGCTGCATACCGCCATTGGCCATAGGTGGCATATTGGTTTTGCCTAGGCAAATGGCACCCGCGGCGCGTAGGCGCTCAACGGCGAAGGCATCGTACTGCGCCACTAAATCCTTAAAGGCAGGGCTACCAGACGCCGCCGTCAGTCCCTTCACCAAATAGCTATCCTTGGCGGTATACGTAATACCCTCAAGTGGGCTCAGTATTTCACCACGGGCGCGGCGCGCATCTGACGCCTCAGCTTCTTTGAGCGCATCGGGATTGTGTACCACTAACGCATTGAGCTTAGTCTTTGTCGCAGGGCCGTCATACGCCTCAACCCGCGCGAGATACGACTTAACCAACTCCACTGCGGTGGTGCGGCCAGATTCGAGCGCAGCACGCAGCTCGGCAATGGAAACTTCAGTAACTTCAAACATCTTGCGCCCTCCCGCAGAAAGCCAATTGTGGTGTAATAACAGTGACATCAATCGTCATGCTGTTCTCCTTGGGTTACTTTCCAGCAGGGATTTGCTGAGTAATACAATGGATATTGCCGCCACCTAATAAAATCTCACGGGCTGGCACACCCACAATTTCATGCTCTGGGAAGATTTCCTGCAGTTTTTCGGCTGCGATATCATCGGTTGCAGGATCAAGCAACGGGAACACGATGCGATTATTGGTGATTAAAAAGTTCACATAAGAACCGGCTAAACGCTCACCCGCCGTGCGTGGCACGCCAGTGCCTTCAGCCACACCTTTTGATTCTTCTTCGGTGCAATACAGCGGCCCCGGTTGTGGCAACAGATGGATTTTTAACTTACGGCCTTTGGCATCCACGGTATTTTGCAACACCTCTAGCGCCGCTTTTGAGCGTGGATACTGGGGATCAGTCTCATCATCGGTCCAGTGCAGAATGACTTCACCAGGACGGGCGAAACAGCACATATTGTCGATATGACCATCGGTCTCATCCATATACACGCCATCTTGCAACCAGATAAACTGCTTAACATTCAAATAGTCACGCAGTAAGTCTTCAATCTGTTCTTTTGTCAGTTCAGGGTTACGGTTGGCATTGAGTAAACATTCTGCACTCGTCATACAGGTGCCTTCACCATCGACATGGATGGAGCCACCTTCGAGGATCAGCGGCGCGCTGTAACGGGCAAAACCATGCTGCGCAAGCATTTGCTGCGCGACTTGCTCGTCCTTATCCCATGGGAAGTACAAACCACCGTTATGGCCGCCCCAAGCATTAAAACCCCAGTCAACGCCACGGCATTCGCCATTATCATTCACAACTACGGTTGGCCCTGTATCGCGAGCCCAGCAATCGTTACTGTCCATTTCAACCAAGGTGACGTGCGATGGCATCACTTTTTGAGCTTCAGCTAAAAAGGCTTTAGGTACACCCATATACACGGGCGTTGCACCACCAATGGCATCGGCCACTTTAGCAAAGGTTGCTTGAGCATAAGCACCGGCTGCACGCCAGTTATCAGGACGATAGGGCCAAATCATCCACACCGCTTGCTGCGCAGCCCATTCGCCAGGCATATAAAAACCATCTTGGGATGGCTTAGTCGTTAACTGCGTGGCATCCACTGTCACGTTTGTCATGAGTTTTGTCTCCAGTAATGCTTAAAAACGATAAGGGTGTGCGTCCTAACATCGGACGACAGAATCGAAATATACCTAACATCAATCAAATGAATAAATTGAAGGACCGCATTTATCATGTGCATAGTTTGGCCGCAATTGTCAGGTCTTCACTCGGTGAGTTTTAGCTTCATTGAAATATTGCTGCGTATCTTATCATTTAAGATGGCTTGCGCTAAATACTTGTATGCAGGACATAGATGAGAATTTGTAGGGGAGGAAGCTTGTCAATTTATTGCTCACGAGATGAGTGAATTACGAAATGGAGCGAACGCTCTTTAGTTAAAATAAGTCTTAGTTGAAATACGTCACTAAAATCTGATCTCAGCATCAAAATAGCGCTTTTATTTTACCTAGCTTATCATCATCGCTTTATTGTAGCCTTTTGCTAAAAAACACTGCACAGGCGTATTTTTTGTTCTTTCTCAATATTCGCCCGTTGCAGTATTTATCTTTAAAGGATATCAGCATGACTTCCCACACGGCGCCATTAACCTCATTTTCTACTACTGAACCTTCTCTCACTGAAACTTCTACAACGGAACCTTCTACAACGGAACTGTCTATAACAGATGTAGAGCCGCTGCTTAAGATAATGGAAAAACTGCGTGATCCGCACACGGGTTGCCCGTGGGACAAAGCGCAAACGTTTCAAACTATAGTGCCTTTTACTTTAGAGGAGGCCTATGAAGTTGCCGATACCATAGAGCGTTTAGCCTGGGATGAGTTACCCGATGAACTCGGGGATTTGTTATTTCAAATCGTATTCTATTGTCAGCTCGGCAAAGAGCAGGGGTTATTTGATTTTTCGAGCGTGATTGAGAAAATTAGCGACAAGTTAACCCGTCGTCATCCCCATGTGTTTGGTGAGCAAAATCCGCAAATAGGCGATAGTGCCCAAGCGATGAAAGCCAATTGGGAGGCGATTAAAGCGATTGAGCGTGAGCAAAAGGCGCAGCAAGTGGCGGGGGAAACTCAAGCAGATACTGTGGTTTCTGCGTTAGACAATATTCCGCGTACCCAACCTGCGCTGTCGCGCTCAATCAAAATTCAGCAAAGGGTGGCGCGAGTCGGGTTTGATTGGGCCGAGCTTGAGCCCGTGGTCGCTAAAATTCACGAAGAAATCGATGAAGTCTTGCATGAAGTGAATCAACCCGAGCAAGACCAAGCGAAAGTGCAGTCCGAAATGGGCGACTTGCTATTTGCCGTGGTAAATTTAGCTCGTCATCTTAAGGTCGATCCAGAACAAGCGTTGCGCCAAGCCAATCTTAAATTTGAACGCCGTTTTCGCGGTGTAGAACAGTTGGCGAGTGACAGCGGTAAAAGCATGGAAGAGCACACATTAATGGAGCTCGATGCCTATTGGGACCAAGTAAAAGCGACAGAGACGAGATAAACGGCAAATTATCCCGATTGGTGTTTGTCGAATCGCGCCGCCTTTGGTATACTACTGCCCCGTCCTAGTGCTTTCTTACAAGCACGTATTTTCAAACTCATTTTCTCAGGTTCAGCATGACTACAAGGTATATCTTCGTTACTGGTGGCGTTGTTTCATCACTAGGTAAAGGCATTGCAGCAGCATCATTAGCTGCAATTTTAGAGGCCCGCGGTCTCAATGTAACCATCATGAAACTGGACCCTTACATTAACGTTGATCCGGGTACCATGAGCCCAACCCAACATGGCGAAGTATTTGTTACTGAAGACGGTGCAGAAACAGATCTCGACTTGGGTCACTACGAGCGTTTCATCCGTACTAAGATGAATCGTCGTAACAACTTCACTACTGGTCGTATTTACGAAGAAGTATTACGTAAAGAACGTCGTGGCGATTATTTGGGCGCAACTATTCAGGTTATCCCACACATCACTAATGCGATTAAAGAAAAAGTATTAGCCGGTGGCGAAGGCCATGATGTGGCTATCGTCGAAATCGGCGGTACTGTGGGTGATATCGAATCCTTGCCGTTCCTAGAGTCTATCCGTCAGCTCGGTGTTGAGCTGGGTCGTGATCGTACTCTGTTCATGCATTTAACCTTAGTGCCTTTCTTAGGTGCTGCAGGCGAAGTGAAAACTAAGCCAACTCAACACTCAGTGAAAGAGCTGCGTTCTATCGGTATTGCACCAGATGTGCTGGTTTGCCGTGGTGATCGTGCGATTCCTGCGAATGAAAAAGCCAAAATTTCGCTGTTCTGTAACGTCGAAGAGCGTGCGGTTATTTCATTAAAAGATGTTGATAGTATTTATAAAATCCCAGCTTTGTTACGTTCACAAGGTTTGGATGACTTAGTGGTTAAGCGTTTCGGTTTAGAATGCCGTGAAGCGGATCTGTCTGAGTGGGAAAATGTTATTTATCAAGAAGCTAATCCAAACGGCGAAGTCGTTATTGGTATGGTGGGTAAATACATTGAACTGCCAGATGCCTATAAGTCAGTCAACGAAGCATTAAAACACGCAGGCCTTAAAAACCGCGTATCAGTGACCATCAAGTATATTGATTCACAAACCGTAGAAGCCAAAGGCGAAGAAGTCTTACAGGGCTTAGACGGTATCTTAGTACCAGGCGGTTTTGGCGAGCGTGGTGTTGAAGGTAAGATACTGGCGGCAAAATTTGCCCGTGAAAACAATTTACCGTATTTCGGTATTTGTTTAGGTATGCAAGTTGCCCTGATTGAATTTGCGCGTAATGTTGCAGGCATGGCTGATGCACATTCAACTGAATTCAATAAAGAAACACCATTCCCAGTGGTGGGTTTGATCACTGAATGGATTGACGAAGAAGGTAATGTTGAGCAGCGCCATGAAGCGTCTGACTTAGGTGGCACTATGCGTTTAGGCGCTCAATTGTGTCATTTACTCGAGGGTTCAAAAGCGGCTCAAGCCTACAAAGGTAATAGCTGTGTAGAACGTCACCGTCACCGTTACGAAGTGAACAACAAATACAGAGAGCGTTTAGAGCAAGCTGGCATGATCTTCAGCGGTTTGTCTTCTGATCGTAAACTGGTGGAAATGATCGAATTAAAAGATCACCCATGGTTTGTTGCAGGTCAATTCCATCCTGAATTCACCTCAACGCCGCGCGATGGTCACCCATTGTTCGAAGGGTTTATTGCTGCGGCAAGTGCGCATCAAAAACGTGATCTGAAGTAAGAATATTTGAGGCCGGACCCGCGACAGTGGGGCCGGCCTTTTGCTACACTCATCGCGACTTGAAACATAAGAATTTAATACCTCTGGGTGTAAACAGCATGCGTATCCGTTGCATCTGTATGGACGCAAACCGTAAATGGAATTTGGTTATTTTCTGCGGTATGTGACTTCCATTTATTCCCATAGGTATTTGTTTTTTTCTTTTATCTTTAAACTTAAATCGAGGGTGTTATGGCTAAGATTATTAACGTGATTGGTCGCGAGATTATGGATTCTCGTGGTAACCCAACTGTTGAAGCCGAAGTGCATTTAGAAGGTGGTTTTGTGGGTATGGCTGCGGCGCCTTCTGGTGCATCAACCGGTAGCCGCGAAGCGTTAGAATTACGTGATGGCGATAAGAGCCGTTATTTAGGCAAAGGCGTATTAACAGCTGTTGCTAACGTAAACGGTGTCATCCGCGCTGCATTATTAGGCAAAGATGCGACGGCACAAGCTGAGCTTGATCAAATCATGATCGACTTAGATGGCACAGAAAACAAAGACAAGTTAGGCGCAAACGCGATTTTGGCTGTGTCTTTAGCGGCTGCTAAAGCAGCAGCAGCATCTAAAGGTATTCCTTTATACGCGCATATCGCTGAATTAAACGGTACACCAGGCCAATATTCTATGCCTGTGCCTATGATGAATATCTTAAACGGTGGCGAGCACGCAGATAACAACGTTGATATCCAAGAATTCATGGTGCAACCTGTTGGCGCGAAAACCTTCCGTGAAGCACTGCGCATGGGCGCTGAAATCTTCCATACGCTGAAAAAAGTATTGCACGACAAAGGTCTAAGCACTTCTGTGGGTGACGAAGGTGGTTTTGCACCTAACTTAGCGTCAAACGCTGATGCGTTAGCCATTATCAAAGAAGCGGTTGAACTGGCTGGCTACAAGTTAGGTACTGATGTCACGTTAGCGCTGGATTGCGCTGCATCTGAATTCTACAAAGACGGCAAATACGATTTAGCGGGCGAAGGCAAAGTCTTCGACTCGAACGGTTTCTCTGATTTCTTAAAATCATTGGCTGACCAATACCCAATCGTGTCTATCGAAGACGGCTTAGACGAATCAGATTGGGACGGCTGGGCTTATCAAACTCAAATCATGGGTGACAAGATCCAATTAGTGGGCGACGATTTATTCGTTACTAACACTAAAATCTTAACCCGTGGTATTGAAAACGGTATTGCTAACTCAATCCTTATCAAGTTTAACCAAATTGGTTCATTGACAGAGACTTTAGCGGCTATTCGTATGGCGAAAGAAGCGGGTTATACCGCCGTGATTTCACATCGTAGTGGTGAGACTGAAGATTCAACCATTGCAGACTTAGCCGTGGGTACTGCTGCTGGTCAAATCAAAACCGGTTCACTGTGTCGTTCTGACCGTGTCGCTAAATACAACCAATTGCTGCGCATCGAAGAGCAATTAGGTGAAAAAGCCCCATACCGTGGTTTGAAAGAGATCAAAGGTCAGGCGTAATTTAATATTTGATGTAAAAAGGCCACCACTTGGTGGCCTTTTTTGTTGTACTATCTGCTGTATATTTTTTTAATCCAAGATACTGACGCTAATTCCTCCATGAAATTTTTTGTCATTGCACTCATAGTGCTACTCGGTGTACTGCAATTCCGTCTTTGGTCGGGAGGTAATAGTCTTCCTGAATATTTCGTTCTGCAAAAACAAATTGCCGCCCAGCAAGAAGGTAACGCCAAACTCAATGAGCGTAACCAAGTGCTAAAGGAAGAAATCATCGATCTGAAAAGTGGTACAGAAGCCATCGAAGAGCGCGCACGCAACGAACTTGGCATGGTTAAAGAAGGCGAGACCTTCTATCGCGTCGTGGGTGGTGAGCGCTCGGTATCGAGTCCATCTCAGTAATATGGAGTTAGGATGACAGAGCTAGGACATTTAGATCTTGGATTAAATGAACAATCCAATCCCGATAGTCAATCTGATCTGGTAACACAAATTGAATTGCAGCGCCAAGCTGAGCATGTCACTCAAGCTGTGGTTGCCATCGTTCCTGCTGCGGGCATAGGTAGCCGTATGGGCGCCGACAGACCTAAGCAATATCTTGAGGTGTGCGGCCAGAGTATTCTTGCTCATACCTTAGATAAGCTCTTGTCCCATCCGCACATTTCTCAAGTGATCGTCGCCTTACATTCGAACGATACTATCTTCGATACCTTGCCACAGGCCGTGCACCCCAAATTGATTACAGTATTAGGTGGCGGTGAGCGCGCTGATTCTGTGTTGGCGGCGCTGCAAATTGCGTCCGAGCACAGTTGGGCCTTAGTGCATGATGCGGCAAGACCTTGTTTAACCGCGACGGATATCGACAAGTTACTCGCATCTAGAGTGCAATTCCCCCAAGGTGCTATTTTGGCAATGCCTGTACGCGATACCATGAAGCGCGCGAATAAACAGGGTGAAATCAGTGCCACTGTGTGCCGCGATAATTTATGGCATGCATTGACGCCGCAGTTATTTCCAGCGCAGCAATTAAAAAATTACCTCAATGCGGCTCTGGCTGCAGGTGCGGTAGTCACAGATGAGGCTTCGGCGATGGAATGGGCGGGGATATCACCCGGACTCGTTTCGGGCCGTGCTGATAATATAAAAGTAACGCATCCCGACGATTTAGGGCTAGCCGAACTGTTTTTGATGCGTGCCGTTAAATAGTCATAATCAAAGTAAAATAATACGTTAGGAATATTAAATGAAAATCCGTATCGGCCATGGTTTCGATGTGCATAAATTTGGTGCGGCGCGGCCACTTATCCTTTGTGGCGTGGAAGTACCCTATGAAACAGGCCTAGTCGCACATTCAGATGGTGATGTGGTACTGCATGCGATTTCCGATGCCATCCTCGGTGCTTTAGCGCTCGGTGACATAGGCAAACATTTCCCCGATACCGATGCCGCCTATAAGGGTGCCGATAGCCGCGTATTGCTGCGTCATTGCTATGCTTTAGCGAGAGCGAAAGGCTTTGTGCTCGGCAATCTTGACGTCACTATCATAGCCCAAGCTCCTAAAATGGCACCGCACATAGAGGCAATGCGCCAGATATTAGCCGCCGATTTAACCGCGGAACTTGACGATATTAATGTCAAAGCGACCACGACTGAACAGCTTGGATTTACCGGGCGTAAAGAAGGTATTGCGGTAGAAGCCGTGGTACTTATGGCCCGCAAACACGATTAACTTAAGAGTAAAAAAGTCCCATGAGCGAATTACATTATCTGTATGGTAAGCCTTTAGGTACAGCAGATCTAAGAACCCAAAATAGCGATTTTATCGTGAAAGAGATTTTGCCTTTTAGCCCGACGGGTGAAGGTGAACATCATATGCTGCATGTACGCAAAGAAGGGCTAAATACAGTACAAGTCGCGGAAATGATCGCTAAGTTTGCTAAGGTGCATCCAAAGGAAGTGACCTACGCTGGGCAAAAAGATAAAAATGCCATCACAGAACAATGGTTCGGTGTGCGTATTCCTGGTAAAGAAACGCCTGCTTGGAAGGATCTCAATAGCGAGCGTTTGACCATATTGTCGAGCAGCCGCCACAGCAAGAAACTGCGAATTGGTGCCTTAGTCGGTAACCGCTTTATTCTTACCCTGAGAAATGTCACCCAAGTGGAAGACATTATCAGTCGTATCGAAAAGGTCGCTCAAGTGGGCGTGCCCAATTACTTTGGTGAGCAGCGCTTTGGTCACGATGGCAAAAACTTAGTGTTTGGTCGCCAAATGATGGCGGGTAAAAAAGTGAAAGACAGAAATAAGCGCAGCATGTATTTGTCTGCCGTGCGCTCAAATCTGTTTAACACTGTAGTGTCGTACCGATTAGCCAACCATGGCACTAAGCCTTTAGCGGGTGATTGTGTGATGTTAGCGGGCAGCAAAAGCTTCTTCGTGACGCCTGAATGGGATCTCATCGTATTGAAGCGTCTGATTGAAAAAGACATTCAACTTTCTGCACCATTGTGGGGGCGCGGCATGATGTTACCCCAAGGTGAAGCTGCTGCGGTAGAAACCTTAGCCATGAGTGAGTTAGCTGACGATTGCTATGGTTTAGAGCACGCCGGATTAGAGCAAGAACGCCGTCCGTTACTGCTTGAGCCCCAAGGCCTTAAATATGAACAAACCGCTGATGGCTTAGTGCTGGAGTTTGTGTTGCCTGCGGGCAGTTTTGCAACATCATTATTGAGAGAGTTGGTTAATTATCAAGATGTTAAAGAGCAGCAATGGCAAGCGACATTGGTGCAGGAGCCTGCGCCTGAGGTAACTAACGCTAACGTAGTGGCTAACACTGATACTGTTAAGACTGAAGCAGAGTCATGATCCGTATCCTTGTTAGCAATGACGATGGGATTAATGCTCCAGGTATCAAAGCCTTATCTGAGGCTTTGGCTGAAATAGCGACTGTGCTGACTGTTGGGCCGGATCGAAATTGCTCTGGTGCGAGCAACTCATTAACCTTGACTAATCCATTAAGAATTAATAGGTTAGATAATGGCTATATTTCCGTTCACGGTACACCGACAGATTGCGTTCATTTGGCTATCCGAGAATTATGTGATGGCGAACCTGATATGGTGGTGTCTGGCATCAATGCGGGGGCAAATATGGGTGATGACACCTTATATTCGGGGACAGTTGCCGCCGCGATGGAAGGACGCTTTTTAGGTTTTCCTGCAATAGCGATTTCGCTTAATGGCCGTAAATTCGAACATTATCAATCGGCTGCTGTTTATGCTCGGCGGATAGTTCAAGGTTTGTTGGCCCAGCCTTTGGCAAAAGATCAGATCTTAAATGTGAATGTGCCTGACTTGCCACTTGATCAAATTAAAGGCATCAAAGTGACTCGCCTCGGTGCTCGTCATAAGGCCGAAGGCATAGTGCGAACGCAAGATCCTGCCGGACGTGAAATCTTCTGGCTTGGTCCACCGGGACAAGAGCAGGATGCCACAGAGGGCACTGATTTTTATGCTATCGCCAATGGCTATGTTTCAATTACGCCCTTGACGGTTGACTTAACCGCCTACGGACAACTAACGGCATTGCAAAATTGGGTAGATAAAATATGACTCGAGTTGCCTTAACATCGGCGGTGAATTTAGCTAAAAAGCTTCAAGATGCGGGGATCCGTAATCAAGCCGTGTTAAAGGCGATATCGCATACGCCGCGAGAAATGTTTCTCGATAATGCGCTAGCCCACAAAGCTTATGAAAATACGGCTTTGCCAATTGGACAAGGGCAAACCATTTCGCAGCCTTATATCGTTGCCCGTATGAGCGAACTCTTACTGCACAAGATGCCACAGCGAGTGTTAGAAGTGGGGACTGGATCGGGCTATCAGGCAGCCATTTTGGCTCAATTGGTGCCTCAGCTTTGTACTATCGAACGGATCAAAGGTCTACAAATTCAAGCAAGACAGCGTTTAAAACGATTAGATTTGCATAATGTGTCGTTTAAATATGGCGATGGTTGGTTGGGATGGGCTAATCGTAGTCCGTTCGATGCCATTATGGTAACTGCGGCGGCGGCGACTATACCAGAAGCTTTACTGTCTCAGTTGGCTGATGGAGGGGTGTTAGTCTTACCTGTGGGAGAGGATACTCAGCAATTGATGCGTATTACGCGCACTGCTGACCGCTTTAGTTCTGAAACCATTGAAACGGTTAAATTTGTACCTTTAATTAATGGAGAGTTAGCTTAACCTTGTGTTGTGCTACTGTGTTAAGCGAAGTGCTTGTTTTGCACAGAAGGCGTCATTTTTTCATCATAAACAGTAATACAACCTTACCAAGGAGTTTTTATTGTTGAATGCGGGTTTACTCTTAAACCTTTGCTTTATATTTCTGCTTGTAGGCTGTAGCTTTCAGGCCAGCAGACCCGCACCCGTCGAAAATATTTCCCATAGCTACTCTAAAAATAGCAAAGGCCACATTAAATCGAATTCATATAAAGTTAAAAAAGGTGACACTCTCTACTCTATTTCTTGGGGGGCAGGGAAAGACTTTTCTGAAATAGCTAAACTTAATCAATTAGATAACCCTTATACAATTTACCCTGGACAGATTTTATATTTAACTAATGCTAAATCTAGTAACCAATCAAAATCTACGACTTTAGATGGAAATATAACGGGTAATTCAGATGCTAACTCAAGTAAAAGTGATAAAAAACAATTAGATGATAAGGTTTATCAGTCTAATGCTAAGTCAAGTAACGATCTGAAAAAAACACTTGATCAGAAAGCTAAGCCCGCGTACCTTGTAACAAGTTCCCAACAAAACGTTAACCAGCTAATGGTTCCACCCACCTCAACACTGCCAGCCAGTGTGAGTCAGTGGCAGTGGCCAGTAAGAGGGAAGTTAATCGGAACTTATTCTGCCAATGAGCAGGGAAATAAAGGTATTAAGATCGCGGGAAATCGGGGAGATATCATCAAAGCTGCTGCAGATGGGCGGGTGGTATACGCAGGAAGTGCTCTTAGGGGTTACGGTAATTTAGTGATTATTAAACATAGTGACGATTACCTTAGTGCTTATGCTCATACGGACAAGATCTTAGTCAAAGAAAAGCAACATGTCCTCGCAGGGCAGACTGTTGCAAAAATGGGCAATACAGGTGCCAATCGGGTAATGTTACATTTTGAAATTCGTTACCATGGACAGTCTGTAAACCCACTTACTTATTTACCTAAACAATGATTGTTTGGGGCCTTGTTGGCAAATGGAGGATAGGAAATTGCACTAATTCAGCAGTTTAATTAGGTTTGGGAGATTTGATCATGAGCCGCATAAATAGCACTGCCGCAGAAGCACTAGTAGATTTTTCCGTAGAAACCGTAGACTTTGATCTTGAAAAAGAAGAAGTTGCCACCGATCTAGTCCAAGAGCTAGGAATAGAACAACAGGTCCAAGATGACCTGCAAAAAAATCTTGATGCCACTCAACTTTATCTAGGTGAGATTGGTTTTTCCCCACTGCTTAGCGCAGAAGAAGAAGTTTACTTTTCCCGTAAGGCCTTAAAAGGTTGTGCAAAATCCCGTAATCGCATGATCGAAAGTAATTTACGTCTCGTCGTAAAAATTGCACGTCGTTATAATAACCGCGGCTTAGCACTGCTCGATCTTATCGAAGAGGGTAATTTAGGTTTAATTCGTGCCGTAGAAAAGTTTGACCCAGAAAGAGGTTTTCGTTTTTCAACCTATGCGACTTGGTGGATCAGACAGACAATTGAACGCGCTATCATGAATCAAACTCGTACTATTCGTTTGCCTATTCATGTTGTTAAAGAACTCAACGTATACTTGCGTACTGCCCGTGAGTTAGCACAAAAACTGGATCATGAACCTACAGCGGAAGAAATTGCTGAAAAACTGCAAGTTTCTAGCTCTGATGTGAGCCGCATGCTTAAGCTGAATGAAAAAATTACCTCTGTTGATACGCCTTTGGGGGGCGATAACGAGAAAGCATTATTAGATGTATTGGCCGATGATGATAGTGTTGGCCCTGACTATAAAGTGCAAGATGAAGACATCTCTAACTCTGTGGTGAAATGGCTTAACGAGTTGAACACAAAACAAAGAGAAGTATTAGCCCGTCGTTTTGGTTTGTTAGGTTATGAACCTTCTACGCTTGAAGATGTGGGGGCTGAAATTGGTTTAACCCGTGAACGTGTTCGTCAAATCCAAGTCGAAGCATTAAAACGCTTACGTGATTTATTGGGTTCTCAAGGTTTATCTGTTGAAGCTTTATTTAGAAACTAATATCTGTCTTCTAGTGCCTTTCAGAGAAGCTATCCAGAAAATGCACTTAGTGTGAGATCACGCCATAAAGTAAAACGCCCACTATAGAGTGGGCGTTGTTATTTTTAGGCTTTTATTTAGATCACCTGATGTTTAGCTCAAGCGTTTCAGTTCATAGAGTAAATCAAGCGCCTGTTTTGGCGTTAAGTTATCGGGATTAATGCTACTTAATTTAGTCAAAGCTGGATTTTCAACCGGTTCAGGTAAAGCGAGTAAGCTTTGAATGGGCGTCCTCGTTCCTTCTGGTTGATGATCGCGACTCTCCAATTGCTGCAATTTATGTTTCGCTGCTTTAATCACTTTGTTTGGCACGCCGGCAAGCGCTGCAACTTGTAAGCCGTAGCTTTTACTGGCGGCGCCTTCTTGTACTGCATGCATAAAGGCGATGGTATCATCGTGCTCTATGGCATCAAGGTGCACATTGTAAACACCTGCCATTAAGTCAGGTAATTGAGTTAGCTCAAAATAATGGGTGGCGAATAGGGTCATAGCCCCGACTTGCTGGGCTAAATACTCTGCTGCCGACCAAGCTAGCGATAAACCATCATAGGTGGATGTTCCACGGCCGATTTCATCCATTAACACTAAACTACTGGCAGTGGCATTGTGCAGAATGTTGGCAGTTTCAGTCATTTCTACCATAAAGGTTGAGCGGCCAGAGGCCAGATCGTCTGATGCGCCAATACGGGTAAAGATGCGATCAATTGGGCCAATCAGGGCGCGATCTGCTGGCACAAAACAACCAATATGGGCCATCAGCGTAATCAAGGCGACTTGACGCATATAGGTCGATTTACCGCCCATGTTGGGTCCGGTGACAATCAACATACGTCTTTGGTTGTGCAAGGTCACTGGGTTAGCGATAAACGGCGTTTGGCTAACACGCTCCACCACTGGGTGGCGACCAGCCTCTATCTGTACGCCGATATCTTGGCTCAGCTCTGGACAAGTGTAGCCTAAGGTTTCGGCACGCTCGGCAAAGTTACTCAGTACATCAAGCTCAGCCGCTGCTCTAGCAAAAGCCTGTAATTCATGCAATTTTGGCAGAATAAGATCGAATAACTGTTCCCATAACTGCTTTTCGAGTGCCAGGGCTTTACCTTGGCTCGAGAGGACTTTTTCTTCGTATTCCTTAAGTTCGGGCGTGATATAACGCTCCATATTCTTAAGTGTTTGGCGTCGTTGATAATTGAGCGGTACTTGTGAGGATTGCAGACGGCTCACTTCGATGTAATAGCCGTGTACGCGGTTATAGCCGACTTTAAGTGTATTGATGCCAGTACGTTCTTTTTCTCTGGCTTCAAGTTGTACTAAGTAATCACTCGCTCCTTCGCTCAGGCCGCGCCATTCATCTAGTTCGCTGTTGTAGCCTTCACGGATCACTCCGCCATCGCGGATAAGCATGGGAGGATTATCGACTATCGCGCGCTCAAGTAGGGCTTGCTCGGTGGGGAACTCACCTAAGTGTTGACGCAATTGAGTCGTGTGCGGCGCGCTCAGTGTACTTAAACTCTGTTGTAATTCAGGCAATAAGCCCAGTGCTTGACGTAAACGTGCAAAGTCTCTTGGGCGAGCGGTACGCAGCGCGAGTCTTGCCATGATACGTTCGATATCGCCAAGTGCCTTTAACTGCTCATGCAAACTTTCGTGGGCAGCGGTATCGAGGAGTTCAGTCACCGCCTGTTGGCGCGCCTTGATTTGCTTAGGATCTCGCAGAGGCTGATGGATCCAGCGTTGTAACATACGGCTGCCCATAGGCGTTGCCGTATTATCCAATACTGCCGCTAAGGTATTATCGCGGCCACCGGCAAGGTTTTGAGTTAATTCTAAATTTCGGCGAGTTGCCGCATCGAGTACTATACTATCGGTTTGATTGAAACGGATAATGGCATTGATATGGGGCAGTGCCGTGCGCTGTGTGTCTTTTACATATTGCATCAAGCAACCCGCAGCCTGCAGTGATAAACGTGCATCTGCGATGCCAAAACCATGTAAGTCTTTAGTGCCAAACTGGGCCAGTAGTAACTTGATACTCGTATCGTAATCAAATTCCCACTCGGGGCGACGGCGTTTGCCTTTAAAACCGTTAAGTAGATCTAGTTCGCCAAAGTCTTCACTGTAGAGAATTTCAACGGGATTAGTGCGTTGCAATTCTGCTTCTAATGACTCTCGTGTGTTGAGCTCTGCAATCACAAAACGTCCGGATGAAACATCTAATGTGGCATAACCAAAACCAACTTTACCTTGATAAACCGCGGCTAACAGATTGTCTTGGCGTTCCTGCAGCAACGCTTCGTCGGTTAAAGTGCCTGGCGTGACAATTCGCACCACTTTACGTTCTACTGGCCCTTTAGATGTCGCGGGATCGCCAATCTGTTCGCAAATCGCAACTGATTGACCAATTTGAACTAATTTTGCAAGATAGCCTTCCACAGCATGGTAAGGAAGTCCCGCCATCGGAATAGGATCGCCACCACTTTTACCGCGCGCAGTGAGTGAAATGCCTAACAGCTCAGAAGCGCGTTTAGCATCGTCATAAAACAACTCGTAGAAGTCACCCATGCGATAAAACAGCAACATATCGTGATGTTCTGCTTTCATCGTCAAGTACTGACGCATCATAGGAGTATGTTTTTCTAAATCATCGGTATCAATTACATTCATTAAATCGTTATCGTCCGTTGTGACTGCCTAAAGGCGATACAGTTTGTGTGGTTAAGGGTGATTAAGCGCTATGGAAGCGGAAGACTGCTGTACAATTTTCAGCTAAAAAGACCACGCAAAATTTGTTGCGCCAATCTTAGCAATAATTTAGCGAAAATTGAGCCCTTAACGATGGATATTGATCAAAGGGAGCTATTATCTGATTTGATATTCGCTAAAACCTTGGCCATATTAAAAATCCTATCAGCTAAAAATAATTCAGTCACAGGTCTTGATACTGTATGATTGTACAGTATACTAGTCAGCAGAATTAAGACAAAAAGCGCGGCTTTTTGAATTACCCGTTTGTAAATTGAATATCACTTTTGAC
This sequence comes from Shewanella sp. SM87, assembly GCF_025653705.1. Classification (NCBI taxonomy): domain Bacteria; kingdom Pseudomonadati; phylum Pseudomonadota; class Gammaproteobacteria; order Alteromonadales; family Shewanellaceae; genus Shewanella; species Shewanella sp. SM87. The sequence goes on from NZ_JAKKSC010000002.1 coordinate 255,074, forward strand.
AGCTTAATGCTTGTCTTGATGAGGGAACAGGAATGAAGGTCGATCCAAATAAAGAGAAAGCACTTGCTGCGGTATTGATCCAAATTGAGAAACAATTTGGTAAAGGCTCCATCATGAAGCTGGGCGAAGATCGCTCTATGGATGTTGAGACCATTTCTACCGGTTCTCTGTCTCTGGACGTTGCTTTAGGTGCTGGCGGTTTGCCAATGGGTCGTATCGTTGAGATCTATGGTCCTGAATCATCAGGTAAAACAACACTGACTTTAGAAGTGATTGCGGCAGCGCAACGTGAAGGCAAAACCTGTGCCTTTATCGATGCAGAGCATGCGTTAGACCCTATTTATGCTAAAAAATTGGGCGTAGATATTGATAACCTGCTGTGTTCGCAACCGGATACCGGCGAGCAAGCGCTTGAGATTTGTGATGCTTTAACTCGCTCAGGTGCTGTTGACGTTATCGTAGTCGACTCAGTGGCGGCATTAACGCCTAAAGCTGAAATCGAAGGCGAAATTGGTGATTCTCACATGGGCCTAGCGGCGCGTATGATGAGCCAAGCTATGCGTAAACTTGCGGGTAACTTAAAGCAATCTAACACCTTACTTATCTTCATCAACCAAATTCGGATGAAGATTGGTGTGATGTTCGGTAACCCAGAAACTACAACCGGTGGTAATGCGCTGAAGTTTTATGCTTCTGTTCGCCTAGACATTCGCCGCACTGGTGCCATTAAAGACGGCGATGAAGTGGTCGGTAACGAAACTCGCGTTAAAGTGGTGAAAAACAAGGTTGCAGCGCCGTTTAAGCAAGCTGAGTTCCAAATCCTTTATGGCCAAGGTATTAACCGTACTGGTGAGTTAGTAGACTTAGGCGTAGCCCATAAGTTGATTGAAAAAGCGGGCGCTTGGTACAGCTATAAAGGCGATAAAATCGGCCAAGGTCGTGCTAATGCTGGCAAATATCTGACTGAAAACCCAGCTATTGCTGCTGAAATTGACAAGACGCTACGTGAGTTGCTTTTGAGTAATCCGAGTGCCTTGGCTTCTAAAGCTGATGATAGTACTGAGGACAATATTGATTTAGAGACAGGCGAAGTATTCTGAGTCAGTCAGCCCATCAAATTGCGGTCGCGCTGTTAGCGCGCCGCGATTATTCCCGTTTACAAATCCGCGATAAATTGCTCGAAAAAGGTTTCGAACTTAACGATATCGAACCTGTACTCGATGCTTGCGAATCCTCCGGTTTTATTAATGATGCTCGTTATGCCGAACTGTTGGTGCGTAGCCACATCAGTCGAGGCCACGGTGCAATACGCATCCGCCAAGCAATCGCACAGAAAGGCTTATCTAAAGACTGTATTGAAGCTGCTTTGGTTAATTGTGATTGTGACTGGTTTGAGCTAGCAAAAGATAAAGCCACCAAGAAATACGGTGTACCTCGCGTAACAGAAGTGAAGGGCTCTAAAGCTCGGGATCTCATCGCAAAGGAAAAGGCCAAACGAGTGCGTTTTTTAATGGGCCAAGGCTTTAGCTACGATCAAATCACTTACGCACTAGATTCAGATCCCAATGATCTCGATGAAGATTATTAAATTTGAAGCTAATACTGTAAAAGCTCATCTAAATATCATCAATGGGTATTGTCAATTTCATACTTCACATTAGACTCACTTGCTTAAATATTGTCCGTGCCGCGATAAACTTACGCCGTCTTTATTTGTGCTTTATCCTGTCGTTTTGCTTCTAGTGACTCTGGTGTGGGCGATTCACGTTAAAATATTAAATTCCTGATGTGTATATCACCAATCAAGACTGGTCGTCCTTCCTTAGTCTGCTTATAATGCTGGGCAAATAGAAATACGGCTAGCCTAAGGCGTAGCTGGTAATGCTTACCCAATTCAGGATGATTTCATGTATCAAACTACAGCAGAGCTCAGAAGCGCTTTCCTCGAATTTTTCCGCAGCAATGGTCATCAAGTTGTGGACAGTAGTTCATTAGTGCCAGGCAACGATCCCACACTTTTATTTACCAATGCAGGCATGAACCAGTTCAAGGACGTGTTTCTTGGCATGGACAAACGCAATTATACGCGTGCGACCACTGCTCAACGTTGTGTACGCGCCGGTGGTAAACATAACGATTTGGATAACGTTGGCTACACAGCACGTCATCACACCTTTTTCGAAATGCTAGGTAACTTCAGTTTTGGTGATTATTTCAAAGAAGAAGCGATTCGTTTGGGTTGGACTTTTTTAACTGAAACGTTAAAGCTGCCTAAGGAACGTCTGTGCGTCACTATTTATCAGACAGATGATGAAGCCTTTGAAATCTGGAATAAAAAAATTGGTGTCGCTGCCGAGAACATCATACGTATCGGTGACAATAAAGGTGCTGCCTTTGCGTCAGATAACTTCTGGCAAATGGGTGATACCGGTCCTTGTGGTCCATGTACTGAGATTTTTTATGACCATGGTGATCATATTTGGGGCGGACGTCCTGGCAGTCCTGAAGAGGATGGTGATCGTTTCATCGAAATCTGGAACATCGTTTTCATGCAGTACAACCGTCAAGCATCGGGTGAAATGTTACCTTTGCCTAAGCCCTCGGTTGATACAGGTATGGGGATTGAGCGTATTGCTGCGATTATGCAGGGCGTACATTCTAACTACGAAATCGATATTTTCCGTACTTTGATTGCTAAAGCCGCAGAGGTCATTGGTGTTAGTGATTTATCTGAAAAGTCGCTGCGAGTCATTGCCGATCATATCCGTTCATGTGCATTTTTAATTGCCGATGGCGTTATGCCGTCGAACGAAGGCCGTGGTTATGTGCTGCGCCGTATTATTCGCCGTGCAGTTCGCCATGGTAACAAGTTAGGTGCGACCGAAGCTTTCTTCTACAAGCTGGTTCCGTCTTTGATTGCGGTGATGGGCGATGCAGCAAAAGGGTTAGCTGAGACTCAAGCGATTGTTGAAAAGGCACTGAAAGCGGAAGAAGAGCAATTTGCCCGTACGCTTGAACGTGGTTTAGGTATTTTAGATACGGCCTTAAACGAGTTGAAAGGTGACACCTTAGACGGCGAAACCGTATTTAAGCTGTATGACACCTATGGCTTCCCAATGGATTTGACCGCTGATGTCTGCCGTGAGCGCAACATCATTGTCGATGAAGCCGGTTTCGAAGTCGCCATGGCTGAGCAACGTAGCCGCGCACAAGCTGCCGGTAACTTTGGTGCAGATTATAACGCTGCGCTGAAAATTGATACTGAAACTGCATTTAGTGGTTACACCGAATTAGCGGGTCAAGCTAAGGTCACCGCGATTTATCAAAATGGTGAGTCAGTGACGGCGATCAAAGCGGGTGATGAAGCCGTTGTCGTGCTCGATGTAACACCTTTCTACGCGGAATCTGGCGGTCAAGTAGGCGATAAAGGCCAATTGGTTGCAAACGGTATTGAGTTTACGGTAAACGATACGCAAAAGTATGGTCAAGCAACGGGCCATCAAGGTGTTTTGGCTACAGGTAGCTTGAGCGTTGGCCAAGTTATTGAAGCGAAAGTGGACAAAAAACTGCGTCACCGTACTCAGTTAAACCATTCTGTTACGCATTTACTGCATGCCGCACTGCGTCAAGTGCTCGGTACTCATGTCTCGCAAAAAGGTTCTTTGGTTGATCCTGAGCGTTTACGTTTTGACTTCTCCCATTTCGAAGGCGTAAAAGCTGCTGAATTAAAAGAAGTTGAAGAATTAGTTAACACTCAAATTCGTCGTAACCATGAACTTAAAACCGCTGAAATGGGCATAGATGAAGCTAAAGAGAAAGGCGCTATGGCACTTTTTGGTGAGAAATATGATTCACAAGTGCGTGTTGTGACTATGGGCGATTTCTCTATCGAATTGTGTGGCGGCACCCATGTGGGCCGCACTGGCGACATCGGCTTATTTAAGATCACCTCAGAAGCGGGTATTGCTGCAGGTGTACGTCGTATCGAAGCCGTGACTGGTGCTGCCGCTATGGCTTTTGTGGCGCAGCAACAAGCTGAACTGGAAGAAGCTGCAGCCTTATTGAAAGGCGATGCCAACTCAGTGGTGGCTAAGTTAAAAGTGCAGCTCGATAAGATGAAGCAACTCGAAAAAGAAATGGCGCAGCTGAAAGATAAGCTAGCGGCCGCAGCGAGTGCAGACTTAGTGGGCGATGCCGTTATAGTTAATGGCGTTAACGTACTGATCAAAAAATTAGACGGCGTTGAGGCAAGTTCATTACGCGGCTTGCAAGATGAATTAAAACAGAAATTGAAATCGGCCATTATCGTGCTTGGTACTGCGCAGGAAGGGAAAGTTAACCTGATCGCGGGTGTGAGTAACGATCTGATCGGTAAAGTCAAAGCGGGTGAGCTCGTCGCTATGGTCGCTGCACAAGTGGGCGGTAAAGGCGGTGGTCGTCCTGATATGGCTCAAGCGGGCGGTAGCCAGCCAGAAAATCTGGATGCGGCATTGGCTCAAGTATTACCTTGGATTACTGAGCGTCTAGCTTAAGAGGTTGCTGTGCCCCAAAAACGAAAGCTTAGTGGTAGCAAGCTTTTTGTGAAAAAGTTCGGCGGTACTTCGGTGGGTTCTATTGAACGTATCGAAGCGGTCGCTGAGCAGATTACAAAGTCAGCTCACAATGGTGAGCAGCAAGTCTTAGTTTTATCCGCGATGGCGGGTGAGACGAATCGCCTGTTTGCACTTGCAGCACAAATTAATCCGCGCGCCTCGGCGCGCGAGTTAGACATGCTAGTATCGACGGGTGAGCAAGTGAGTATTGCTTTGATGTCGATGGCGCTACAACGTCGCGGCATAAAAGCAAAATCCCTTACGGGCGATCAAGTGCAAATTCATACAAATAGTCAATTTGGCCGCGCCAGCATTGAGCGAGTTGATACTGAATATTTGCAGTCTTTGCTTGCCGATGGTGTTGTGCCGATCGTTGCAGGGTTTCAGGGCATCGATCCTCAAGGCGAAGTGACCACCTTAGGACGCGGTGGTTCAGATACCACTGCAGTAGCCTTAGCGGCAGCGTTAGAAGCCGATGAATGCCAGATTTTTACCGATGTGGCTGGGGTATTTACCACAGATCCGAATATTGATAGCAGTGCACGTCGCCTCGATGTGATTGGGTTTGATGTGATGCTCGAAATGGCAAAGCTCGGCGCTAAAGTATTGCATCCCGATTCTGTTGAATACGCCGAGCGTTTTCGCGTACCGCTGCGAGTATTGTCGAGCTTTGAAGCTGGGCAGGGGACGTTAATCCAATTTGGCGACGAGTCGGAATTAACTATTGCCTCGTTAGTGCAAGGTATCGCGATTAATAAGGCGCTGGCAACGCTAACGATTGAAGGGCTGTTTACCACCAGTGAACGTTATCAAGCGCTGTTAGGCTGCTTAACGCGATTGGAAATCGATGTGGAATTTATTTCTCCATTGAGGATCCATGAGGATGATCCTTCGGGTCGCGTCAGTTTTATGCTCGCTGAAGCTAAGGTCGATACTCTACTTAATGAGCTCGAAGGCTTAAGTGAAAGCCTCGCACTCGGGCCATTGATTATCGAACGTCAACGTGCAAAAGTATCTTTAGTTGGCAAAGGTTTACAGGCAAAAATGGGATTATTGACTAAGATGTTAGAAGTCTTGGGTAATGAAACTATTCATGCTAAGTTACTCACGACGTCAGAGAGTAAATTATCAACCGTTATCGATGAAAGGGACTTACACAAGGCGGTTCGGGCGTTACATCACGCTTTCGAGCTAAATAAGGTGTAATTAAATAACCGTTTGAGTATTGAATACTATTAATTTGTACTAAGCTGACCTTATAATAAGCCCATCTACCGGATGAGTGCCGTGTGTAAGCTGAATTAAGAAATAAAGGAGCTATCGAATGCTGATTTTGACTCGTCGTGTTGGCGAAACACTGATGATTGGTGATGAAGTCACAGTTACAGTGCTAGGGGTAAAAGGCAATCAAGTGCGTATTGGTGTGAATGCACCAAAAGAGGTTTCTGTTCATCGCGAAGAAATCTACCAACGCATTCAATCTGAAAAATCAGGTACACCATCGGAAGGTGGTAACTTTTAGTACCTTGTTTTGGCAAGCGTACTACGGCAACAGAAGAGTCAGTTTTTTAACTGGCTTTTTTATTTTTTAGACCGAAAGATTGGCGTAAATCAATACATTGGCTTGATATAACAGCAATGTGATTAAAAACAGTTCAAATGGAATCTGTTTCGGAAAAAGGGTTTGACTTATTTTCGTCAAACAGTAATATGTGCGCCAAGAAAACGGAGAGGTGGCCGAGTGGCCGAAGGCGCTCCCCTGCTAAGGGAGTATGGGCTTTAACTCCCATCGAGGGTTCGAATCCCTCCTTCTCCGCCATTTCTTACTGATAGAAAACAGTGCGCGTGTAGCTCAGCTGGATAGAGTACCTGGCTACGAACCAGGCGGTCGGAGGTTCGACTCCTTCCACGCGCACCATTTTTTATTAGTGTTTGATGTAAAAGTAAATTTAGATACAAGTCGCGCGTGTAGCTCAGCTGGATAGAGTACCTGGCTACGAACCAGGCGGTCGGAGGTTCGACTCCTTCCACGCGCACCAATTTAAATTAATATAATTTAAATCGTATTAATGTTTTACCGTTTAACATGCGCGTGTAGCTCAGCTGGATAGAGTACCTGGCTACGAACCAGGCGGTCGGAGGTTCGACTCCTTCCACGCGCACCAATTTAAATTAATATGATTTAGGTCGTATTAGTGTTTTACCGTTTAAYATGCGCGTGTAGCTCAGCTGGATAGAGTACCTGGCTACGAACCAGGCGGTCGGAGGTTCGACTCCTTCCACGCGCACCAATATAGTTAACGAGATACGTCTTGTTGATTTAAAGCGTTAAACGCGGAGAGGTGGCCGAGTGGCCGAAGGCGCTCCCCTGCTAAGGGAGTATGGGCTTTAACTCCCATCGAGGGTTCGAATCCCTCCTTCTCCGCCATTCTATTCTCTTAGTCGAGGGGAATAGAATAAATTTGCCAGATAAAAGTGCTTATCCTAGACTCAATCTTTATTGGATCTTAGAAGTACAAAAACGAATTTGCGCGTGTAGCTCAGCTGGATAGAGTACCTGGCTACGAACCAGGCGGTCGGAGGTTCGACTCCTTCCACGCGCACCATATAGATAAGCCCTGCAAGCAATTGCAGGGCTTTTTTATTTTTTAATCTGTAATGGTTTAACTCATTATATTTTTACCCGCTTAGGTTTAACCTTAACTTTGCATCATCATCTTTTGCTTTACCTTAGCTATCTTCGGTGTCGCTATCTTTAGCCATTTCGTTTTAAACACTTCTCTTTCTTAGGTTCAACTCACTGAAGAATCTGCTTTTGCTTGTGTTGAGAGTCTATGACGACATTGGATATCTATGTCAGCTTTCTCAGTGCTGTCTCTGGAGGTATTAGCTGTTCTTTAGTCTACATATGTGGTGTTTACGCATGTCGGCAGTGATGGGCTACGTGTGAGCTCATGAGCGATAGACCACGGGGAATGATGAGGATGAATGGTGTGGTGGTTTCAATACAGTGCCGTAGGTTAAATGACAGTGTTTAGAGTTGACTCGGGTTAAAGGCGGCATTTGGCTCAAGAACGTAGATTAAGGCTCATAATTGCTCATAGATTGCAGCGATATAGATACAAGAAGGGCAGCCAAGTGGCTGCCCTTCATTCAGTTAGAACTAATCATAACAAGTGAATCAGAGTAAATGAGAAGCTTAAGCTTCTAACTTAGCAAACTCAGATTTTTGTTCATTGAGTTTGTCCATATCTCGCTTGAGATCGGCCATCTTGGCGCGCTCTTTGTCGATAACCTCGGCTGGAGCTTTTGCCACAAAACCTTGGTTCGACAATTTGCCTTCGATACGAGCGATCTCTTGGCCGAGCTTTTCAAGCTGTTTGTCGATACGGGCCATTTCGGCGGCGACATCGATTAAGCCTGCCATAGGGATCAGCAGCTCCATTTCGCCAATCAAACCTGTGGTCGACATAGGCGCAGTTTCGCCATCGGCTAAAATGGTCATGCTTTCTAAGCGGGCAAGCGTAGTGAAGAAGGTTTGGTTGGCTTCAACACGGGCTTTATCCTGCGCACTAACACCACGAAGTAGGGCATTTAGCGGTTTAGATGGGGCAATGTTCAGTTCGGCGCGAATGTTACGCACCGCGACGATTACTTGCTTAACCCATTCTAAATCAGCCATTGCTGCGCTATCGACTTTAGCGGCATCAAATGTTGGGAACGGTGCCAGCATGATGGTATCACCAGCGACACCAGCTAACGGTTTAACGCGCTGCCAAATGGTTTCAGTGATATACGGCATCATAGGGTGCATCAGGCGTTGCATCGCTTCGAGCACTGTCACTAAGGTGTGACGGGTGCCGCGCATTTGCGTTTCGCTGCCGTTTTGCAATACCGGTTTGGTTAACTCTAAGTACCAGTCACAGAACTGGTTCCAAGTGAACTCATACAGGGTATTGGCCGCTAAGTCGAAACGGTAGGCTGTCATGTGATCGTCAAAGGTCTTAACGGTTTGATTGAACAAGCCAATAATCCAGCGATCGGCCAACGACAGTTCCATCTCGCCGCCTTTGTGCTCTGGTGAGCCTGGGCCGCAATCTTGATCTTCTGTGTTCATCAGCACGTAGCGTGAGGCGTTCCATAACTTGTTACAGAAGCTACGGTAACCGTCTAAGCGCTTCATATCCCAGTTGATGTCACGACCCGTTGATGCCATTGCCGCAAGCGTAAAGCGCAGTGCATCAGTGCCGTGGGCTTCGATACCGTCGGCAAACTCTTTGCGAGTGCTCTTTTCAATTTTAGCGGCCAGTTGTGGCTGCATCATATTACCGGTACGTTTTTCAACGAGATCTTCAAGGCCGATACCGTCGATCATGTCTAATGGATCGAGTACGTTGCCCTTAGATTTTGACATCTTGTTACCCGCTTCATCGCGGATAAGACCGGTTACGTAGACGGTTTTGAACGGGACTTGTGGTTTACCGTCTTCATCTTTGATGAAGTGCATGGTCATCATGATCATACGGGCAACCCAGAAGAAGATGATGTCAAAACCTGTCACCAACACGTCGGTTGGGTGGAAGGTTTTTAAATCTTCTAAATTGTCAGGCCAACCTAAGGTCGAGAAAGTCCACAGGGCTGAGCTGAACCAAGTGTCCAGTACGTCTTCGTCTTGGCGTAATGTCATCGAGTCGGCGATATTGTGCTTAGCACGGACGTCGGCTTCGTTGCGGCCGACATAGACTTTGCCATTTTCGTCGTACCATGCTGGGATGCGGTGACCCCACCACAATTGACGTGAAATACACCAGTCTTGAATGTCACGCATCCACGAGAAGTACATGTTCTCGTATTGCTGTGGTACAAATTTAATGCTGCCATTTTCAACGGCTTCGATAGCCGTTTTCGCCATTGGCGCAACAGCCACATACCATTGGTCGGTCAGCATCGGCTCGATAACCACACCTGAGCGATCGCCGTAAGGCACTTTCAAGGCATGAGGTGCGATTTTTTCGAGCAGACCTAAGGTGTCAAATTCGGCGACGATAGCATCGCGGGCTTTAAAACGATCAAGTCCGGCAAAGCGTTCAGGTAAGCTGCCATCGAGCGTTTTGTTAAAGGTACCGTCAGAGTTCACCACTTCGGCGCTCACGCGAATGGCGGCATCTAAGGTCAGCACGTTGAACATTGGCAGGTTGTGACGTTTACCGACTTCATAGTCGTTAAAGTCATGGGCAGGGGTGATCTTCACACACCCTGTACCAAAGGCCATGTCGACGTAATCGTCGGCCACGATAGGAATGCGGCGGTTAACAATCGGCAACAGAATAAACTTACCGACTAGCGCTTGATAGCGTTCATCATCGGGATGCACTGCAACCGCACTGTCGCCGAGCATGGTTTCTGGACGCGTGGTAGCGACTTCTAAATAGTCTTTACCATCGGCAGTCAGTTCACCGTCGGCCAGTGGATAACGCAGATGCCACATGTGGCCCTGTTTTTCTTTGCTTTCCACTTCTAAATCAGAGATAGCCGTGTGCAGCTTTGGATCCCAGTTGACCAAACGCTTACCGCGATAAATCAACTCGTCTTCGTACAGACGTACAAACACTTCTTGTACGGCCTTAGATAAGCCTTCGTCCATAGTGAAACGCTCGCGGTCCCAATCAACAGAAGCGCCCATACGACGTAGCTGCTTAGTGATAGTGCCGCCCGATTGCGCTTTCCATTCCCACACTTTATCCATAAAGGCATCGCGACCTAGGTCATGGCGATTTTTGCCTTCTTCGGCTTCAAGCTTACGCTCAACCAACATTTGGGTGGCGATACCCGCATGGTCAGTACCGACTTGCCATAGGGTATTTTTGCCTTTCATCCGTTGGTAACGGGTCAAAGTATCCATAATGGTGTCTTGGAAGGCGTGGCCCATGTGCAAGCTGCCCGTCACGTTTGGTGGCGGGATCATGATGCAATAATTGCCTTGGGATTCATCACCGTGTGGCTTGAAGTAACCTTGCTCTTCCCAGTTTTGGTAAAGCGTTTGCTCGATGGACTGCGGATCGTATGTTTTTTCCATGGGAACGTGTCTGTCTCAAACTAATTAAGTGGATGTGTTGCTAAGTCTTGGGTCTGTAAATTGACCCCTAAGCCGCGATACTGTCGATAACGTTCGCGAGCGACCGCTTTATGCTGATCGTCATTGGCAACAAAATCGATAATGTGGCCAAAGTTTACCGCAAATGGTGGCGCTTGGTCTGCAAGATTAATCAGAACTTGGCGACTTTTGTTGGCGCCGAGGCGATCAAAACCAATTTCTACCGGCGATCCCGTCATCGGGCCTTCACCTTTGAGGTTATGGGGTACAAAGGCACTTGGCTCAAACTGCCATAAAAGTTCATCAATTGCATGGGCTTGCTGTTTATCTTGGCAATGGATATAGACCCATTGTTGCTTCACAAAAGCCTGCTGCGCCAGTTGGCATGCCAGAAGATGCATCTCGCAAAGTGCAGGGTTCGCATTCGCGGTTGCAACAGGTGAATCAGCCTTGGCTTTGGCAGGCGATGCCACTGGCGGCATAAGATAAAACAGCACTTGAGTCATGATTTCAATGCCTTGCTTCACTTGTTTTAGTGGCGAACGAGAGCAGCAGTTTACACTAAAAGTCAGTATGGGTTAATGCTTAGGGCAAACCTTACGGTGAGGTTTTATCTATCACTGTCTGGCGGGACTTAATGGGATGCTTTCAAACCGTTGGAGATGCAGAGGGTTGAGCTATAACTTTTTGAAAAATGATTCTAAAACCATTGTTTTTTTACAGTTTTTTACTCAATTTCTTATTCAGGAAATCGATTTTCTGATTAAATTAAGAAAATAAAAAAGGCGAAGATTTTCATCTTCGCCTTTCATTTATCGAGCCCTTAACAAACTAAGGCCCGATAGTTGGTTATTCGCCGAGTTCAACGCCAGCACGATTGATCAGGAACTGAGTCAATAGTGGCACTGGACGGCCCGTAGAACCTTTGTTAGCACCGCTATTCCAAGCTGTGCCTGCAACGTCTAAGTGAGCCCAGTTGTACTTTTTAGCAAAGCGAGAAAGGAAACATGCTGCTGTGATAGCTCCAGCAGGACGGCCACCTAAGTTGGTCATGTCAGCAAACGGGCTGTCGAGCATATCTTGATACTCATCCCACAATGGCATGCGCCATGCGCGGTCACCACTTTGCTCACCGGCACTTAATAGCTCGTGTGCCAGAGGGTTATGCGATGAGAACAGACCCGATGCGTGTTTACCAAGGGCAATCACACACGCGCCAGTCAGGGTTGCAGTATCGATAACCAATTCAGGATCGAAACGCTCAACATAGGTTAATACGTCACATAGGACTAGACGGCCTTCCGCATCGGTATTTAACACTTCAACGGTTTGGCCTGACATAGTGGTCAGAATGTCACCTGGACGGTAAGCATTACCCGATGGCATGTTTTCACAGCCAGCAAGAATACCCACAACGTTGATAGGTAACTTCATGTCACAGATGGCTTTCATGGTGCCGATAACACCTGCTGCGCCGCCCATGTCGTACTTCATTTCGTCCATGGCTTCGCCAGGTTTCAATGAAATACCACCCGAGTCGAAGGTTAACCCTTTACCGACTAATACTATTGGTTTTTCTGTGCTATCGACAGCGCCCTTGTATTCCATCACAGTCATGATGGATTCGTTGGCACTGGCGCGACCGACTGCAAGGTATGAGTTCATGCCCAATTTGGCCATTTGCTCTTCACCAATAGTGGTGACATGCAGAGTGTCGTGTATTTCAGCCATTTGGCGAGCTTGTGAAGCTAAATAGGCTGGATTACAGATGTTCGGTGGCATGTTGGCCACATCGCGACATAAGTGCATGCCAGCAGATACTGCCATACCATGCTCGATGGCGCGCTCACCTAAGGTTAATTCACGGCGAGTCGGGACATTGAACACTAATTTACGCAGTGGACGGCGAGTTTCACCTTTGCGAGTCTTCAGGGCATCAAAGCTATAAAGACTGCTATTAGTGGTTTCAACCGCTTGACGTACTTTCCAATACGTATCGCGTCCTTTCACGTGCAGTTCAGTTAAGAAGCAAACGGCTTCCATTGAACCCGTTTCGTTAAGGGTGTTGATTGTTTTAGTGATGATTTGCTTGTATTGGCGTTCGTCTAGTTCTCGTTCTTTGCCACAACCCACTAATAATACACGTTCACTCAATACGTTAGGAACATGGTGCAGCAATAACATCTGGCCAGGTTTACCTTCCAGATCGCCACGACGCAGTAGGTTACTGATATAACCTTCGCTAATTTTATCTAATTGCTCCGCGATACCCGACAGACGACGGGGTTCATAAACACCGACCACGATACAGGCTGAGCGTTGTTTTTCGGGGCTACCGCTCTTTACGCTAAACTCCATGAGCACTCCTAGATTCTTAAAGACAAATTTTTATATTTATTGGATAATGTCTGCTTGTCCCGAAAAGGGCCTAAGTTATTACTCCAAAGGTGATTTATTCTCGGTGCTTGAGTCACGCATTTCGTGACGTTAAGTTTACCTAGAACCCCTGAAGCTGGTCAGAAAACTATCAAAAGTAAACAGTTTACATGAAAGTTAGTCTGTTACCAGCAAAAAGATAAGTTTAGAGACCGGATCCTGCCTGTGATTGTATTTAAATACCTTATTCGAGAAGTTTTAAAGGCACAAATTGCGGTACTTTTAGTGCTGTTAACTATTTTTATTAGCCAGCATTTCGTGCGTATACTGGCCGATGCCTCCGACGGCGATTTTCCCGCCTCTTTAATCATGACTCTGATTGGGCTTAACTTGCCTTATCTGGTGATCTTAGTGCTGCCGTTAAGTTTGTTCTTGGGTATTTTACTGGCCCACGGCCGTATGTATTCCGAAAATGAAATGGTCATTCTCCACGGTGTTGGGGTCAGTGAGTGGTATGTCACCCGCGTAACGCTGATCCTCGCCGTGATCAATATGCTGTTTACTGGCTATTTATCCCTTTATGTAGCCCCTTGGGCAGAAGAACAGCAAAACCAAGTGCTCGAAAAAGCCCAGTCCGAAGCGGGTCTTGCTGCCTTAATCCAAGGGCGTTTTCAGGCGAGTCCCAATGGTCGCGCGGTATTATTTGTTGAGCGTATTGGCAAAGATAACGAGTTAGATAAAGTGTTTGTAGCCCAACTACCTGATCCTGATGATGAAACTGGCGTGACCAATGTCGTGGTGGCTAAAGGTGGACGAGTACAGGAAGATAGTTCAGGTGCTCAACAATTGAACTTGAATGACGGGGTGCGTTATCAAGGCAGCCCGAAGGCAAAGGACTACCAAATGATCGAATTTGGTGGTTATAAAATGCAAATTAAAGAGCAGCAAGTTGATGAGCGTCGCCGTAAATTATCTGCACTGCCCGTTGATGAACTCGTGAAAATTGAAGGTGCTGAAGCCGCTGCTGAATTCCACTGGCGTCTTGCTATCCCACTTGCGATTCCAATTATGACACTGATTGCTGTGCCGTTAGCACGGGTGAATGTGCGCCAAGGTAAGTTTGCTAAGATGTTCCCGGCAGTTCTTTTGTACCTTGGCTATTTTGGACTGATGGTCGCGGGACGTAAGGCATTGCAAGATGGGATTATTCCACTGTATTTAGGTATGTGGTGGATCCATGTTTCTGCGCTCTTGATGGGGTTATTCTTGCTCGGCAAAGATAGGCCTATTTTCAGTCGTATATCGTCCTTGTTTGCCAATAAGAAGGTGGCAGCATGAAGATATTAGACCTTTATATCGCCAGAATATTATTAAGCACTTCAGCGCTTTGTTTGCTGGTGTTGACTGGTTTGTCGGGCATCATCAAATGGGTTGATCAGCTGCGTTTAGTTGGCCGTGGCACCTACAGCATGATGGATGCTGGCATCTATGTTTTATTTTTAGTGCCACGGGATATTGAAATGTTTTTCCCTATGGCCGTCTTGCTAGGCGCTTTGATTGGTATGGGAATGTTGGCATCGAATTCCGAACTTGTGGTGATGCAAGCTTCTGGCATGTCACGTTTACAGATCACTATGTCGGCGATGAAAACTGCTGTGCCTTTGATGTTATTGGTGATGGTTTTAGGGGAATGGGGCGCACCGATTGCTGAGCAAAAAGCCAATGAGTTGCAAGCTGTTAAACTCTCTGGTGGGAGTTTAATTAAGTCCCATCGTGGAATTTGGGCAAAGGATGGTGATTTGTTCGTTAATATTGGTGAAGTTGAAAACATCAATAAACTCAGCAATATCACGCTTTATAAATTCAATAGCGAACTTAAGCTCACCAACGTAGTTCACGCAGACCGAGCGGTATTTTCCCAAGATCGCTGGCGTTTATTTGACGTTAAACGTACTGATTTAAGCTATGAAAAAGTCGTGCTTGAGTATCTTGAAGAAGACCAATGGCAGTCGAGTTTAACGCCAGATAAGCTCAGTGTGGTTTCGATTAAACCCGAGGCGTTATCTATACGTGGTCTGGTCGGTTATCTTGATTACCTTAAAACTAACAGTCAAGATCCCAGCCGTTATGAGCTTGCTTTATGGCGCAAGGTGATGCAACCCGTGACGGTCGCAGTGATGATGTTAGTGGCACTGTCGTTTGTATTTGGTCCGCTGCGGACTGTGACTATGGGTGCGCGCGTATTACTTGGGGTCGTAGCAGGTTTTAGCTTTTATATCAGTAATGAGATTTTTGGCCCCATGAGTATAGTGTATGAGCTACCTGCTTATGTGGGGGCTGTTGCGCCAAGCTTGTTGTTTACTGGCGTTGCCTTCTACTTTATCCGGCGATGATACGCAGCTTATTACTCCTTACTCCGGATTCCGTCAATTAAAAATAGCCCATAAAAAACGACGCTGTTGCGTCGTTTTTTGTATTTCGGATTTACTTAAGAATAAACTTATGCCCCATGCCAGTTACGCATTTGGTTGGCTTCTTTAGACAGTACGACCACCTCTGAGCGAGTCATCATATCCTGCAGTGCGCGCTTATCATCATTGATTAAAATCCATAAATTGCCAATGCCGAGCAGTGACCAAATGATGCGAGCGTAGGCAGTGATCAGGCTTAAGTTTTGGCCATTAGGATGCTGAATTTTAAGCCGCCAAGCGCGCATCCCTAAGGTTTGACCGCCCTTACTCCAGAATAATGCGTAGAAAGTGCCGACACACAAGGCAAGCCAGAGTTGATAAATTCCCTGATAAACTGGCGTGCCATTGAGTGCATCTGAGACATGTTCAAAGCCATTCATGCCAGCCAGTCCTGAAGCGGTGAGGCCGTAGAAAATCCCAAAGCCCATTGCGCCCGCAACCATATAGACGGCCACGGCTAACATCGAATCGTAAATTGCAGCGCCTAGGCGGCGGAAGAATCCTGCGCGGGGGAAGTTAGCATGTTCGGTATTGAGCATTACAGTGTCCTGTTATTGAAGTGCTTACAGCTAATACAAAAAACAATTAATACATTAGCCTAGGCTTCAGGTTCTTCATCTCTGACAAAGTGGATATTGCTAAAACCAAAGCGGGCAAACTCTACTTTCCTGAATTCTTTTTCAGCCTTAGCACCTTTACGAGATGTCATGGCGACTTGTTGTTCCATAGCCAAAAATTTGGTCAGATCTATGCCTTCGGCTTCGGCCACAGCTTCATATAAATCATGGTGTTTGTCGTAGCTAAAGGCGATAGTTTTCGTCTTACCTTTGAAGGTATAAGTGACTTGACGGGCCATGGGAGTTCTCCTGAAATAAGTCTGAAATTAATTAAATTCACTTCTAAAAATAAAATACACAGCACCTAAGATGCACAGTCCTGCCCACAGATAATCGAGCTTCAATGGTTCTTTCATATAGAAATAGGCAAAGGGGACAAACAAACTTAAGGTGATGACTTCTTGTAATATTTTTAACTGGCCGACATTCATTACTGTGTAGCCGATACGGTTAGCTGGCACTTGCAGCAAGTATTCAAATAGGGCGATACCCCAGCTCACTAAGGCCGCAATAATCCAAGGTTTTGAGCCTAGCGTTTTCAAATGCCCGTACCAAGCAAAGGTCATAAAAATATTACTTAAGCAAAGTAAACCGATAGTGGTTAGGGTTGGATTCATTTTTCATCTCTATGATTAAATTTATAAATCATATACATAGCATCGTCAGTATAGCTGCCAAGACATTTATCGATTGCTTTAGGTTTAAAACCCATTTTAAGCCAATAGCTGTCGGCACCTTGTACGGCTACGAGGGATAAGGAATTGAGATTATAGCGATCCGCCAATAGTGTTAGGCGGGTCAGCGCCTTAGCGCCAGCGCCTAAACCTTGGGCTTTAGCCGAAATCGCAATATCGTGTAGGTATAAGGTATCAGCCTTGGGTAAATGGGTGATGGGCTGATATAGTGCTGGCGGCATATTGGCGGTCCATGGGTGGGCCAAGCAATAACCGACAACCGACTTATCTACTTCGAACACAAAACAGGACTGAGGTGATACCTGCCATTTACTTTGCAGGACGTGCAGTGGCTCAGGATCCAGTTGTGAGTAACACTCGTCTTGGATCGCTAAAATGGCATCCCAATCCTCTGGGGTGATTGCACGCAGTAACATGGCCGACATTTATCCTGTTTCAAGAGTTCTGTTGAAGGAACTCCGTGGAAAGAGTCCTGATTCAAATAAGCTCGGCATTATAACCTCAAGCAGCGTTAAAATGCAGGCTCCAGCGGCAATATAAAGCGCTTTAAAACCCGTATAAACTGAGCTTTCAGCGCTTGTATACCCAAACAACCTGAAGATACAGGATTCAGCGGGAATTTAACGCACTTTAGGCAAGGCGGTTATTTGCAGACCTAGCGGGCTAAGTAAAAAATAACCAACACAGCATAAAGTGCGTTAAAACCCGCCGGGACGGAGCGCCTAGGGCACTCCACTTCCGTGTTGCATCAATTCAAAAGGTGGCCGACATTCTGTCATTGATGCGCCTTGAATTGATGCACCCTAGGCGCTCTGAAACTCGACTCTTCAGGTAGCTTGGGTATAAGCATTAGCAGCGGTTAAATACCCAGATATCGTTGGCGCAGGTGACGCTCAAGATATTGACCATTTAGGGTTTCGCCCGTTGCTTGGCGTATCAGTTCATCGGTTGTGAGCAAAGATCCCTTAGACCAAATGTGTTCACTCAACCATTGGAATACAGAGTTCAACTTGCCTGCATCGATCAGGGTTTCAATTGGCCCTAAGGCTTTTTCCATCGCAAAACGACATTGGGCGGCATACATGGCGCCTAAGGTGTAACTTGGGAAATACCCTAGTTCACCAACGGCCCAATGAATATCCTGCATGCAACCGTCTCGGTAGTTGCCATCGGTATTAATCCCCAGTAGTTGTTGCATCTGCGTCGACCAAAAATCAGGCAAATCCTCTACGGTTAAGCTGCCGTCGATAAAGGCTTTTTCTGCCTCAAAGCGCAGTAAAATGTGGCAAGGATAGGTGACTTCATCTGCATCTACACGGATAAGTCCGGGCGCTACGCGGGTGTAATGCTGTGCTAATTCTTGGGCGCTAAAATGACAATGAAGATGTTGCGCAATTTTAGGCTGCAATTGTCGTAAAAATGCCGGATTTGCCCCGAGTTGCATTTCGCAGAATAGACTCTGGCTCTCGTGGATACCCATAGAACGCGCCAGTCCTGCAGGTTGTCCACGCCACGCTTTAGGTAAACCTTGCTCGTATCTGGCATGGCCTGTTTCATGAACTATGCCCATGATAGCACTGCTAAAATCAGCCTCATTGTAGCGGGTCGTTATCCGCACATCGCTTGGCACGCCGCCACAAAATGGATGACTGCTGATATCCAGCCTGCCGTGGCTAAAGTCAAACCCTAGAAAATCCATTACGTCTCGGCCAAGGGCTTGCTGCGCGCTAACATCGAAGGGACCATTTAGCGTTAACTTAGGCTCGTTTGCCTGTTTAGCTAGCACTTCTTGGATAAGTGTCGGTAGCCAATCTTTCAGTCCGCCAAAGGTTTGCTCCAGCTTTGGCGAGGTCATTCCCGGTTCAAATTTATTGAGCAGGGCATCATAGGGGGAAATATTCTGGGCTTCGCCGCGGATCTGCGCTTCTTCCTTAGCAAGTGCAATTACTGCTTTAAGGTTTGGTTTAAAGCCTTGCCAGTCATTATTTTTACGTTGTTCACGCCACGCATTTTCACATTGATAGGCCATTTTAGTTTTGGCTTGCACGAGATCGCCGGGCACTAAATTTGCCTGTTGATATTGGTACTGCATTTCCCGCAGGTTAGCTTGTTGTTCCGTTGTGAGAGATTCGTCCGTCGCGCTGTGTAAGTGTTCGGCTAAGACGGTTGAGGTTTTGAGTGTGTGGATATGTCGCGCCAGTTCAGCCATTGCATCGCCGCGATCGCTATTACCGCCCATAGGCATCATGGCTGCTTGATCCCAGTCACCTAGAGCGCTGAAATGTTCAAAGTGAGAAATTTTTTGAAAATGTGCTGTCAGTTTATCGTAACTTGGTGTTGGTACTTTGCTCTTGGGTGAGTCCATGGAATTTCCCTTCTGGCGCATCAAATTCTGCGCGAATAAATAACAATAACAGGATGATAATACAATGACGTCAACAGTATACTCAAACAACCTGAAGATGCAGGACTCAGTGGGCTGATATTAACGCTATAGTAACGCACTTGAGGCAAGGCCATTTATTGCTCCTGAAGAAATGGCATCCACGCCATATATGGCGATTACGGCTATTTGCAGCGCTAGCGGGGTAAGTTAAAAAGAGAGTTGTAGTGTTAAAGTGGTTTTCGATAGGGTACTCGTAGCGAAGATGGCCACGCGATTTTGGCGCAGCAGAGTGATAGTCAAAATCTATTTTAGGGACAATTTTTAGTTTGGAAATTGTGCTTGCCTTGCTATTCTGTTGTGGTTAAGTCGATAATTACAGTGAAATAAATGGAATGCTGTATTGTTCAAGGAGATGACTATGTGGGCGTTTTTAGTTGAACAGCCTAATTTACCTTACACCATAGCTTTTGCCTGCGTACTGGCCCTTGGTGTGTTTGAAGTCTTCGCATTATTCATAGGTTTAAGCATGTTAAGTGCGTTAGACCAATGGGTACCTGCTGATGTGGAATATGATGCTGATGTGGGCGCGGGTGGACTCACGGGCATTGCCGGTTGGCTGTGCCTAAATAGACTCCCATTACTTATTTGGTTTGTGCTTGCGCTGACCAGTTTTGCGATTGCGGGTTATATCGTCAATTTTATCAGTGTTAGTCTTGCCGGTTTTTTACTGCCGCAACTGTTCACTTTACCCATTGCTATTGTCGCCAGTGCATTTTCTTGCCGTTATTTTGGCCGAGTGCTTGCTGATCATTTGCCTAAAAATGAATCGAGTGCGATCTCGCTAGATGATCTTAGCGGCTATGTCGGCACTATCACCTTAGGTTGCGCAATTAAAGGCATGCCCTCTGAAGCTGTCGTTCGCGATAAACATCAACAAAAACATTACGTTTTAGTCGAGCCCGAAACTTCGGATATCGAGTTTGCCTCAGGCACTCAAGTCGTGCTGCTTAAGCGAGAAGGCCGAGTCTGGTCTGCTACGCGTTTTGATAATTAATCTTCCCAAGCCATAAATCAATTGAAAGGAAATCAAATGGATGTGTTAACAAACGTAGGTTCATCCGGTAGTTTTATTTTGCTCGTTGCGGGTATGGTGCTACTCGGCCTGATTGTGATCGGGTTAATTTTCGCCAAGCTATATAAACGTGCAACCAAAGAAATGGCCTTTGTGCGTACCGGCTTTGGTGGTGAGAAAATCATTAAAGATGGCGGCGCTATTGTGTTGCCTGTATTACATGAAACCATCTCGGTAAACATGAACACTCTGCGTATCGAAGTGGAGAAAACCCAGAAAGATGCGCTAATCACTAAGGACAGAATGCGTGTCGATGTGAAGGCCGATTTCTACTTGCGTGTAGCCCCACATTCCGATGGTATTTCAATGGCAGCGCAAACCTTAGGCACGCGTACAAACCGTGTTGAAGAGCTTAAAAAGTTGATGGAGTCTAAGTTTGTCGACGTGCTGCGTGCCGTGGCAGCCGAAATGACCATGACAGAGATGCATGAGCAGCGTGCCGATTTTGTGCAACGGGTGCAAAATAACGTCGCCAACGATCTGGAGAAAAACGGTCTCGAACTCGAATCGGTTTCATTAACGGGTTTCGATCAAACTGATTTGCAGTTTTTTAATGAAAACAACGCATTTGACGCCGAAGGTCGCGCGCGTCTGGCGAAGATTATCGAAGAGAAGCGCAAGGAAACCAACGATATTCAGCAGGAAAACCGCATTAAGATCGAGCAGCGTAACCTCGAAGCTGAAAAGGAATCCTTAGAGATTGAAAAGTCGGAAGAAGAAGCGCGCCTGATCCAGCAACAGTCGTTAGAATTTAAACGCGCCGATCAAAAAGCGGAGATTATTAAGCAGAAAGAAAACAAGGCTCGTGAAGAACGCGAAGCCGAGATTGCTAAAGAGCGCGCCATCGAAACCGCTGAAATCGAAAAGACCAAAGATATCGAAACCCGTGAGATTGAAAAGTATAAGTCGATTGAGCAATCGCGCATTCAACAGCAAAGGGATATCGAAGTTTCTGAGCAGGAAAAACGCATTGCGGTTGCGGCCAAATCTGAAGAAGAATCAGCTGCCCGTGCCCGTGCAGCTGAAGCCGAAAAACTGAAAGTTGAAAAAGAAGAAGCGGTAATCACAGCGCGCCAAGTGGCAGAAGCTAATCGTCGCAAAGAGATTGAAGTGATTGATGCCCGTAAGGAAGCTGAGCGTGATGCAGTAGGCGTAACAGTGCAGGCCGAAGCTGAGAAACGTGCAGCTGAAGACAGATCGAGTGCGATTCTGATTGAAGCGCGCGCCAGTGCCGATGCGAAAAAACTGCAGGCCGAAGCGGATGAAAAAGTGTATGCCGTTGAAGCTGCAGGTAAACAAGCACTTTATGAAGCAGAAAACGTTTTAAGTGATGAGCAGATCGCCCTGCAAAAATCCCTCGCCATTTTGAAGGCCTTGCCTGAAATTGTGGCCCAAGCCGTTAAGCCGTTAGAAAACATCGAAGGTATTAAGATTCTTCAAGGTTATGGTGCAGGTCATCAATTTGCTGCGGGTGGCGAAGGTGCTCACCATCAAGGTGGCATCGCAGAGCAAGTGACCAGTGCAGCGTTAAACTATCGCGCCAATGCGCCTGTTATCGATGCCATGCTCAGGGAGTTAGGGTTAGTGAATGGCGACTCTGGAACTTTGAATGATTTATTGAACGGCAATAACACCTTAACCGCCGAAGCCTTAAGTGGTGTGACCTTGTCGAACTCTAGACCTAAGGACTATAGCCAAACGCAGGTAGTAGAGAGCCAAAGTGTGCTCAAGCCTTAATCTCAACGACATTAAACTAAGTCAAATCAAGTAAAGCACTCGCCGTTGCTCTTTTGAGCCTTGTGCGGACAAAAGATTGATAAATAGGACGAATGAAATAAAACCGCTCACCATTATGGTGAGCGGTTTTTTTTGGCATTAAATCAAATCTAACGGCTTATTTGTGTACCTTGTCGACCCCCGATGAGCGACCTTCGGCATGACAGGTTGCGCATGACTCCTGTCCTGATTGGTAAATTCGACCACCGCTGGCATCACTTTGGTAAACTCCGCCAAAGCTGCGTGCATGGACGACTAAACTATCGATAAGCGTGTGACAAGCCGTGCAGGTTGCTAAGGTCGGTGAGTACTCGGCAATTTGCCCTATGTTGGCTGCATCGGGTGTCGCAACTAACAGGGATTGTTGTGCACTTAGCCCCTCGAGACTGAGCTGTCCTGCGCTATGGCAAACACTACAGTTATTTTTTGCATTAGGGTAAGTGAGTTCGGGACGTGGATTATCAAAACCCACTACAGTGCGGGTTCCCGCATGCAGTGAATGCACCATTTCCCTGTAGCTCAAAGTATTGTTGATGGTGCGATAGGGCTTGATTTGGCTGGCCCCAGGAGTATGCATCACATTGGCATTGAGATACATAATTGCATCATTACTGTGGCAACTTTGACATTGCCCATCGGTCAGTGCGGTTGCTGTTTGCGGTGCATGACAGGTGCCACAGCTGCTATTGGGGTCAAAAATTCCTTTCATTTGATGCGCCGACAGAACTCTATCTTCTAATCCTTGATCATGACATTGGCGACAGGCCTGTTCATCGACCTTAGCTTTTGCCGTAATAGCTTGACCTTGCAGGCTTAGCGAATTAATGGCACTGAGACTCACCTCTTGATTTGCGATATTACAGTTAACGGCAAAGCCGGTATTTTTATCGGCACAGAGCACCAGTTTACTGTAGAGTTTTGACTGACTCAGATCGCCAAAATCGGCAGCCGACAGGTTAGATATAGTGACTGTTAGCTGATTGGGCGCGGTAATTTTTAAGGCGACGTCGCTCGTGTTTGCTAATAAATCCCACACTTTACGCTGGCCGTTATTGATTGGCATGTTCGCGCTATTTGTTTCACCTGTGGCAATCAACCAGAAGGATTTTATCATAGGTTGACTGGCGGGCAGTTGCTCCATTTGCTGCACTTGCAATGTCACCGCAAGGGTCTTAGCTTCAACGCTTAGCTGCGAACTCAGTAACTTAACTTGGTAATCGCTCACCAGCTTAGTGGCTGTTTTCATGGCGGCATTGTGGAAAAGCCCGACACCTTCAGGATTAGTGCTATCAGGGTGGCAGCCGCTACAGCCCAGTGCCCATGGGTTGGCAAAAATTTCCCTGTTGTGGAATAAACCCGCTACAGTACCATTCCAATCTGCGGGGATTTGCGCTTTGTGACAGTCAAGACACGCGGTTTTACTGGGGATATTACTATTGCCACTTTGCGCCGTTGCGCCGGGAATATGGCATTGCTGACATTGGGTCATATCACCGGGAAAGGTCACATTGGCGTAGTCATATAGCTGTCCCTTGTAACCTACAATTTGATATTTGGCTTGGTGGATCTGGTGTGTCAATGTCGCCATATCAAGGCTATTACCCGTTTCAGGATCGCCAGAGTAAGTCGTGTGACAGACAACGCAGCCCTCAAAGGCAAAACGTTTATTGCCGTGCATCAAAAGGCGAGTATCGGTATTGGCTAAGTCTGAGTTATGACAACGAAAACAGGCTTGTTCCGGCGCGATCACTTTACGGCTCATATCCGCCGCGACTGTCTGTCCTGTGGCGGGCACAAAATCGTACACGCTGTTGATCAACTGAGTGTCGATTGGGCTATTTGCGAACGGTTTTAACTCTAGGTAAATCCTGTGGGTGAGCTCAGGCGAGTACTGGGTATCTATCCCCGTAAATTGGGAGTAACCCGTGAGTGGTTTACTCAAAGTGTAACGGTATTGGCCCGCGCCTAAGGAGGTTAGACACGCCGTTTTACAGTTGCTTTCAATGCCTGCTTGCCACTGAGTCTGTGCATTCGCTTGGGCATTTGTGGCAGGTTCTACTTGATTATTGATGTAACTGGTCCATTGCAACGCAGCATCTGTCGCGCTTGCTGCAGAGTTAGTGACTTCTGTGCCAGTTGTTGCCATAGCATTCGCCGCGGCTTGGGTGATTTGATAGTGCTCCTGCGGCGGTGCTAATTTGGCAATACCGACACCTAAGGTATCTAGCTCCTTCAGGTTTTCTAGCCCTGTGACCGCAATACCATTGGCATTGCTGAGGAAGAAATCGACCTGTACATGGGTTTGCGCATCGATAACCACATTTTCTATTGTCGCTTTGAGTGTATCCGCTTGTTCAATGCTGATACTCACAATCCCTGGTGGACCTTCTTTCCCATCGTCACCATCGGAACAGGCTGTCATCAGACAGACTGCGACTGCCATTGGCGTAAAGATTTTCCATTGAGAACGGGTATTCGTTTTCATCATTTTCCATTCCTTTTTAATTAGATTCTGTCGGGACTCTAATCGGAATGTATGCGGTATAGATATTAACTTAGTTATGAGTCGAGTTGCACTTAATTAACCAAATTTAAAAGTTATTTGTTAATTATATTAAGGTAATTTGATGTGAGGCATTATTTGAATTTGCTAGATGTTGAATTGTTAATTCTTGAAAACGTTACTCTGACGCATGTCGTGTAACTTGATCTAATA
Organism: Shewanella sp. SM87; assembly: GCF_025653705.1. Classification (NCBI taxonomy): domain Bacteria; kingdom Pseudomonadati; phylum Pseudomonadota; class Gammaproteobacteria; order Alteromonadales; family Shewanellaceae; genus Shewanella; species Shewanella sp. SM87. The sequence goes on from NZ_JAKKSC010000002.1 coordinate 279,929, forward strand.
ATGCCCCAATATGGGTAATTGTGACGCAGGTTAAAAATCAAAGACATAATTACTTTAGCATAAATTGTCGGGAATCAAAGTGTATGCATATTTTAATTATATTGCTTTGACTAATAAAGGATCAAATATGATTACCAGAAGAGGAATGCTTAAAGGCGGTATGGGCGTTGCTGTCGGTACAGTTTATAGCGGAACATTAATAAGTTTTCTGACCGGTTGTGGCAGTGACAGTAATAGCCAAGAGATAGTAGAGGTCATGCCTGGTGGACTCATGGTGGTGAACCCTACGGTTTGTGTTAGCTGTAGACGCTGTGAAATTGCCTGTGGTTGGAACCATGAAGGGGATAGCAGTCCGACACTTGCCCGCGTCAAAGTAGAAAGAAATATGAACTATGGCCCACATGGTGTGCAATTTGACTATGAAATACAACGAGGAGAATGCGGCGATAAAACCGTTGTTCCTTCTACTTGTCGCCACTGCGAAGTTTGCACTGAAGTTTGTCCACAGCAAGCTATTTCAACGAATGAACAGACTGGCGCCAAAGTGATTGATGAAGAACGTTGTGTCGGATGTGGTTATTGTGCAGATAAGTGTCCTCAGCAAGTCATTAAAGTTGTTCGCAGTAAAATGAAAGCCGTCAAATGTGATTTATGTAACGGTAAACCTGCCTGCGCGCAAGTTTGTCCTACAGGTGCAATTAAATTTTATAACTGGGAAGAGGCTGAAGCTGCATTAGAACAATACGAAAAATATACCGGCTTAGTTTCTTAAATTCAGGAGAAATAATATGAGTGATAAAATAGGTGGTTGGGCGGGTAAAGTCCTCAGAATTAATTTAACAACTAATCATATATGGTATGAGCCAATCAATAAATATTATGACTATATCGGTGGTATGGGGATTGGTTATAAAATATTGTGGGATGATCATAAGGATAATATTACAGCAATCGACCCAGATAATATTATTGTCTTTTCTGCCGGACCATTAACGGGTTCAGGCGTTATTTGTACTGGACGAACAACCATTACTTCCCGTAGTCCCGTAATTGAAAAACATCTGATTGCCGATGGTCACTTTGGTGGGCATTTTTCACCCGCAATGAAATTTGCGGGGTTCGATGCGATTGCAATAGAAGGCAAAGCGAGCAGTCCTGTGTGGCTTAAAATTGTGGATGATAAGGTCACGATTGAACCTGCTGACGCCCTATGGGGTAAAGGTATATTTGATACCCACGCTATGATCGCGCAAATGATGGGACCCAATGCACAAGTCGCTGCGATTGGCCAAGCGGGTGAAAACCAAGTGCCTCTTTCTGTCATTATGACTCAGGGCGGGCATTCAGCAGGTGGTCATGGCTCGGTAATGGGGTCCAAAAATTGTAAAGGGATCGGCATTATCGGCACTGGCGCCGTTAAAATCGCCGCCAATAATGAAAAGATGCGTGCCTTAGATGACCATATTTTAGGTATTATCGGTGCCAATAATAATGGTGTCGTTCCTTCAACGCCGCAATCTTGGGCTGAGTACTCAGCACCCATCAGCCGCTGGAAATCTCGGCCCGGTTTGAAGTGGGGCGCTGCCGATCAAGAAATTGATTTAGGCGAAGTGCCATGGAATGAACGCAATCGTATTGGGTTTCGAACTTCAATGGCAGAAAGCTACATAGGTGTGGAATATGCCAATAAGTGGATGAAGCGTACGGGAGGCTGTCATTCATGCCCAATACGTTGCTTCTGCGAGCTAAAAGTCCCTGAATTGAAAAGCAAATACGGTCGTAAAACCGAACATATATCTAACGTCTGTATGGGATTCCTCGTACCACAGTATTTAATGGGCACCAAAAATGGTACAGAAGCACATGCGATGGCGGGCGCTTTAGGGGCTCATATTCTCGATGACTATGGTATTTGGTGTAACTATGGCTCCATTTCTCATCTATTTAAATTCCTAAAAACAAAGGATATGTTTAAGCATTTATTACCTGAAGATGAATTTAACAGTATTCCTTGGGCGCTCTGGGATAACCAAGATCCTGCTTTCTTACTTGATTTTTATCGCCGAGTGGCGTTTAAAGAAGGTGAAATCTCCCATATGGCCGACGGCTTATATGATTTGATCAAGCGTTGGGGGTTAGATGGAACCAATCCCAAGTTAGGTAATTGGGATATTCATAAAGAAAGTGCCACTAAGGTATTCAACAAGAAAACCAATGCTGCCGTGCACCATGCTAGTGAAACCGCGGGTCAGGTGGGTACGTTAATCAACGTCGTCTTTAACCGTGATGCTCAGTGCCATTCCCACATCAACATAGTTAACAGTGGTTTGCCACACGATATGACAGTGGCGATTGCCGAGAAAAAATGGGGTGAAGGTGCATTCGATAAGGTGAATTGGTATACCCCAATCAATGCGGCTAAGATCCGTTTTGCAAAATGGTCGCTGGTGAAAAACGTATTACATGACTCTCTGACACTGTGTAATTGGATGTTCCCATTGTTGGCATCACCGGATAAAAATCGTAACTATGAAGGCGATAGCACCATTGAATCGCAGATGTTCAGTTTAGTGACTGGGATTGAAACCACAGAAACGGAATTGGACTTTAAGGCGGAAAGAGTGCTGCATTTACACCGTGCCTTAACCGTATTGCAAATGAATGAAAGCAATATGCGCGAAGAGCATGATGTGCTCAGTGACTGGGTTTATGATTTGAATCCAGATAAAAACTTCGGTCAAGAGGGCACCATCAAGATGGACCGCGCTGACATGCAAACGGCGCTGGACATGTTCTATGAAGCCTTTGGTTGGGATATTCAAACCGGTGCGCCAACTCGGGCCACGCTCGACAAGTTTAGCCTAGGTTTTGTTGCCGATAGATTGGCGGCGCGAGGCCTGTTACCCAGTTGAACTCTATAGTTGGACACTATGATTGAACTTGTCGGTTATATCAGGGTATTTAGCCAACACGGACGCTTAGTCACGGCGGAGCAAATCGCCGCCGTGGCAGGGCTCGAGTGGGATAGTGAGCAAACGGTTAACAGTTATATTCGCCTGATCCTCAATGAGGCTTACAAGGATGTGCAGATGCGTTTGTCGGATAAGCGGTATTTCTTCTATTCCGACAGAAGCATAGTTGAACGTTACGCTGAGCAATGGTTAGCATTGGAGCGGGGTGAAGCGTTTGAGGCGATTATTGCCCAGATCCGTCGCAATAGTTGCCGCCATACTGAGGTCTATCTGGAGAGTGTACTGACGTTTGCCCCCTATCTTTATGATGAGCCTACATTAGCCAATGTGCGTGAGCAATTACCACAACAGCTTGGGGCCGAGGATATCCATTATGCAGTGGACAATCAGGGGAAAGGTTTTTACTACTCGACTCTGGGATTGAGTCACAGCTATGCGGCCGTCCTCGCTAATTATGATCCTTGCGAATGGTCAAACTGAGATTCTGCGACCTCATTGATATTGATTAAGCGCCTTCGGGCGCTTTTTATCGCAAATACCTCATATAGCTAGCGTGAGATTAGCTTGCCAGCGTTTGAGTGTACTTTTTGATGATTTCGTCAATTTTACCATTGGCCTTCAATGTCGCTATGGCTTGATTGATGGCAGGAAGCAAATCGGCATGTTCTTTTCGCAACCTAAACACTAAGTCACCATCAGAATGCACTGCCGCCAGTGCGACAGGGATCCGCAACTGAGTCGACCAATACAACGCCGGGTAATTACCAGCAATAACAGCGTTGACTCTGTGTTTATCTAAGGCTTTGATCAGCTCCTGCTCTGAGGTAAAGTCTGCACGGATAAAATCTTTATCGTCGTGATATAAATAACCGCACACTGTACCTATTTCTTGGCCTTTTATCTGGCTGATATCTTTATATTTACTGACATTCTCTGGCAATGTGACCACATATTCAGTGATTTGCATTATGGGGGTCGATTTGACAAACAGCGGCCCTAAATCCTGCTTTTCAAACCAACTAGGGCTGACGATATCAAAGTCGAGTTGACCGGTTTCTAGCGCATTATTGGTGCGCTTGGGCGGCAGGGCGAGGATTTCACCTTTGATTTCAGCCATAGATAAGATCATCGGAATAAGCTCAGTGATCATCCCCGGCGCCTCGGCTTGATCACCGATAAAATACGGATACCAAGAATAGGAGCCAGTGATATTGTATTTGAGCTGTTCCGCAAAGGCGTGCTGTTGAGTCAAGCAAAGGGTGAACAAGGCAAATCGAACTAAGTGTTTATACTGCAAACATCGCTTAACCATATTGCTTTTATCCTTGTTATCTCTGCTTTAGCCAAGACCTATCCGATAGTCATTCTATCTAAACTGTGTGAATGAATTGTTTATTGGATCACAATCAGTCACATCCGCCATATTCAAGCTATTTTCTGCTTTTCGCTGTTATACCAATCACATTAAATATCTAATCAGTTCAGAGCCTCACAGGCATCTCAATCCAAGGCGCATTGACGCAGAAATGGTTATTCCCTTTTAAGTCAATGCAACACCGGAGTGGGATGCCTGTGTGGCTCCCGAAGGGCGGCTGATGTTCACTACATGGCAACGCGCTTTATACTGCGTTTAAGGCTTTCGGCAGAGCACCACTATGCCGAAAGCCTTCGCCTTATCTAAAGCGCGTTGAACTCCCGCTGAATGAACAGATATTTAATACGATTGGTATTACCTTAAGCCAATAGCTGACACAAAGCTGGTTGCTGATTATTAGGGAAAATTTGATAGGTTTTATGGTGCTTAATCAAGCTAGTTTTTTTATTGCCTTGACTGAGCAATAACCCATGGGACAGGGCGATACGCGTTAGTGTCTGTTCATCGGCGCGGACATATAAGTTGATTGGCTTGATCAGCTGATGGTCTTTAATATGTTGATTAAATTCTTTGGCATCAATCACTAAGCTAGATTGACCATCACCATCGAGTTTCAGCTTGGCACTGATTTCAGTGTCAGTAAAGACTAACCAATCGGCTTGTTTTAAGGTTTCTATCATGGCATTTAATGCCGTGCCTAAAGCGGGCTCAGATGTCTCAATTGATTGATATTGATACACTATCCTTTCTAGTAAACGCTTGAGTTCGGCGCCCGCACCTTGGCTGCGAGCCAAACGTATCCAAGCCGTGAGATCGTCGGCTACCAGTTTAGAAAAGCGTTTTTCCTTTAAGGACTCGACCATCCAATTACACAAAAAATGACTTTCCTGCGCAGAGGTGCGCTGGGCTTTCTTGGTCTGTGCTGAAGCGGTTAAATCGGCAAGACCCGCAAGGGCGAGTTCGAGCACAGCTTGGTTATAGGTTTGAGAATTCATTATGACTCCGCCGCGGGCTGAAGTGATGTTATCTATTTGAACTTGGACGATATTGATTGCGGCGGAGCTAGTTTAGCAAAGCGGCCGCTAAATCGATAACGATTCTTAACGGCTGCTTTGATGAGGGATGGATTATTCTGGTGCACCGACGAGGCTGGCAGCCGTCAGAATCAATTTAGGTGCGGGTCTCACCTTATAGTTGGGATTCACATATTGGAAGTGGATTAATCCTTGAGTATCAGCAATATAAATTGCCGGCACTGGCAGAACTAAGCGTTTATCGCCTTCGGGCGTTGTCCACAGTGGGTTATCCAGTTTTAAGCGACTCAGATAAGTATCAGTGACTTGTTTGCTAGTGTAAAAGGCAAGACCAAAGGCTTGCGATGCCTGCATTTTTTCATCGGAAAGTAGCTGATATTTGAGTTCGTTTTTAGCGGCCGATGCCTTTAGCTGTGCGGGTGTATCAGTGGAAATCCCCACCAGTTGAAAGCCCATGTCGATAAGTTTAGGTTCGATGGCTTTTAGTTGCCCCATTTGGTTGTTGCAAAAGGGGCACCAGCCGCCACGGTAAAAAAAGAAAATGGTTGGTTTTTGTGCGGTTAATTTTGCTAAATCAACGCTTTGGCCATTCATATCTTGTAAGGTAATTGCGGGAATTTGTTCGCCATTGAGCAGTGGGCTAACCGAATATTCATCCTTAGCGATAGGTTGAGCTAGCGTGGTAAAACTGCCAAGCAGTAGGCTGGTGGTCAATAAAAAGCGCTGTAGTAGGGACGGCATAAGTAATCTCTCTTGGTTATGGGTTATTCTATCAATTCAAGCGATTGGCTCTGGTTTGTACGCTTGTTGGGTCGTGAATGGGGATGACTGCTATAAGAACGGCGAATGCTGCAATTTATTGCAGTGTGTATCCAGATATCGTGGTGTTTTTAAAGCAATGATTGCTCAATCACCCAAAAGCTCGTTTTAGTCTCATATGAGTCAATGGTGTGAGCCGATAACATGGGCTAATTGAGTAAGCTAATCGAGTCTGCTAATTAACTGAGATAAGGTGGGGCGCTGAACGCGAAAGTGATAGTATTGCCACAGCCTTGAAAGGCTGAAGTGATGTTTGGTAATTTTTTCAATAGGAAAGTGGTAAATGGATAAGGGATTATTTAAGGCGTTAAAGAAAGTCTATTATAAAAAGTCGTACCGCAAAGACGAGCATGGTTATCAACAAAGAATCGATAATGGCGATGTGTTTGATGTCGATACGGGAACTTATATCTACTCCTATCAAGGCCTATCTGATGCTGAAATCGCATTGATTGAACAGAGTGGCTATCCGGTCAACGACCGAGTTAAGCTGAGTCATGATGATGTGGTGCTCGGCTATAAAGCGATACTAAAGCAGCCGAATCTTGCGCTGGAGAATTTACTGGCGGCCTATTTATGTGGTTTTTCAAGCTTCCCTCGCGGTCGTCAACCCATTCTCAGTTATTTGTTTGCTAAGGCGCTACCAGAACATTCGATGGCAACCGATAGTGACATTTGTCCTGTGTGTTCCATCAAGCGCGTTAACTGGATTGAGCAGGGACAAGAAATCTTTTCCTGTTACGCTGGCAGTGTGTGGAACGAGCGCTGGGCGCACAATCTCATAGAATTACAAGAGTTTTGTACGCTATCGCCTTGTAAACCCAGTATAGAGGATGTGGCCATCTTCAGTGCGTTAATTGAAGCTATCCGTCAGGCTCCTTTAGATGAAACACCCGGAAAACTCGAGCAAAGGGTGAAGAAAGCCAAGATTATTCCTCAATTTAAAAAGTACAGTTTCCGTGGCCAACTGACGGTGTTAGCTGAGCTTGGCATCATGCCAAATTCCTATGTTACGCCGCTTTATGAAGCATTTACGCCATTTGAAGCGATCTGCAATATCAAATACCCGGGCAGTATCCGCTCTGACATCATCTTACCGCTAGCGGGTTGGCGCGGCGAAAATCCCATTGATGAGCAAAGGCTTAAACAGTTATTTGGTGGTTTTTTCGAATAAGTGATCGGCCTCAGTTATGTAGGCTAAGTATTGACTTCGTCACAGAGTTCGGACTGAGATAAGCCATCTTTGAGAGCGAGTCACTCTTATAGCCTATGGTTTATAGCTCATTAATTCGGCTCAATAAAAAAGCGTCCCTTGGGACGCTTTTTGCTTTAATAACGAGACTGATAGGCGAGGTGCATTGCCTATGTTAGTTGTTTATTTCAGCTTTTTCGCTTTGCTCGGTGCTTGACCAACTTTCATTTTTACGCGGCGGCCCTGCATGTTTTTCTCAGCAGCAACTTGAGCACCGACGTTGTCGGTTCTTTGTTGCTTTTTGGCAAAGCTACGGCGGGTTTGCAATTGCTTTAATAGCAATTCGCGGCTGCCAACTTCATAACCTGGCACAGTGACGCGGCGAATCTGTTGGCCAATCAATTTTTCGATATCGGCTAAGGTGCGCTCTTCTTCGCGGCTCACAAATGAAATGGCTACGCCTGTTTTTCCTGCACGGCCTGTACGACCGATACGGTGTACATAATCTTCTGCGAGGAAAGGTAAGTCATAGTTGACTACGTATTCAAGGCTTGGAATATCCAGACCACGGGCGGCAACTTCGGTGGCAACCAGCACTCGTACATCTCCCGCCACAAACTCACGCAGTGCGCGGCGACGACTGCCTTGGCCTTTTTCACCGTGGACCACTTCAGATGGGATACCATCTAAGTTTAATTCTTTGACTAGCGTATCGGCGGCTTCACGGGTCGCAGTAAATACCAATACCTGTTGCCAGTTTTTCTTGCCGATAAGCTCAGAAAGCAGTTCGCGTTTACGGCGTTGTTCAACCGGATAAACTACTTGGCTAACGGTGTCGGCTGTAGTGTTTTGTTTATCAACGCTGATCACTTGCGGTTTAACCATCATGTCGTTGGCGAGTTTTTTCACCGCACTTGAGAAAGTGGCCGAGAACAACAGGTTTTGACGCTTCTTATTTACCGCTTGAAGGATCTTTTGGATATCGGCGCTAAAGCCCATGTCGAGCATGCGATCGGCTTCGTCTAGCACTAAAAAGTCGACGTTCGACAGGCTTAAGTTACAGGCGGTAAGGTGCTCAAGTAAGCGACCAGGGGTGGCAACAATCACATCGGCGCCGCGTTTCAGCTTTTGCGCTTGAGTCTCAATCTTTACGCCGCCGTAAATGGTTAAAACACTGAAGTTTAAGTACTTGCAGTAAGCCGTAACGTTGTCAGCCACTTGAGCTGCAAGCTCACGGGTTGGCGTAAGGATTAATACGCGGGCATTCGACTTTAGCGTTTCGCTTGGTTTTTCAACCATCTTTTGTAGGATCGGCAGCGCGAAAGCGGCGGTTTTACCCGTACCGGTTTGGGCACTGGCTAAGACATCTTGGCCGCGGCGAATAGCAGGTATCGCTTGCTGCTGAATAGGCGTCATTTGTTGATAACCGCAATCTGAGATAGCGCGCAAAATCTCGGGGGAAAAACTAAAAGATTCAAATCTCATTTTGGATTCCTATCGTTCACTTATTCAAACATTCAAGCGCCACTAGCCTCTTTATCACTCGTCTAAAGGAGAGAGGTGTACCGGCTGGCTCATTCTTCCACACAGATTTTATAAGAAAAATGGCGGGCGCGGAGTATAGCAAAAATTTCGGTTAAAACCTGTACTTTTTAGTGTTTTGGCATTTTATCTGCACCATTTCATCAGGAGGGGATAAAAGGCTTGGCACTGGTTCAGGTGGGCTAGGTCTTATTGATCTATACAAGGGTTGAGTAAAATATGGACTCAACAATACGGATTAAAGCTCGCTACATTAGAAAATACCGCAACCTAGGCTGCGGTATTTTGGATCTTTTACTTATTGTTTAGCCGAAGGTGCGCCTCAGGCCAAGGGCTTTTTCGGCATTGTGTTTAAGAAGATGGGCTGCATCACCAATCAGATGGGTTGCAGCTAAGTTCTCGGCGCTGGCATGGGTGATGGAGTGAATATTACTGGCGATCTCATTGACCACTTGACGCTGTTGATCGGCTGCCACTGCATTTTGTTGGGCAAAGGTGTGGATGTCACTCACTTCTTGGTAAATGGTGTTTACATTGTCGGCGGACAGCTGAATATCGCTGGCACAACGCTCCGCATGTTGACGGCTTTGTTCCATTTCTTTGGCCCATGCGTTGAGCATAGTGAACATCTTATCGACACTCTTAGAAATACTGTTGGTCGATAGCTGGGTTCTGCTCGATAGGGCGCGTACTTCATCGGCGACCACGGCAAACCCACGGCCTTGTTCACCCGCACGGGCAGCTTCAATCGCGGCATTGAGGGCGAGGAGATTAGTTTGCTCGGCAATAGAGTCAATTTCGCCCATCGCATTAGCTACTTGCTCGGCTTCTTTATTTAATTGATGGGCATTGTTGGTGGCATCGGCAACAGACTTTGCCAGTTGCTCCATTTTTTGAGTGTTGGCCTTCATGTTGGCACTGCTTTTAAGGCAGAGATCATAGGCGGTATTGATGCTAGTGGAGGTGAGATGGGTATTCTGCGCCACTTCTGTGATGGTTGAACTCATTTCTTCCATCGCGCCAGAGAGCTGTTCTAGCTGACTTTTCTCTTGATCTAGGCTGACATAGGTTTGCTCGGTCGCGACCACTAATTGATCGGCAATTGCATGTAATTGATTGGCTTGATCTTGGGTGCGCCCAAGTACGCCATTCATTTTAGCCTGCAGCATGATGAGCTGGAAATCGAGGATAGAAGAGGTATCTGCACCCGAGTAAATGTAACGACTGATAGAGTCATATTTGGTTTGCATTTCAATCAGTTTAGCGGGAATACGAAAGGCCTCATCGTAGAAAATGGCGAGGTTTAAACTCATCAGAATTGCCCCTGCGATAATTACGCCCCAGCCCCAAAAGTAGCCAGCGATCAGTAAACCTGTGGAGGCTACAACCGCAGATACGATACGTTTTTGCATTAAACTTAAGGGTTTAGGAATGGATTTGTCTAATTTGAGTCTTTGGTAAATCTCATTAGCTTTCGTGACGTAGGCGGCTTGAGGCTGAATGCGCACCGATTGGTAACCGATAATAGTGCCGTTTTCAAACAAGGGCGAAACAAAGGCATCAACCCAATAGAAGCCACCATTCTTACAGCGGTTCTTGACTATGCCGCGCCAAGATTGGCCTGACTTAAGTTTTTCCCACATTTCTTTAAAGGCGGCGCTCGGCATATCCGGATGGCGCACCATATTGTGTGCACTGCCAATCAATTCTTGATCGCTATAGCCTGATACTTCGGCAAAGCGGGCATTGACGTAAGTGATGATACCGCGAGTATCAGTGGTGGAAATGAGTTCATCTTGTGGTGTTAAGCGGATTTCTTGATCTGATCTCTGTGTATTAACTATTTTATTCGCTGAGGCGTTACTCTGGCTCATTTAGTGTGTCCATTCAGGGCCGATGTGGTTCATTAGGGTTCAGGACGCGGTGTTAGGCGCGAATTTTCTTGTGCTGACTCTCATCGGAGTAAGCTTGTTATGTGATAAGAGTATCATTTTTGTGTGGGTATAGGAGAGCGGTTTCTCATGGCTGACTGGTGAAAATCAATCGTTCGTCGTATTTATAAGCTATTGCAATATATAAAGTTTTTAAGTAGCGAGAATGTGGAGTTAAACGAGCGTTTATCCTGTTAAATCGTTAATTCTAGTATTTTGTATAGGGTTATTCTTTTATGTCTTGAGTGGGTATTTGTCATTCATCTTAAATATAAATTATGTTCGATGATATTGGACTAATGTCGTTGATTCGGCTTGATATCGCAGTATTCATGGAGCGCTTTATTGGGCTTAGTCTATTCTTTAATGGGCAACAAAAGATGGCTTATTTTTCCTTGCTTCAGTGGTGTATCTTGATTTTGCTCTTTTAGTTTATTAGCTCACAGCGGGAATGCTACATAAGAGGAACTTCCCATGGCGATATCACTTAGGCGTGGTGTAACTAAATTAGCCACAGTGTCCTTGGGAACAGCGGCGGCACTGCCACATTGGCGACGTTTGATTTTTGAACGTTTATTTGGCTTTCTAGCGATTCTCTGCGTGCCTGTATATATCACTAGTGTGTATTTATGCGTCATCGCCGATCTCTGGTTTATGGTGGTATTTGATACGCTGGCTTATCTGTTTTTACTGCTTTTACTGTATTTTCCTAAGCTTGCTGATAGTACGCGTTTTGGCTGTGGCTGCTTGCTGGGTTTTGCTATCGGCATCGGTTTTTTAATTGCGATTGGCCCTTCGGGAGCTGGTTTTTTCTGGTTATTTATTTTCCCGCCGTTAGTCGGTATTTTTTTAGGAAATCGAGCCAGCTTATATGCCCAGTGTTTGAATGGGCTAAGTTTGGTATTGATTGGTTTTGCCTATCATTTTAATTGGCTCAATTGGCCTGAAACCCAAGGTTATAGTGTCGGTATTTGGGCCATTGTCGTGGTCAATTTTATCGTGACCAATGCCATGTTGACGTTAACTATTACTTATTTATTAGGTAAGTTGGCTGACGCACTCGATTCAACCTTAGCATCACGCCAAGCTACCGTATTAGGCTTAGCTAAACTCGCCGAATACAGAGATAACGAAACAGGCGCGCATTTGCTACGTATGCGGCAGTATTCGAAAATGCTCGCGTCGCAGCGACTACTGGCCGCCAATCCTCCTGCAGAATTGAACGAAGATTATATTCAAGACATTAGTTTGTCGGCCATTTTGCACGATATAGGTAAAGTCGGTATTGCCGATGCGATTTTGCTTAAACCGGGTAAATTAACGCCGCAGGAGTTTGAGCAAATTAAAGCTCATCCTGTGATCGGTGGACAAGTGCTATGCAGTTTGTTGGAATATGCGCCCCAATGTACTTTTATTCAGATGGGCCGCGATATTGCCTCGGGTCACCATGAAAAGTGGGATGGTAGTGGTTATCCCCTTGGTTTGAAAGGTGAAGATATTCCGCTTTCGGCAAGGATAGTGGCCCTAGTTGATGTTTATGACGCGCTGACTTCTCCCCGATGTTATAAGCGGCCCTTTAGCCACCAAGAGGCTATCGACTTAATTATTGAAGGCAAAGGTCAGCATTTCGACCCTGAATTAGTCGATTGTTTTATGGCAATTCATCAGGACTTTGAAGTGTTGTCTAAAGCATCGCTGGATGATGCTTACCAGCCGATGGCACAACCTACTATGGTTTAGCGATTCATGTTTTTAAATCGTGTTTTGAAATCATGGTTTTGAAATAAGACGTGGGTTTTAAAACACACTGATAGCGCTAAAAAAACGCCCAATGCTAATTGCCTTGGGCGTTCTATTTTATAGCGCGTAAGTGACTAAAATAACGACTTAAATTGCTACTTATCAGCGGAGTGCTAAATTGCTTTAGTCACTTGAGTTAACCAAGCCAATTCATCCCCTGACATCAACGGAGAAAGTGTATTGAATACTTGCTGATGATAAGCATTAAACCAGTCTATTTCCCCTTGCGTTAACAGGCTCTTATCAATAAGGCGTGCATCCATAGGGATCATAGTCAGTGCATCGAACTCATATATCTCACGCTCAGCCCCTTTAAGTGCTTCACAGTGTTGCACTACGACGAGGTTTTCTAGGCGAATACCGAAATCGTCGGCGCGGTAGTAACCCGGCTCGTTGGAAAGCACCATGCCTGGCATCAGGGCAATAGCGTTAACATTCTTGCCTATGCGCTGCGGACCTTCGTGCACACTTAAAAAATGACCCACACCATGGCCTGTACCGTGATCGTAATCAAAACCATGTTGCCATAAATATTGGCGGGCGAAGGCGTCGAGCTGCTGGCCTGAAGTACCTTTTGGGAAGCGAGCTTGGTCTAGCGCGATATGACCTTTTAGCACCAGCGTGACCATTTTTTTATGCTCATCGGTCACTTCACCAATCGCAATAGTACGGGTCACATCTGTGGTGCCGTCAATATACTGAGCGCCAGAATCCACTAAGTAGATGCTATCCATTGTCATCATGGCTGGTGTGCCATTGTTGTGATTGTAATGGCACATAGCGGCATTAGGACCGGCAGCTGAAATCGTGTCGAAACTTGGCTCGCGGTAACGCTCATCTTCTAGGCGAAAGCTTTCCAATTTATCCGCAAGGGTGCCTTCATCGTGCATGCGATTGGCCGCCACTTCGGCATCGAGCCATGCAAGGAATCGACTCACTGCGACGCCATCGCGGATATGACAGGCACGCATGCCAGCCAGTTCTGCGGCGTTTTTCTGCGCTTTAGGTAAAGCGACAGGATCGATTCCAGCTATCAATTTTGCTCCTGCCTCACGGGCAATGTTTTGTGCCCAAGCGTTTGCAGAATTCGGATCGGCCAGTAGTTTTACATCCTGCATGCTGGCGAGTGTATCGGCAAGAGATGCCTCGCCCTTAAAGCTTACGCCAGCGCCAACATGCTCCTCAATGCCCTCTGGGAGTTTGCTTAAATCGGTGAAAATCTGCATATCACCATTGGCGTGGAGCAGGGCACAGCCGAGTACAACGGGTAGTCGCGGTACATCATTGCCGCGAATGTTGAGTAGCCAGCAGAAAGAATCTAAGGCGGCGATTAAGGCAACATCACCACCGGCTTTTTTTACTAAGGCACCAATTTCAATGCGTTTTTGCAGGCTGGTTTTACCTGCACTCTCGTTGCTAAACAAAGTGATAGGCGCGTTCGACTGTGCTGGCCGATTCTGCCAATGCAAATCGATGGGGTTTTGTTCAACTGCAACTAATTCGATTTGGGATTTATTTAAGGTTGCTTTGGCATTGTCATACCAAGCTAAGGTGTGTAAGCGCGCATCGAAACCAACGCGAGACCCTGCTGGTAGCGTGTCACATAACCACTCAATTTGTGGTGTATCGGTTAGGCTTTCATAACTGAAAAGTGTGGCATCGACTTGCAAACGAACTTGAACCGTATAGCGGCCATCGGTAAATATTGCGGCTTTATCTTTCAATACGATAGCCATACCCGCCGAACCGGTAAAGTTGGTTGCCCAGTACAAACGTTCGTTATGTGCCGGCACATATTCGCCCAGATATTCGTCGGCACGGGGAATAATAAAAGCATCGAGATTAGCAGATGTTAATTCGTTACGAATAGCACCGAGACGGTTAGCGATTGATTGTGACATAAGGGCTCCAATTAAGACTGGCATGCTATGCGAGTCGGTAGGCGAAGATCGCCTAAGGATGAATGGTTTATACCCAAACAACCTGAAGATGCAGGATTCAGCGGTAATTTAACGCACTTTAGGCAAGGCGGTTATTTGCAGACCTAGTGGGCTAAGTTAAAAATAACCAACGCAGTATAAAGTGCGTTAAAAACCGCCGGGACGGAGCGTCTAGGGCACTTCACTTCCGTGTTGCATCAATTCAAAAGGTAGCCGACATTCTGTCATTGATACGCCTTGAATTGAAGCACCCTAGGCGCTCTGAAACTCGTATCTTCAGGTAGCTTGGGTATATGTTGATTTGAGTTTTAACCGGCTCGGATTATCGCAAGTCTAGCGCGCTAGATGCAAGGGTAGCGAATAAAGGATTTTGTATACAATCGTGAATTTGTGCAGGTAAGACGCTTGAGGTTATGGGATTTGTTGTTAATTTATTTATGTGATTTTGAGCGTGAAAAGTGAATTAAATAAAAGGTTGGTCATGTTTAATTAGGACTTATTCCTTACAAATTAGCAACTTAAGTTTTATTCAATCGCTAACATTTGGACCCTATGCTAACATTTGCCATCTCTACTCGGGGTCAGAGTGGGGCACATGTATCAGTGGAGTAAGCGATGCAAATACTAACAATAGATGTGGGCGGTACCAAAGCCCTGTTCGAACTTCAGCTCGCGGGACATACAGAACAATATAAAATCCCCACAGGTGAAGGTTTTAAAATTGAAGAGTTAAATAATCAAATTGCGGCGTTTGAACGTGATTATGATTTACAGCATTACCAACTAGCGATTGCCGTACCTGGACTGGTACAAAATAATCGTTTGGTTTCTTGTAAATCTTTACCTGGACTCAATGGATTGAGCTTCGATACAGTCAAAACCCAGGGTGAGCTTAAGTTTATCTGCAACGATATCGATGCGGGTATGCAAGCGACTTGTGATGCCAAATATGCCTGTGAATTATTGGTCATGTGCGGCACTGGGATCGGTATGTCTATTGCCTTTAATGGGCAAGTCTTTACGGGAGCGACTGGCGTGGCGGGGGAGTTGGGGCCTTGTCGCGTGATGACAGAATCTGGCGAGTTTAGTTTAGAGCAACTGGCCAGTGGCGATTCAGTACGCAGCCGCAAAATCTCCACTCAGGATGATTTATATCGCGCGGGCAGTTATCTCGGCATGGGATTAGCGTGGGCGGTTAATTTATTTAATCCCAATCGAATTTGGCTTGCTGGCGGTATGATGAATAGCGCTCCTTACTACAAAGGCTGTCTCGAAAGCTTAAAGCAAATGGCATTGAGCGCGCCCTTAGCTGAGATGAAAATCAATCGTGTCGATGATATGGAAACCTTGGTTTGCCGCGGTTTATCTGTGATGCTCGCAAGGGACTATCCCCGTGCATAAGGATAATAAATGCCCCGCGCATAAGGATCATAATGTTGCTCGACAATGGTTTGCGCCATGAATGTTTAGTGATTGAGTTTTAGCTGCATAAGCGACGTAAATTGTGAAATATAAAGCAGGACTTATGATGCCTTTGGCATATCGAGTCCTGTTTTTTTATTTTTAAAGTATTCAGATAATCCTCATTATCCAAAGTAAATATTAGCGATAGTTTAATTTGCATAATTCCTTTCTTATCAGATGGCTAGTTCTATTTACGATTTTAGCCAATAACGCAGTTGATAATATTTTGTTGCAATTTTATTTCACTTACGCTTATTCTGATATTTGCAATGACAGCGTTGTCATTGCGTGTAAAAGGCAAACCAGTTGAAAAACTGGGACGCAAAGCCTCCGGTCTAAGGGTTCGTCTGTACCTATGATAGCGGGGATACCACAGGTTTTTCTTCGTGCAGTTGTCAGTCGTTTTGCATGGTTTTAAGAGAGTGCTGTTTCCTGTCTACGCTTTGTTTGCCTTATTGATTCATATAAAAATTCAATAGGGATATCTCATGTTCAAGACTCAAATTTCAACATCAGCCTTGCTAGTGGCATCAGCGCTGGCATCTACCATCAGTGCCAGCGTTTTTGCAGCGGCGCCCGGTAAACCGACTTTAGGTTGGGGCGAAACTAAGTTCGCTATTATTGAAGTGAATCAAGCGGCTACCGCTTACAATCAATTAGTTACGGTGAAAGATGCCGCCGATGTATCCGTCAGTTGGAACCTTTGGAGTGGCGATGTGGGCAATAGCGCCCAAGTGTTACTCAACGGCAATGTAGTTTGGGAAGGCCCATCTGGCGCGTCGGGAACCGCTAACTTTAAGGTGAACAAGGGCGGCCGTTATCAGATGCAAGTACAACTGTGTAACAGCGATGGTTGTACTGCGAGTGATGTTAAACAAATCCTCGTGGCTGATACCGACGGCAGCCATTTAGTGCCACTCAATGCTCCCCTAAAAGAAAACAACCGTCCCTATGCTAATAAATCAGGCAAAGTGGTGGGAGGTTACTTTGTCGAATGGGGCGTATACGGCCGTAAATTTCCGGTCGATAAGATACCTGCGCAAAACTTAACCCATATTTTATATGGCTTTACCCCAATTTGTGGTGGTAATGGCATCAATGATAGCTTGAAAGAAATCGAAGGCAGTTTCGAAGCGTTGCAACGTGCCTGTAGTGGTCGTGGTGATTTTAAAGTTGCGATTCACGATCCTTGGGCAGCGATTCAAATACCGCAGGCGGGAGTGAGTGAGCATTCAGATCCTTACAAAGGGAACTTCGGTCAATTGATGGCACTTAAGCAAGCACATCCAGATTTGAAGATTTTACCTTCGGTCGGTGGTTGGACCCTCTCGGATCCCTTCTTTTTCTTCGGTGATAAAACCAAGCGCGATATCTTTGTCGCTTCGGTGAAAGAGTTTCTACAGACCTGGAAATTCTTCGATGGCGTAGATATCGACTGGGAATTTCCAGGGGGGAATGGCGCTAACCCAAATTTAGGTAATGCCAATGACGGTGAAACCTATGTGACTCTGATGCGTGAACTGCGGGCAATGCTTGATGAACTAAGCGCCGAAACGGGTCGTACCTATGAGCTGACCTCAGCCATTAGCGCTGGTGACGATAAAATTCAAAAAGTCGATTATCAGGCTGCTCAGCAGTACATGGATTACATCTTCTTGATGAGTTACGACTTTAATGGTGGTTGGACTAATACTGAACTCGGCCATCAAACCAATCTGTATGAAGCGAGTTGGGATCCTAATACTCGTTACACCACAGCTAATGGCGTTAATGCGCTGTTAGGCCAAGGCGTGACCCCAGGGAAAATTGTGGTCGGTGCCGCTATGTATGGCCGCGGCTGGACAGGTGTCAATGGCTACAGTGGTAATAATCCTTTCACGGGGACGGCAACGGGCAAAGTAAAAGGTACTTGGGAAGCTGGTGTGGTGGATTATCGTCAGATAGCGAATGACTACATGGGAAGCGGTTGGACTTACAGTTACGACGAAACAGCTGAGGCGCCATCTTTGTTCAAGGCATCTACTGGCGATTTAATCACTTTCGATGATGCTCGTTCAGTTAAAGCCAAGGGGCAATATGTGCTTTCTAATCAACTTGGTGGGCTTTTTGCGTGGGAACTTGATGCCGATAATGGTGACATTCTGAATGCCATGCACGAAGGTTTAGGTCATGGTGAAGGCACCACTCCGCCAGTGAATAAAGCGCCCATTGCCAATGCTGGCGCGGATGTGAATGTCACCGGTCCCGCCGATGTGACGCTCAATGGTAGCGGTTCGCGCGATCCTGAGAATAACGCGCTGACGTATCTTTGGACGCAAGTGTCTGGCCCAACTATTACCATCGCAAACGCGGATATGGCGAATGCGGCGATTCAATTGGGTGCAACATCTGCCGATGTCGTCTATGGTTTTAGCCTTAAAGTCACCGATCCTGAAGGGTTATCTGCCACAGATTCAGTGACAGTAACCAATAAGGCAGATACACCGAACCAAGCACCTGTAGTGACTCTGGCTCCGACTGCGACAGTTGAAGCGGGTAAAACCGTCAGTATAGTAGCGAGTGCCTCCGATGCAGATGGTGATGCCTTAACCTACGCTTGGACTGTGCCCGCAGGCGTGTCGGCAACCGGGCAAAATAGTGCCACGTTAGTGGTTACTGGCCCCAATGTTACCGAAGCGACCCTCTATGGTTTGAGCGTGCTGGTTTCCGATGGTGCCTTAGATGCGAGCGCATCGACTAATCTGACCGTGACGCCAAAAGTGGTCGGCGGTGGATGCGATGCAACCGATCCCAATGCCGGTAACTATCCTGCTTGGCAAACCAGTGTGGTATACAACACGGGTAATACTGTGAGTCATAGTCAGTTGGTATGGAAAGCAAAGTATTGGACGCAGGGTAATACGCCATCTCGCACCGCAGACCAATGGCTGCTACTCAGCCAAGTTGATCTCGGTTGGGATGCGGGTGTGGTGTATAACGGCGGTCAAACTGCTCGCTATAACGGTCGTGTTTGGAAGGCGAGTTACTGGACTAAAGGTGATGTACCGGGTGTTGCAGCGGTATGGGTTGATATTGGCGCGGCAACCTGTCAGTAATTATCCAAAATTTTGATATTATTGGTTAAAAAATAAAGCCCTGCGAAGATTCAGGGCTTTTTTCTTTATTAAGCGAAAGGTTTTTTTATGAATACAGCCGAATGCATTAAGACAGACTCATTGAAGACTGATTTAATCAATCTTAAGCAGTTCCACATCAAAAATTAACACAGAACCACCACCAATCTTGCCCGTGCTACGGTTACCGTAGGCGAGTTCACTGGGAATAAAAAACCGCATTTTATCGCCAACAACCATCAGCTGTACGCCCTCGGTCCAACCTTTAATCACCCGATTAAGCGGAAATGCGATGGGTTCGCCGCGATCAACCGAACTGTCAAACACAGTACCGTCAATCAAAGTGCCATGATAATGGACTGTCACTGTATCGCTGGCTTTAGGATGAACTGTGCCATCGCCCTGAGTTAATACTTGATATTGCAAACCTGAAGCTGTGGTGATCACACCTTCTTTGGTTTTGTTTTGTGTTAAAAACTCATTGCCTAAACGGATATTTTCTTGGGCGGCTTTTTGGCCGTTCATCGAGGTAAAGAAGTAAAAAATCACCCCAGCAATCACCACAACGGCAAGTAACATTTTCATATAAAGAGCACCTTAGTTAATTTTTGCCATATTATCAGTTTTTTAGCATCAGATGCTATCGGCACTCGCGTGTGCGTTGAGCGGGATATCTGGTGCTACCAGTTCAAACCGTTAAAAACTCCCTCAAGACTTTATCCTGTTTTAGAGATCGCTTAATCTGTGGGCTTAAGGCTCAATAAAAATTCAATAAAAATTCAATAAAAATTCAATAAAAATTCAATAAAAATTCAATAAAAATTCAATAAAAATTCAATAAAAATTCAATAAAAATTCAATAAAAATTCAATAAAAACAAATAAGAACTAAAATTCAGATAATAAACAAGGAAAGTCTATGTTAAACAAAACGGCAAAACCTCTGGTCAAACTCGTCGACCGATATCTACCCGATCCCTATATTTTCGTGCTTTTACTTACCTTCGCCGTATTAATTGCTGCTGTGGTTGCCGAACATAAAACCCCGCTGGAAGTCATCAATTATTGGGGTGATGGCTTTTGGACGCTGTTAAGTTTTTCGATGCAGATGCTGTTAGTGCTGGTGGCAGGATTTATGTTGGCAAGCTCCCCGCCGATTAAAAAGTTGCTCGATGCCATTGCTGGATTGGCTAAGTCGGCACCACAAGCCATTATTTTAGTGACTTTGGTGTCACTGGCCGCCAGTTGGATTAACTGGGGTTTTGGGCTAGTGGTGGGCGCGTTATTTGCCAAAGCCTTAGCTCGCAAAGTAAAAGTGGATTATCGGCTGCTGGTCGCCAGCGCCTATTCCGGCTTTGTGGTTTGGCATGGTGGGCTTGCGGGTTCGATCCCATTAACCATAGCGACGGAGGGGCATTTCTCTGAATCGCAAATCGGTATCATCCCCACCAGTGACACCATTTTCGCGAGTTATAATTTATTGTTAGTGGCAATTCTGTTTGTGGTCATGCCCTTAGTGAATCGCTTTATGTTGCCTGAAGATAAGGACAGTGTTTATGTTGACCCAAGCGCCCTTGATGACAAAGACGCCGAACTTGATTCTTCGGCGTTAGAGCTTAACCCTGCAAATATGAGCGAGCGTCAGCCTGAAAGCCGTCCTGCGGATAAGTTAGAAAATAGTCGTTTACTCGGCTGGAGCGTCGGTGGCGCTGGGCTTGTATATTTAGGTTATTACTTTTGGGTGCAGGGCGGCAGCTTAAACCTCAATTTAGTGAACTTCTTATTTTTATTCCTCGCCATACTGTTACATCAAACACCACGCAGTTTATTAACCAGTTTGAATGAGGCCATTAAGGGCGGCGCAGGTATTGTTATCCAATTTCCCTTTTATGCGGGCATTATGGCTGTGATGGTGCAATCGGGTTTAGCCCAAAGTATTTCGGAAGGTTTTGTGGCCATCGCTAGCGCCGAGAGCCTGCCATTTTGGAGCTTTATCAGTGCAGGAATTGTGAATATTTTTGTGCCATCGGGAGGTGGCCAATGGGCGGTGCAGGCACCGATTATGCTACCCGCCGCACAGGCTTTAGGTGCAGATGTCGCTCGGGTCGCAATGGCCGTTGCTTGGGGAGATGCGTGGACTAATTTGATTCAACCTTTCTGGGCACTGCCCGTGCTGGCGATTGCAGGCTTAAAAGCGCGGGATATTATGGGCTTTTGTTTAATGCAATTGATGATCACTGGCGTGATTATCAGTATCGCGTTGAGCTGGTTTTAAAGATAATAAACAGTGCAAAATTAAACAGGGTAATTCAATGATTACCCTGTTTTTTAGTTAAGGTTTCAATGCTATTAATCGCTTGAACCATTTACTTTTTTTGTTGCTTCATCAGCGGTGATTTGACCAAATAGAGCTGACATCATATAGCTAATACGATTCGCAGCATTACCAAACTTACTCGGGTTCGCAGTATAGGGTACTTGAAACTTAACACTGCCAACTCTTTGGCCATTCTGAAATGCGTTAATTTCAGCGCTTTTTAAATATAATGCCAAGTCCCAAGTCCCAAGTCCCAAGTCCCAAGTCCAATTACCTTCATATTCTAATGTGAGTTTATTTAAATCATGTTTAGAACCATCAGGCTGCACTGTGTAGGTGTAATTATTTGCTTTAGCCATGTCTCCATTGTTTCTTGGAAGCCGTCACGTGTTTCTTTATCCTTAATAATGACTATTTCTACATTTTTAGTATTTGTTTCTATTGGTTTTGCTGTATAGCGAGGTGCGGCACAACCCGATAGTATTGCAACACCCAAAACTGCAACTAAAAATTTTTTCATAATTTAACCTTTTGTTTTTATATTAAAATAAGTTAAAGCGTTTTAGTGACAAACTTTTGATTTTCATAGAATCCATTGCTTGCTAGATAAACATATCTACGGCGCCAGTTTTTATGCCATAACCCAGCACGGCTAAGTTAGCGACAACGGTGAGCCAAAAGACGTTTCTAAATGAGGCTTTAACGGACTTGTGTCTTAACAGGTTTTGGGCAAATAGAGCGCCGGGCCAACCGCCCATGAGGGCGAGCAGATGTAATGTACTTTCTTTAGTTCGCCATTTGTTACGTTTAGCGGCGGATTTATCGATGGCATAGGCGATAAAGGTGAGCAGGCTTAGTGTGAGGTACATGCCCGCAATCCCGACTGGCAGCATATGTTGCTGCGCTGCGCCGATTAAGCCAGCAAGAAAAATCACCACCAATAACAGCGGCATAAGGCTTGAGCCTGAAGCGGCTGTATTGGATTTTTGAGCGCGACTACTTTGGGCGCGATTGTTTTGTGTGCGACTGTTCTGAGCGCGACCGCTTTGTGCTCGACTCTTTTGCGGGCGATTGGTTTGAGGTGAAGCGCTGTTGCCCGTTTTAGTAGTTTTTTTGTTCGTCATTATCTGGTATCAATCTCGTGTCAGTGTTTTTAAGCTTGCTTGTGTTCTTGTGATGCCGTGTATTTTTTAAATACGAGGTGGCGCCACAGTTTCTCTAGCGGCCCTTGCTTGAAATAGCGTAAGTACAGGCTGGCTAACAGTAATTGCACTACTGAATAAACCAGCGCCATGGCCATGTATCCCCATCTATCTAAGCTCAATAGCAATTCGGGAGCTAAGTGTCTAAACACTAACACGCCAACGATGGATTGCAGAATATAGAGACTAAACGCGAGTTTGCCAATATTTTGCAGCGGAGTCAGTATATTAGGATTATTCTGGCAAACCTTAACTATAATGTGGATGTAAATCAGCGCCATAGGAATAGCACTTAGCATGATTAACACATCTGAAAACGCAACGAGAATAGTATTTTTCGTTAAACCTAAGATGGTATCAAGCAGTGATAGCGTTACGCTTGCTAGCAGTAACTTTACCAGTACCGATTTGCTAAAACCTTGCTCAAAAGTCCCTTGTTGATACAAGGCCATGCCGAGCAACATCAAGCCAGCTGTAAACCACATTATGGTAAAAGGGATCACCAGTGCCATATAGCCAACTTGCATCAATTGCAGTAACAGTTGGTCGGCATAGCCAGAGGTCCATGCACTGTATTGCTCTGCAAATAGACTCGATTCTCGAGTGAAAGGTTCATCGCTGCCCGTAAGGCTAACCAGCGTAATGATAACTAAGGCGCTTAAAATAAAAATATTCGCTTTGCGCTTAAGGGCTTCAACACTTAAATCTTTGTAACACAAAGCTAAAAATCCGCTGATGCCATAGGTGAATAAAATATCACCTGACCAAATAAAAATGCCGTGGAGTAGGCCAAATACAATTAACCATTTTAAACGTGATCGCAGTAGGGAATAAGCTTCTAGGCCTTTGGCGCTAAATCGCTGATATTGAATAAAAAGCCCGACACCAAACAAGATGGAAAACAGACTGATAAAGCGTGCCTCGATGAAAAAGTTACTGAACACTTTGATAATGTGATCCGACAGCGGCTGTGTTTCATGGGGCGCATAGCCAAAAAAAGTAATGCCCATAAAATAGATATTCATAAAAAATATCCCCAACACGGCTAAGCCGCGAATAGCATCGAGGTTGGCATTACGCTGTGCGGGTATCGTCATTACAACAGGCTGCGTGGAGTCTGATCTTGACCAAGGGTCTTTAGGTAAGTTTGCTGACACGTTAGCTGAGTTCCTTTCGCTAGTAGACATGTTCCACTTTTCACTGGAATTTGGGAGGGCTAGCCTAGCAGGCGCTAGCCTCCAATGAAATACAGCCAACACAAAAAGTAAAATACAGGAAAGGTAGAAAGTGAACTAGCGCCAACGTAAAAAGTGAAATACAAAAATGCAGAAACGGATTGAGAAGACTGTCGAACCATTACTCGCCGATATCTTCGTTCCAGAGTGTGGGATTACTGGCGATAAAGTCCTGCATCAATTGTTTGCACTCGGCATTATCGACCACAGTGACATCCACGCCGCGGGATTTTACATAGGCTTCAGGCCCTTGGAAGGTAGCGTTTTCACCGACGATGACTTTAGGTATACCATAAAGTAATACTGCGCCGCTGCACATATCGCAGGGCGATAGGGTGGAATACAAGGTCGCCCTTTGGTACTCGGCGGCGCTAAATCGGCCGGCATTTTCGAGACAATCCATTTCGGCATGCAGTACTGAACTGCCTTTTTGTACCCGTTTATTGTGG
Source organism: Shewanella sp. SM87 (assembly GCF_025653705.1). NCBI lineage: Bacteria > Pseudomonadati > Pseudomonadota > Gammaproteobacteria > Alteromonadales > Shewanellaceae > Shewanella > Shewanella sp. SM87. Next base: position 304,313 of record NZ_JAKKSC010000002.1, read on the forward strand.
CCGCGCCCGACGATTTTGCCATCGATCACTAATACCGAACCAATGGGGATGCCGCCCTCGGCGAGTCCTTGCTTAGCTTCTTCAATGGCTGCCGCTAAAAATTCATCCATCTTGATATCCTTAAAATATGAACCCTGAGTATTGCACTCAGCATAGCACTCGTTTGGGAGACAATCTAAATGGTTTTAATTTGTTGCTTCAATAAGTTCCTCAGGCTGTCGATAATCGGCAGCGAAGCCATTTCTGGTCGATAAATCAGGCAGATATCGGCGGGGATGGTTTGTTTTAATTTAATAAACTTTACCCTAGGCCAAGGTTGTGAAGCATAACTTTGCGGCACTATGGATACCCTGTTATCGCCAGCGATGATAGCCATCAAGCTATTGGGCTCGACCATTTCCTGTACTAATTGCGGCATAAATTCTGCGGCCTGACAGCTGGCGATAATTAAATCGCTAGAGGCAGAATTGGCACGGCTGAGTAAGGTAAAAGGCTCATCTTTGAGTTCACTCAAGTCGATGCTTTTGCGTCTGGCTAAGGGATGCTTACTTGCCAGTGCTAACACCATAGGTTCGCTGGTGATAGTTTCGGCGAGAAGGTGCGGCAAATTTAAGGTGTCGGCGTAGCGCACTAGGCCAAAATCGATTTCTTGATGTGCTAAGGCGACTTTTTGAGTTTCAGGTGATAACTCTTGAAATATCAGCTCATTATCAGGGCATTGCTTACGAAAGCTTTTCAGTATGTCACCAAATCCCATCCAAAACAGCGAGCTCATGATGCCAATCCGAATATGGTTTCTATCGAGTCGCCCAAGCTGAGCCACTTGTTCCAATGAGGTATTCACCAGTTCGAATATTTGCTCGCACTTCTCTCTTAACAATTGGCCATAGGGCGTGAGTTCGACCTGACGAGTGCTGCGGGTTAACAGGTCAACGCCAAGGAGCGATTCTAACTCTTTGATTTGTGCGCTCAGCGGAGATTTCGATAAATGCAGTTGCTCGGCGGCAGCGGTAAAGTTTTTCACTTCAGCCACTCGATGGAAATACCGTAGCATCTTCAAGGTGACGAGTTCAGGTGCGTTTATCTTGCTCATCTTTGGCTCACCATTTTCTAGTTATTGTCATTTTTATCAGCACAATAGTGCGATTAATCGCGATTATTTGCAACCCTAAGCCCGCTTATACTGAGGGACGTTTACTCTTTCATTCTTTTGCTATGAGGTACCTTGTATGAGCCATGATCCCGTTATTAATGCCCTTGCGACGATTCGAGCCCGTAAACCGAATTTCTCACCCCGTGCTGCTATGATTTTGGGCTCAGGGCTTGGCGCGTTTGCCGATAATTTAGATAATAAAGTGGTGATCCCCTATGAAGAGTTAGACGGTTTTCCTGTGAGTACCGTCGTCGGCCACTCTGGAGAGCTTGTGCTCGGCAGCTTACATGGCATCGATATCGTGTGCATGAAAGGCCGCGGGCATTTTTACGAGCACCAAAGCATGAAGGTGATGACGACGCCTGTGCGTACTTTCAAACGTTTAGGGTGTGAATTGTTACTCGTGACTAACGCTGCGGGGTCATTACGGCCAGAGCGGATCGGCGTGGGATCATTAGTGATTTTCAGCGATCACATTAATACTATGCCGGGTACGCCCATGACGGGCGCAAATGATTATAGCTACGGCCCACGCTTTTTTAGCCTAGCCAATGCTTATGATAAAGACCTGAGAGCAGAAGCCTTAAGTGTTGCAAAAGCCGCAGGCATTGAAGTGAATCAAGGGGTCTTTGTGTCTTACTCTGGCCCGTGTTTTGAAACCGCGGCTGAAATCCGCATGATGCAAATCATCGGTGGCGATGTAGTGGGAATGTCCGTGGTGCCAGAGGTGATTTCGGCGGCGCATTGTGGTTTGCCCGTGTTGGCTGTGTGTGCCATTACCAATATGGCAGAAGGATTGGGGGACGTGCAGTTATCCCATGAACAAACCTTAAAATGTGCCAAGCTTGCTGAAGCCGACTTTATCCGTTTAATTGAGCGTTTTACCGCAAGTCATTTTGCTTAATATTTTGCATCACTGTGCAGCTCTATTGCGATAGGCTGCGATTTTAAAAGCTCGTATCTGACAGTTCGTACTTAAACGTGAGCGAGCAAGGCGCCGCACAATTCAGTTCTCCGAATGTTTTTGCGAAATACGGCTGAAGGTTAAAAAGTAAAGGGAGCAAAGCTCCCTTTTTACATGCTGACATTAAGTGTAAGTCTTGATTCAAAGCGTTTATTTTTGCGGTTTTTCTGAAATCCACAATTTGATATGTCCTTTCACCACAACCACTCCTTGGGTGTCGTAGGCGGTAACGGGGACCAGCATATCGCCAGGAGTCCATTGCTCTGGTGTCACTTCGGCGATACATAAAATATCGCTGCCTGCTTTAGCTGTATAATCCAAACTCATGCCCTTAGGTATCCAACGTAAATGTTTTGGAATTGAAGCTTCGGCCATCACGCCCATGGCCATTTCTAGACCATTACAAATCGCAATCACATGTACAGTTTTTATATGATTATGAACGGCATGGCGTTTTTTAATTAAACAGGCGCAATGATTAAGGCGTAATTCAGTGATCAGTGGTTTGATGGTGCCGAAATAGGGCGCCATGCGTGAAACCATGATTGAAAACAGTTTTTGGCCGAAGGGATAACGGCGAGTTTTGTGGTAGAGCGCGAGCACTTTATTAGGTTTTTGTTCTGCAGTGCTAGAAGAGTCTGTCTGGCTCATGGTTATCCTTAATAATGGTGCAAAGGGGTGTTGTTATTTTGAGCCTGTTCCAAGTTGAGGTTGGGTTGCTCTGGTCGGATGAGTGTAACATTAGGATAACAACAAATACCAGTCGGCTTAATTAAGTAAACTTCATTTCGCGGTTTTAAGTGTAACACCGTATAATTGCGGCCAATTTGTCGTGTAGCGGCAATGGCATGTTGATTTAACTACAAGGACTCACAGTGAAATATTTGCTGACGTATTTTAAGGGAATGGCCATGGGCGCTGCTGATGTTGTGCCTGGCGTTTCGGGCGGCACCATAGCGTTTATTACGGGTATTCTCGATACTTTGCTCGATAGTGTAAAACGCATTAATCCTTCCCTTTGGGGCGTAATCAAGTCGCAGGGCATAAAAGGGGCATTTGCCCATATTAATGGTGGCTTTTTAGTGAGTCTGCTGGCGGGGATCCTGACCAGTATTTTTACCTTTGCGAAGCTAATTTCTTGGTTGTTGGCGGTACATCCCATCCCGATCTGGTCGTTCTTTTTTGGGCTTATTCTTATCTCTGTCGTGCATATGCTTAAACAAGTGAGTGGTTTCACTGTGGCACGTTTAGGGTTATTTGCGCTTGGTGTGCTGGCTGCATGGGCGATTACTGTGCTGAATCCGGTCGCGGTAGAAGCCAGTTACATGAATATCTTTTTCGGCGGCGCGATTGCGATTTGCGCTATGGTATTGCCGGGGATTTCAGGCAGTTTCATCTTATTATTGTTAGGGTTATATCCTGTGGTCCTCGCTGCTGCTAAAAATATTCAGCTGGATATTTTGGCCTGTTTTGCTGCTGGTGCCGTGATGGGATTACTGACGTTCAGCCATTTATTGTCGGCGCTGCTGCGTAAATACCATGATGCCACTATCGTGTTTCTAACCGGATTAATGTTAGGTACCTTAGGTAAAATTTGGCCATGGAAAGAAATCTTAACTTGGCGGACCAACTCCCACGGCGAACAAGTACCTTTGCTGGAGCAAAATATTTCCCCGCTTAATTTTGAGCAAGTAACGGGTCAGCCTTCACAACTGATGTTAGCCATTGTGTGTATGTTAGCGGCGATTGCACTGGTTTGGGGGTTAGAGAAAGTGGGCAAAAGAGATTAGCCCTTTGTTACCTCAACATCATATTCAATAAAAGCAGCGAGATACGCTGCTTTTATTTTTTGCTCATATGCTCATCTTACTTGAATCAGGTCAGCTTTCGACTTTAGGGCAATGTCATTTTAGCCCTGTTTTGGTTACAATCACAGTTCACATTTAGCGTACTCAGTCGACGTTATGTTCCAGTTTAAACTCAGTGAGAGTTTGCAGTTACGATAAGGATATACTTGTGGATAAAAAACAGGTCTCGTGGGGCGGTGTAGCGCTGGCGATTTTTGCTTTGGGTCATGTGGTTAACTTACTCATAGATAAACAGGATTCTGATATATCGCCCGAATTAAAACAGCAAATTTCTGACACGATCTTGGCTCACAGATCACCATCCACCGCGAATAATTCATTAACGTCCATCCCGAGCAATCTTGAGGTGGCCGACGATTCTACCAAAATCCCTATGCCTGCCCAGTTAGCCCAAGTGAGTCAAATCTACAGTAATCTCAGTGCATTTGCGGCACTCAAGCAAGACGGTACTGTGGTGGCATGGGGCGATGCTGAATGTGGTGGCGATATCAATAATGCCGCAGAGCCTCTGGTCAATGTAAAAGAGTTATATGCGGCGGAGAATACCTGTGGTTTTGCGGCCTTAACCCGTGATGACAAACTTATCCCTTGGGGGATGGGGATGAAGCAAGTGCTGACAGGCGTTCGTTCTTTTGTGTTGGCAGAAGGGCTTTATGCGGCCATCAAACAAGATGGTAGTGTAGTCAGTTGGTCTAATCTGGATTCAACACCAGCCGAACTGCTCTCGGGTCAATATGCTGCGCCTGCGATGACCAATATTGATTTTGTGTTGATTAATAAAGGTGCTTTTGCTGCCTTAAAGCTGGGGGGAGCAGTATTGACTTGGGGCGATGCCGCTTATGGTGGCGATAGTCGCCACGTGGCCTCTGAGCTTAACCATGTCGATCTGCTCTATGCCAACAATAATGCTTTTACCGCGAGGACGGCGACGGGAAAATTAGTGTCTTGGGGCGGGGTCAGCGATGATCAAAAAGGCCACGAACAACTGGCAAAACTCAGCCAATTAGCGCCTGCCGTGAAAGTTGTCAACACGGATCATGGGTTTGCGGCGCTGCTGGCGGATGGCAGCGTATATACCTGGGGTGAGGGCGAATTGACTGAGTATCATGTCGCGTTTCCAGCGCGTTTATCTACTACAAAACGCGCCAATAAAGTGATTGATATTTATGCAAATCGTGGCGCGTTTGCCGCCTTAACCATCAGTCGTCAACTGCACGTATGGGGCAGTAAATTCAATGGTGCCGATACATCAGTCCTACAGGATAAGTTGCAAAAAGTGCACAAGGTTTATCCCTTTGAGGAGGGGTTTGTCGCGCTACGCAAGGATAATACGGCCATTGCTTGGGAAGGTTGGGACTTGGTAGACAAGCAACCACGTTATCAAGAAGTCACTCAGGTGAGTAAAGTGGTGACCTATGAGCGGGAGTTTGCCTTTTTAAAACAGGATGGCACTGTGGTTGATGGCCACTCTGGACCCAAAACTGAAATCACCCAAGCAACGGATATTTTCCCGACAGGCTTAGGGTTTACGGTTAAACGCCAAGATGGTTCGATTGCGGTGTGGATGGGAGGCGAGGCTGCGTTAACATTAGATAAACAAGCCGTTGATTTGAGCCAAATGCGCGACATTCGCAGCAATTTGCTCGATGCCATTGCCTTAATGGCCGATGGCACAGTGCAGGCATGGAATATGATGGGCTTTAGCGGACAAGCTGCGCAATAACAAGCGCAATCACAAGTGCAAAAATAATAAAACGAAAGGGCTAAGGTTATTTACACCTTAGCCCTTTCTATTTAGGCGAGTTTTTTCTCGCTTTAAGCTTGATTGGCTTTGATTTCCCGTAGATAGCGATAAATCGAATGCACAGAAATCCCCAATCGAGTTGCTGCTACTTGGGCACTGTCCTTGAGTTCGAAAATCCCTAACTCATGCAATTGATTGACGATTTCGCGACTCTTTTGTGAAGGTGAAATCGCGGGATTCGCGCGAACCTCATGGTTCACACTGTCGATAGTGCTATGGAGCGCTTCATCAATATTGCGGGCAAACACTTCGGGCGAGCTGGTCAGTTCGCTGCCAAGGAGTTGCTCTGGCATCATAGTGCGCAGAACTGATTGCAGTGGTGCATCCATGTCGCTGTTAATACACAGCAAACCTATGGGCTGATTTTTACTGTTACGGATCACAGTCGTAATTGATCTTAGCGTCTTACCATTGGCACATTTAGTCAGGTAAGAGTTGGAAATATCCTGACCGGTTTTGAGCTTGAGCAAGGCAAGGTTGGTTATTGGTGCACCTACTTCACGGCCCGTGACGTGGCCATTGGCAATTTTGACCACAGACGGATGTTTCGCATCTAGGCTGTGCAATACCACTTCTGTGTGTTGACCATACATGGCAGCGATGCCATCGACGATATTTTCGATGGATTTCAGAATATCCAGATCACTTTGCGTTAAATCTTGCAGTTTCACAATTTCAACCTTTAGTTATTAACCCGCCAATATTCAGCGGGTTAAAATCATTATGCCGACATAATATCGATAATAGTGACATCTGTGGATGACATGCCATTGAGGATCATTTTGCCAATGTTTTTAATGGTTTTCTCTACATCGGTAGCAATAATACCTTGGCCTGAGACATTGTGACTACTGAGCGCCATCAAAAATGAGCGCACGGCCGCACTGGATGAAGTGCTAACCTTCATGGCGCAGGACGCTTTAGCGCCGTCACACACCATGCCAGAGCTGTCGCTGATCACGTTTTGAATCGCGAAACAGGATTGTTCGAACGAGCCACCGGCTAAATACACCATGGCCATAGAAGCGGCTGCGCTGGTGACGGTATTGCCACAAAATGCCGACAGTGGTGGATAATGGGACTTGATATAAATCGCCCCTAGATGGCTCATAATCAAGGCGCGGGCGAGTTTTTCTTCCGAAACCTTATAGCATTGTGCCGTCAATACCACAGGGATAGTTGCCGCTATGCCTTGATTACCACTGCCAAGATTGCTCATGGCGGGCAAGTTCGCCCCGCCCATGCGAGCATCGGATGCTGCAGCAGTTAACATGACAATTTTATTCAGTAAGTCTTCACCGATAATGCCGGCGGCTATGCCGCTTTTCATGGTGCGGCCGACTTCAAGCCCATAGGGATTCGCCATGCCTTCATCGGATAATTTGCCGTTTAGCTCAGAGGCTTCGAGAATGAATTTGATCTCTTCGAAGGGGACTTCTTGGGCGAAGCGATAAATGGACTCGATAGTGATATCCACGCCTTCACAGATGGAACCAGTGGCTTTAGCTTGCGTGCTATCGACACTGAAGACGGATTCGCCGTTGAGGCGCTTTTCGGCAATAAGCGTATGGCCACCACAGATTTTTACTAAGGCTTCGCGGTCGCCTTTTTTAGCGATGACACAACAATAGATAAATTCTGCTGTTTCGGTGCGCTCAACCGTCACCTTGCCCGCATCGATAAGGGCCTGTGCTCTGGCGACTTGTTCTGGCGTGATCACGGCCAATACTTCTAAGCCCGCATCAGGATTACCCGCAATGGCGCCTGCTGCAGCGGCAATTGCCAGACCGATTTTGCCAGTGCCAGGTACAAACACGCCCATAGAGTTTTTATAAAGATTGTCAGACACTTGTACTGCAATTGAATCGGGTTCAACACCCAGCAAGGCGCGGGCGACGGCGGCGGCGTAAGCGGCGGCGATGGGCTCTGTGCAGCCTAATGCGGGCTTAACCACTTGTTTAATGATTTGAATATACTGCTGCCATTGGGGTTTCATGAGCTTACAACCTTATGTTAATGCTTAGATTTTAACGTGTGCTATCGCTTCAACTTCTACTTTAACGCCCAGCGGAAGGTCCTTCACCGCAAAACAGCTACGAGCTGGGCAGTCGGTTTTAAAATAGGTTTTATACACTTCGTTAAAGGCGGCAAAGTCACTGATCTCTGCAAGATAACAAGTGGTTTTAAGAATCGTTTCTAAGCTGCCACCACCTGCTTCGAGCACGTATTTGAGATTCTCTAATGATTGAATCGATTGCTCAGTAATTCCACCGTCAACTACGCTGCCTTTCTTTTTACAAACAGGGAGTTGGCCAGAGGTAAAAATGAGGTTGCCATAGGCTGTGCCATGGGAATAAGGGCCAATGGCCGCGGGAGCACGTTCTGCGTGAATAATGGTTTTCATTGTCTCTCCAACTTGCAAATAAAATTGAATGCCTAGGTCGGCGTATGTGCAACATTATTTGTATTTTTATGTTTTATTGCAATTATTTTTTAATGAATTTCATTTGTCACTGCAGTTTGTGCGCTATTTATCTCGTTTTCAGTCAAGTTGTGAGCTTTAACTCTTTGTTCAACAATAGTTGAGTATTTTGATTGCTGAGTTCGTTTTGTTCAAATATATTTGCACAAAATAATACCAACTAGGTAAAGGTGAAATGATGGATGCAACAATTACTGCTGCACAGTGGAAAGCAGATACCCGCTTCGATAGTACGGATTGGGGCTGGATTATCATGAGTATCGGAATGGCGATTGGCGCGGGGATCGTATTCTTGCCTGTGCAGGTCGGTTTGATGGGGTTATGGGTTTTCTTACTGTCTGGCATTATTGGCTATCCTGCCATGTATATGTTCCAACGGTTGTTTATCAATACCTTAGCAGAATCTCCAGAATGTAAGGATTACCCGAGTGTGATTTCGGGTTACTTAGGTAAAAACTGGGGTATGTTGTTGGGTGGTTTGTATTTCATCATGCTGGTCATTTGGGTGTTCGTTTATTCAACGGCCATTACAAACGACAGTGCTTCATTTTTGCAAAGTTTTGGGGTCACTAAAGCGTTATTGTCAGAAAATCCTTTCTATGGTTTAGCCTTGATCTGCGGTCTTGTTGCTTTAGCCTCCCGCGGTGAGAATCTTTTGTTTAAGATCTCTACTTTTATGGTACTGACCAAGTTGGGCGTTGTCGCCGTGCTAGGGTTATTGATGGTGGATAAATGGGATATCAATAATATCGGCGCTATCCCAGCAACGGGAGATTGGTTGAAAGATGCGGTCGTTATGCTGCCCTTTACGCTAACATCGATTCTGTTTATTCAAAGTTTAAGCCCTATGGTGATTTCATACCGTTCGCGGGAAAAATCCCTTGCGGTAGCGCGCTTTAAAGCGATGCGCGCTATGAATATTGCCTTTGGCGTCTTGTTTGTCGTGGTGTTCTTTTATGCTGTGTCATTCACCCTAGCAATGGGACATGATCAGGCTGTGCGTGCATCGGAAGAAAATATCTCGGCTCTTGCTATGGTTGCCCAAGGTATGCAGGGACAAACACTGAAATTGCTGAGTTTAACCTTGAATATTTTTGCGGTGATGACGGCTTACTTTGGCGTATATCTCGGTTTTAGGGAAGCTTGCCAAGGATTGACCATGAACATGCTGCGCCGTTATATGCCTGAAGATCGTATCAACAAAAAGCTTGTTGGTTACGGCATCATGATTTTTACCATTCTATTATCTTGGGGCGCGATTGTGTTGAATGCGCCAGTGCTGAGCTTTACGTCGATTTGTAGTCCAATTTTTGGTTTAGTCGGTTGTTTGATACCCGCTTATTTAGTGTACCAAGTACCTGCATTACATAAGTACAAGGGTGTGTCGCTGTATATCATTATTATCACAGGCTTATTGCTGTGCGTATCCCCCTTCTTAGCGTTTAGTTAACAGGGATAAAGTGGTACAAAAAGATAAGCTTTAAGGAATTAAAAAACCGGTGTTAAGTGTAAACTTAATACCGGTTTTCTGTGTTAAGTCATCATTTCGATAATGCTCTATGGTCAAAGTTTGAATTGAGATGTGGCGTTTTTTAGTTCATCAGCAAAATCGACTAATCCCTCAGAAACATTGCGAACCTGCGACAGAATTTGCAATGTCTGTTCAAATGAAGCGTTCATATTGACGACGTTATCGACCACTTGAGAAGCGACCGAGGCTTGCTCCTCCGTTGCCGAGGCGATGTGAGTATTCATACTATTGATACTGACAATCTGCTGTTGAATTGATTTCAGCGCACTCCCTGTATTTTGAGCATTGGTTTCATTTTCCGATGACTTCGACATCGCCACATTCATGGTATTGACCGAGGAAATGGCCGCCGTTTTAAGGTTTTGTAACACATGGCGAATTTCAGTGGTTGCATCGGCTGTTTTAGAGGCGAGAGCGCGAACCTCATCAGCGACTACGGCAAAGCCTCGTCCTTGCTCACCTGCGCGGGCGGCTTCGATGGCGGCATTAAGTGCCAACAGGTTGGTTTGCTCGGCAATAGAGGTAATCACATTTAAGATAGAAGTGACATTTTCAGTATCTCTGGCGAGCTCGTTGATTGAGTTAGAAGCCGCCTGAATTCCTGTATTTAATTGCTGTGAAATATCGATTGTGCGCTGAACGACTGTCATACCTTGCATCGCTTCTTTCTCCGCGACCTGTGCTGCACTGGCGGCTTGGCGGGCATTTTGTGAGATTTCGATGACAGAGTGACGCATGTCTTCCATTGAGACTTGTACTGCGCTGGCATCATGGCTTTGCCGCTGGGTGGCATGCGTCGCATCTTCCATGCGCTGTTTCAGTGAGCGCGAGCTATCAAGCAAGGGATCGGTAACATTCACCACCCTTCGAATAGAATCTCCGAGCAAGCGAAGAAATCGATTGAAGTTACTTGATACTTGGCCGAGTTCATCACTACCAGATACTTTGAGCTGATGACTAAGATCGCCTTTTCCATCGGCCAGCTCACTCAGTGACTGGGCGACATTACGCGCAGATGAGCTGATAGCGCGTGCTATGGCAATAGTGACAATCAACATCACGATCAGCAAAGCGATGCCGATGGAGAGGGTGAGCCACAAACTTTGCGCAGATCTGTCGCCAGCTTCTTTTATCGATTGTTTAAATTCGAGTACTTTGCTTTGTTTGTAATCTTGTATTTCATTAAGTACAGCTTCATAGGCTTGGGATTTTTCTTGGCTGATCTGGCCAATGTTTGCCATATCAATCGTACCCGCCAACATGCCTTTAGCCAGCTTAATCGTCATGTCGTTATAGCGGGTTAATTTAGCGGATAGATTGCTGAGTTTATTGGCTTGTGAGGGATCGACACTATCTAATTGTTGTAGGTTTTTACGTAAAGATTCATACATAGTACCTGCATTTGTTAACAGGTCTTCGTCGGCAAAAGAAACCGATTGAGTGTAAAGTTCATCGAGTCGTTGGATAAAAAACACGTTTTGATTGGCGAGTTCAACTCTTTGGTAAACTTGCTGCTCCATATAATTAAGTGTGGTGCGATTTTTATTTATGGAGATGACACTAATGCTTAAGTTTAAAGCGAAAATGATGACAGCTAAAATAAATATCGCGATAACTTTTTTAAAAATAGAAATATCATTAAAGAAATTCATCCCTTGCCCCCAAGTTGTGCCGAGCTTGAGCTCGGCACTCCAATCTAAAACTCGGCAATAACTTTTACCGAATCATTGGCCTCACTACTATCAATATAGCCAATAATATTGGGGTTCGATGCAACTAATTTTATCATCTCCGCCCCACTAGTGACTTCCTTGGGTGGCGTTCCTTTGCCTGTAAATACTTTTTGTGACCAATATGACTTAAGTTGGCTGGATGACTTGCCCAGCACTTTAGTATCAAAGGTTTCCCTTAAGGGCATAGCACTGTCAAGATTGACTGGCACGGCCTGCGCTCCACCAGGAAAGGTCTTTGTTTTCCCTAGAAAAATATTTTCAATAACCTTTTGGTCGACAGTGTCTGCATTACTGGGATGAACGATGACAACCACACCAGCAAATAGTGGCATTGAGACTAAGCTGAGTAGGATTAAGCAAAGTAACTTATTCATTTCTCTCTCCTAAAATACTAAGTCAATGCCAAGACTGATGGATTTCGAATCCCCTGCGACTTTCATACCTGGGCCACCGTCATCTTTAACGTCATCATACTGAATTTTAAAGGCCGCCGAAGGATGGAAATCCCAACGTATACCTGCAGAACTTGTATGGTGAACTTCACCGCCTTCACCATCATTGAAGTCCGAATAGGAAATGTAAGGCATCACTGAATCGATACGATAGCCGAACGAGAGAAGATAAGTATCTAGATTACTCCCATCGAGATCTAAGCGGTTAAGCTCAGATAAAAAAAGGAAATTCTCATAATCTATATTAACGGATAGGCCATAAAACTTACCCGTACGTTGGTTGCTACCATTCCATTCCTGCTGAATACCACCAATATAACGTTCGTTAGTGTATTGCATATGCGTGAGGCGAATATCTAACCAATCTTTATTGAATTGAACAACAATACCGCCTATATCCTTCCATACTTCTCGGGTATTTTCGAGGAAGAAAAAATCAGATAAAAGCTTATTAGGTTCGCTATCTTCGCTACCGTAATAAACTTGTCCAGACATAGTCCAGTCGCCAATTAAATAGTTATATAAGGCGCTGACACCTGTGTAGTTAAATATTTGCCATGTGTAATTATCTGCGGGTGGACGTATCCAAGGATAAGCATATCCCACATCAAAAAAGTCACTGTAATAGTAGAGCGGTAAGCGTTTTTTACCTCCTTGTACTGTCCAATGATCATTGATCTCATAGGACAGATAAGCCCATTCAAAACTTGCCGAAAAGTCATCAGCCCCGCGGGAAACAACCTGTGCCGTGGCAGATAAACCTTCGAGTAAATCCGCTGAGAATTGAATACCAAATAAGGTATCGGGTTTGAAACTAATATCTTCATCATAGGCGCCAACGAGTGGATAGTCGGCGAGAAAGGTGGGGCCTAAATCAAACTCTGCAACGCCCGAACCTTCGAGAACTTGACCAGCAACAACTGAGGCAAAACCTGAAATGTTGACTTCTGCATAAGCGGTGGAGCTGAGCAAAAGTGAGCAAAGACCTAATGAAAGCTTATGTTTCATAAAAAAGCCCTTTAAGTGAGTATATTCGTTTTTAAGCCTAGAACAGGTACAAACATACGCAAACTTTTATTAAACATTTTTGCAACATGGTGGTTTGGCTCTCATTTTGAAAGATAAGTTTGATATTTTATGAGTAAAAAGCGTTAGGTAATTCGAGCTAACTTAAGTCAAAACTGTAAGTTCAATATTCTAAATTTGGAATGATTACTCAGCCATACCATTAAACTGTTCAGGTGAGACTGTGTTCTCCCTGAAAATTGTTTCGAAAATTCGCCAAAGAATATTATTGATTTTGCTAAATGAGAGACTCAAAGCTTGAGTGAAAAGTGGTGAGATAATTATCTTTATTAACAATATTAGCCAAAGCTAAATGTGGTTGTTATTTAGCCTTTAGATTATAAAAATAACGCAATGGATACTTTTTATTAAACTAAAATTGGGCTTTTTACATAAAAATGCTCTAAATCTATCATTGATTATGCTTGTTAAGTCAACGTCGATATTTATTCCATTTTCATAAGTATGCTAGCGCTGTAGCATATTTTACTGAGTCTTTTTCTCCGATGTAGTGGTTTTATACTGTATGGTTAGCGGCTTGATTGCTGCACAGTGCTATAGCACCTATAATCTTGCTCTCTTATGTTGAGTTTCTCTTCTTTCTAAACATGATCCAATAAAAGGAATGTCATAATGCAAAGACGCAATTTTTTAAAAAGTGCGGCTATTTTGTCGACTGCGGGTTTTATCACGCCGGTACTGGCATCTTCCTCTAAATCGAGTGTCGTTGAACATAGCTCAAGCGATGGACGCCGCCGTTTTATCTTAACCAACACTTACCATCTTGTTGCCCCAGAAGGGTCTGAGGGCGTGGTTAAGTTGTGGATCCCTTTACCTGAAGACACGCAATTCCAATTGGTGAGTCAGTTGAATTTTACGGGCAGTTTTAAAGACGCCTATATCAGCTCAAACAACAGTTATGGCGCCAAAACCCTGTTTGCGACTTGGCCCGATGCCAAAGCGAACATGACAATAACGGTTGAGCTTGATATTGAAACGATAGATTGGGAACCCGTTAAAAGCGGCGCCTTAACCCATTACCGCACCCCAGAGCAGATACATTATCCTGCAGATGTTGAACGTTATTTGCTGCCGACTAAACACATGCTGATTAATGGTATTGTGAAGCAAACAGCAGATAAGATCGTTGGCAGCGAGACTGAACCACTGAAGCAAGCACGACTGATTTATCTTTGGGTTAGCGCTAATATGTTTCGCGATAATAGCGTGATTGGCTGTGGTACGGGTGATGTAGCAAGTATCCTCGAAAGTGGCAAGTTAGGCGGTAAGTGTACCGATATTAACTCAGTATTTGTGGCGCTAATGCGCGCAGTGGGGATCCCTGCCCGTGAGATGTTTGGGATTCGCTTAGGTCAGGCTATCAAGATGGGCGAATACTCTAAAAAGGCCTTTGGTAGTGCTGATGACAAAGGGTTTGCCGATGTCAGTGGTGGTCAACATTGTCGCGCTATGTTCTATTTAGCGGGTTATGGTTGGTTGCCAGCCGATCCTGCTGATGTGACAAAAATGCGTTTGACGGAGAAAAAAGAACACAGCGATCCCGCAGTTCAGGCCGTGAATGATTACCTCTTTGGCAATTGGGAAATGAACTGGGTTGGCTTTAACTATGGCCGTGACTTTGATTTATTCCCTACAGCCGAACAGACACCACTGAATAACTTTGGCTACCCTTATGCCGAAGTTGATGGCGATCCCGTGAACTATTATGAGCCTAAAGTGTTTGCCTATGACTACCAGTCAACCGAACAACGCTAAGGGCCTCTTCGCGACTATGGCCGCCGCAGTGCTTGCTGCGGTTGCTTCAAGCCTATGCTGTATTGCACCGCTTATTTATTTGGTGTTCGGGGTGTCGGCCGCAAGTCTGTCGGGGATTGAGCAACTGAGCTGGCTGCAAGTGCCCATGTTGATACTGTCGACTGGGCTTATCCTGATGGGATTTTGGCGGCTCTATTTTGCTAAAAAGCCACTGTGTATCGCGACGTTGAGTCGTACTCAGATGCTGTGGCTGTACTGGTTAACTGTACCTGTTGTGCTGGCATTTCAGTCATATCCTTTTGTATTACCTTGGTTATTAGAGGTGCTTGAATGAAGTTAGTGTTATTTCTTGCCTTAAGTCTGTGTTCAGCGTCGAGCTGGGCGGCAAACGTGCTGGTCACCTTAGATGTTAAGGGCATGACTTGTCCGCTGTGTGTCACTGTCGTGAATAAAGCGCTGCGTAAAACCGATGGGGTGATTAAGGCCAAGGCTTCGTTAAAAACGGAGCAAGCAATAGTGACTGTGCCAGAGGATTTTAATCTAGATAGTTTGCTTAAGGCCGTCGACGAAACTGGGTATAAGGGCAGTATTAATAAGGTAGAAAAACAATCCTAAGCGTTGGTGTCTTTAGTAACGGATTGAGCGACATTATAAAATATCAGTCTAGTTTTAAATGATTAGACTGATATTTCACCGAGAAAATACACTCTGTATCCCACCTGTTACTTCCTTCACTGCCAAATTTTTCCTTTGCGGGTCATTTCTTCGTTAGCTGTAATACACCTCGGACTCGATACGACGTTGCCGCTCTTCATTTTTCTCCGATGATTCTTTAATCAGATCCAATTTTTGCGCTTGCAGTAATTCTAGTTGCTTGGCTTTTTGTTCTTCAGATAGATTTTCATCGGCCGCAACCTTCGCCATTTCTTCATCTATCTTATTAATTTTATCCCTATCGACTCCTGTACGGTTATCTAAAATAGCCTGCATGGCTTTGTCCAACCTGTTGATGCTTTTGTCTGGTTCAGGCGTGCCTGCAATGGCTTGCACATTACCCGTGTAGCCTTGTTTGGTGTTAGGGGCCAGATGGCTATAGGTATCGGCTGTCGTTACCGATGCAGCAGAGGAGAGCGTTACAGTATCTTGGCTTATTGATGACGTTAGATTTGCCGACGTCATTGAATTTGCACGAGTTCCTAGGCCATTAGTGCTCGGCTCGACTTGCTTGATTGGCACATTTGTAGTGATGTGATGGACGCCTCAGCACCTAAGCTTGCAGTATTATGCCAAGCTTAAAGCTGACAAATAGTTCTGGAGGTTTCCATCATGGATATTAAAGTTATTGGTATCGATTTAGCCAAAAATGTTTTTCAAGTTTGTGTTTGTCTTATGGATAACTCTGTCATGAGTAACAAAAAGGTTAACAGAAACAAGCTGCTCGATAAAATTAGACAATTCCCCGAAGGTAGCCTTATTGCTATGGAGGCC